>JBFMAK010000003.1 GCA_040755695.1 Candidatus Diapherotrites archaeon | reverse complement strand
TACTAGAAAGAACCATAACGCCATTCGGAACATCAGCAAAAGCAGACGTTCCCAAAAAATATATTGGAAAAAGAGCCTACATCGTTATCCTAACCTAAAAACACACTAAAATTATGTCCCAAAGCCCACGCCCCCGCCGGGATTTGAACCCGGATTGCAAGCTGTTTGCAGACAAAAATTAATTACCCCTTTTTCTTTTGGGATACCGTAACACTTTTCTTTTTCGGGAAAAAGAAAAGGGTCCGCCGCAAGCTCGTGTCTTATCCTGGTTGGACCACGGGGGCTTTAAATAAATAGTTTTGTGGAATAATTAGTTTAAATTAATTGTTTTGTGTTTTGTAAATGCTTTCTGCTATGAAATTTATTATTAGGCCGTAAGCTACTGCCAAAAACCAGAATATGGTGTTTCCTATTAGCAGGAATATTGACATCAAGGCGAATGACACTATAAGCCACATGTAGTTCATTATGAGGCCGTACAAGGGCATTTTTTGTTTCATTGATTCAAGTGTTGCCTGAACTTGTTCTTCTCCTATTGTGCTGCCTGAACTCTCCTGTTTTTTTTGCGCTTCTTCTAATACTTGTTGTTTGTATTCTGGTGTGCTCATATAGTTTTGCAGTTGTTCTATTGACAGGGCATATGCTTGGGCGTTAGGGTCTGTTGATGTCTTCAGTTTCTGGAATTGTTCTTGTGCTGTCAATTGCTGTACTGTTTCTTTCTGCATTGCAATCATTGCCGTTGCGGACACTTCAGTCAAAGAATTGTCTTTTCCTGTCACTCCCTTTAATGCATTGTTGATGAGGCTTTGTTCTAGGTCTTTGCTGAAGCTTTCTTTGTCTGGTAGGGTGATCAGTATTGCACTTAAGAATAGGCCTACTGCAGTAAGCAATACTATTTTGTGGCTTGCTTCGCCCAGTATCCTGAAGGCAATGTATTTCTTTAATTCTTCCAGCCTCGTGTAGGTCATTTCAATTGAGAGCGTTATGCCTATCAAATAAAAGAGCCCTGCAATCCATAGTTCTGTTAAATTGCTGAATGCAAGCAATGATACAATCAATCCTATTAGAACTCCAATAAGAGAGGAAATAATTGATATTATTTTGTCTTTTCTTGTCTTGCTGTATACTGCAATTAATGCAATTGTTAACGGGAATAAAAGCAGGAACAAAATAAATGAAGAAGAGGTAATTTTGCTTGTTATTGAGCCAATGCTGGTGAAATTGAATAATTCTTTCAAGGCAATCCCGCTTGCATTAAAAAAATAGGCCCACAGAATTATGCTCAAAGCGATTAAAATTATGAATACGATGTCTTTCCTGTTCAGTTCAATCATTTCTTTTGCCTCCTTATAAAGAATAATACGATAAAGGCAATTAATGGCAGCAAAAATAATTGTGTTTCAGCTAATGGAGGAAGTTTCTTCACTTTCACTACAGTGAATCCTGTTGTCAGGGAATTGTCTCCTGCCTGTTCTAGTGCTTCCCCTGGGCTTGAAGCAACAGCCTTAATGTAGTATGTAGTGTTTTCTTTTAATTGAGGCAAGACAAGATAATTGAAGTCAAATTCTTTTGTTTCATTGAGGGAAATTTGAGCTGAAGAAGTATAAACAGGAATTACTTGAAGCTGGTTTCCTTGGCCGTCTGTTGTAATAATTGAAACTGTCACATCCTCGTTTGAAACATTCAGTTTCTTTACAAGCACTTTAATGCTTATTGTTTCCCTCAGCTTTACTGTAACAGGATTTACTTTCAAGTCAAGCATTTTGAGTATGTTAGGCGAAGAACCATAAAAAGTCAAGGTAACAGTCTTTTGGCCTGAAGAAGACTGGAATGCACTGTCATATACTAGCACTCTTACATTGTATACCCCTGAGCCACTAAAAGTATGGGGCATTGTTATCTTGTTCCCGCCAGAAATATAGGTTACATTGGCATCACCAAAAGTCCAAGTATAAGTGTAAGGCGTTTCTCCGCCGTCAACGTTCACATCAAAAACTATTGTTGCTGGAGGCGTTGCAGAATTTTTGTCAGAGCCAACTGAAACCTTTGTTATTGGATTGCCTGCGCCTGTTACCTCTCCATAATCCCCCAAGCTGGTTGTATAACCATTATAATTTGGTTCAACGCCTACTGGCATCTGCGTAATATAAAATCTGGTTGTATAACCGTTATAATTTGGCTCATTATAGGCGGCTTCTTCGACAAACGCTTCTGTCGTATAACCGTTATAATTTGGCTCAGTGAAAGCGCTCACTAAAGAAATCAATGAAATGAAAATCAGCGAAACCAAGAAAATTTTCTTCATGTTATTATTTTAGGCTTTCACTGCATTTAAATGTTTTGATTTAATTCTCTTAATTCAGCCTATATTGATGTCCTGAACCACAAAGGATTTCACTATCTTGTCTTTCTCGAAATCATATATTACTAATAAGTCAGAGTAAAGGAACAGGTATTGCCCTGCCTTGGCATCACCGTATATTACAGGATATTTTGTTTTTAGCATATTCAAGTCTTTTTCTGTTAACTCTTGTATTGTGGCCTGTTTTCCGTTATAGTTCTTCATTTCTTCGTGTAATAAAAGTTTGTCTATTACAGGCTGGAACTGGCCTGCAATATTATTTATATTCAAGTCAACAGAGTATTTGTTCTTGTCTTCCTTTTCTTTCGCTTGGTTTCCAGCGCTTTTTGGAATAAAATAGTTTTGGGTGGTTATTCCAATAATTAGTCCAGCAACTATAATTAATAGTGCAAAAAATCCAACCCTGTAATAATTATTCGATTTTTCTTTTTTTTCAATTTTCTTCTTCATAAAAGCAAATTGTTTTCAAAGTTGATTGTTTTATTTTTTTGTTTATTAATTATGGGCATGGCGGCAGTGGTGGGGCACCGCACGGAGGATTTTCAACATAATATCCTATTACAATATAATCGTATGTTGTGTTTGCTGTTGCATTAGTTGGTTGATTAATAATAAAACTTGAGCCCGTCTTATTAGTAATGTACCACGCCCCCCCACTAGAAGTACCTTCAGGTATTGCAACAACGGAATATGGACCTATGTCAAAATTGAATCCAAAATTAACAGGAATACTGTTAGTTCCTGCAAGAATAACGGCAGTGCCAAAAATAATTCTCAAGTCATTGTGAGGGACAGATGTTCCCAAGGCAGGGTCAGTAACATAGTGTCCTTGTTCTCGGTAATAATTTATGTTGTCATCCACTATTAGACCGCCTCCCACAACTAAAGTGCTGCTTGAATTACCTATTTTTGTGACTCCACTAAAAGTGCTTGCATTCGAGCCAATGTCTAGTATGTTTAATAATGTAGGCCAGCCTGTTTGGATGCTTGTTGACTGCACTTGCCCTTGGCCTCCCTTAAATTTTTTTCTTGAGGAAAATAAATTTGTAGTGCCATCTTTTATGAGCATTAAATAGTAGTCTTGGTTGTAATTCAAATTCAACGAGGTTGAAGCACCTAACATTACATCAAATTTTCCTGAAGAAATTGCTCCGGTAAATGATTCACTATAAACGAGGTTGCCTGCAGAGTCATTGGCATCCCAAACTTCAACTGTGAGGCTCCCTGAAGCAGGCGCTCCTCCGGCTGTTTTCACTGTCCCGTGCAATGAGAGTAGGGTTGCCTGTGCTGCGCTTGCTGTGGCTGCTAAAAGCAATGCAAAGCCCATTATGAAAAGGATTTTTTTCATTTTTGATTCCTGTTAATTAATATGGAGTTTTGGTTTAAATACTTTTGTTTTTTTTGAGGCCTTAATCTGTTATTCCACAAGCTTGATTATTTCCTTGTCTTTTGCTATGAAAGAGTTTTCTGCCTGTGATACCAAGACATTTTTTTCTTCTCTGAGGATGGGATGCAGTGAAAGGCATTCCCTTTGCAGGAGCTCCCTTAACGCAATCTTTGTTTTGATTGAGCCGAATTCTTTCACAAGCCATCTTTCAGCGAAAGGCAAGGTCTTGTACTCCTCAAGCACTTTATCCAGAATTTTTCTTGCTTCAAGATTCCTTAAAGGCCTTACTTCATTGAATTCAAATATTTGGGTTTGGGGGGCCTCCTTTACAAATCCTAATCCATTGCAGGCAAAAGGCTCTATTGCGTAGGCTTTGCCTTCCTCTATTTCCCTTTCATCTTTTTTGCCTATGTTTGGAATTGAAGGGCTGTAATGCGCTCTGTACTCGCTTAGTCCATGCCCGCTCAGGTTCTGTATTGGATTAAAGTCGTAAGAGTGGATTGTTTCTTCAATTGTTTTTCCTATTCCTCCGATTTTCGCTCCAACTTTTATTTCCTCAAAGGCTTTCTCTAATGCCTTTTCTGCTGCTTCAACCAATTTTTCGTTCTTTCCTGAAAAATCAAGGGTAAAAGCATAGTCTGCAATAAATCCTTCAACATGCACTCCAATGTCCACTTTCAGTAAATCTTTTTCTTCTATTGTTGTCTCCTCATCGAATGCAGGGGTGTAATGCGCTGCACTGTTGTTCAATGAAAGGTTCACTGGAAAAGCAGGCTTTCCTTCTAATTCAATTATTTCTTTCTCTATTTTTTCAGCAATTTCGAGCAGTTTCATTCCAGGGCTTATCATGCCTCGCGCTTTCTGGTGCACTTTTCCCAAAATTTTTCCTGCTTTGATGTAATGTTTGTATTCCTCTTCTTCCATATTTTCTCCCCCTATTTTTATTGATTTTAATTGAATGTTTCGAGCGTTGCCTGTTTGCCTCCGTGAATGAGGTCTTCCTTGCTGTAGCCTAGTTCCTGTATTATTTTTATTACTGCTGGAATGACTTGGTGCTCAATGTAGTAGTCAGCATCATAGTTTCCTTCTTTAACGAACTCCTCTAATTCTGCTTTGTCTGAAATGCTTGTGCCTGTCTTTGTTACAATGAATCCTATAATGCTTCCTATGCCTACATCCTTTCCTTTCTTGAATGCTTTCTTTGCTGCTGCAACATGAGGGCCAATTGCTTCATAATGGGAGAAGGATTTCTTTATTTGCGTGTAAATCACCAAATCCTTTTTCAGGGTTTTGCCTTCCTTTAATTGCTTTATTACTTCCTTTACTGTCTCAATTGCTTTTTCAGGCTTTCCTTCTTTCAGCACTAATTCAATTACTTTTTTTTGCGTGTTTTTTGCTATTGGAGCCCAGTCCCTTCTCACATACTCAAAGCCAACTATCTTCAGGTTCCCTTCATAGTCTATTAATGCATATCTTTTTTTTGCTGCAGCTGTTCCCTCCTTTTTTGTAACAAAAATTCCTCTCTTGTAAAATCCATCAATTTCTATCTCCATTACCCCAGGAAGCTCTGAATTGATTTTTTTCACAAACTTCTCTACATCCTCTTTTGTTTTTCCTTCAGGTATAATCAAAAAATTTGAGTCTGTGTCCATATACAGGATCTTGAATTCCTCTTTTTCTGCTTTGCTGCCTATCTCCCTTACATAATGCCTGCTCCATGCTGTTACAGACTGGGCGCTTTCAAAGGAATACCATCTGCTTCTCGGGTAGCCCAAGTATCCATAAAAAGAATTCAATAGGATTTTTAGCGCGTACTGCCTTGCATAATAGGTGCTGTATCTTGAATCCTTTTTGCTTAATTTCTTCATTTCTTCTTTTATCTTGATTCTCTTATTCAATAATTCTTCTTGGACGCTTGGAAGAAAGCCTTTATTTTTCTCGCAGAAGTAGTGCCCTGAAGGGCTAAGATTTTTTTTGCTTTTATAACAGCAGCTGCAGTCTAGTGTTTCAGGGCTTACATTGTGTGAAATCATGATGCTTGGGTGTAATGACCTGAAGTCTAATACTACAATGTTTTCGTGCAGGCCTGGTTCTGGTGACTTTACATAGCCTCCCTTGAATGTCTGTGCAGCCCTTTTTTTTGTTAATTCTTCTTTTGGCCTGTTTGGGATGAGCTTATTTTCGTGGAAGCTTTTGTCTATCAATAAGTCTTCTACCATTCCGCTTGCTGAAATCCTGCCTGCCTCATATAATGTTTCTTTTGTGAGTTTTGCTATTTCAATATATAAAGGCATGTATTGTAAGGCAATTTTTTGTGTTGATACCGCATCGCTTTTATTGTATTCAGCCAATTCACCCAAATTCTTTCCCATATCCCATATTTCCACTATTTCTCTTGCTGTGAGTTTTTCTTTTGGTTCACCGAAGAGGGCTTCAATTACTGATTCTAAATCGTACTTCACAAGGCTTATTATTCCAAATTTTGTTATTGTTCTGATTACCTGGTAGGCGTCAAAGTGCTGTATCCCTTTTGTTTTTGCTGCATGATATTGCCCGTGGCTTCTCAGCAATGGCTCAGAGCCGTCTGTTCCAATAGCAAATCTTGTGCCTAAAACTTTTGCCCTTTCTTTCAGGTAAGGAAGGTCAAAGGAGTCGCCATTATAGGTTATGAGAACATCATAATTTTTTTCTTTTATTTCTTTCACTATTCCTTCTACTAATTCTTTTTCTGTTTCTTTTACTTCAACGCCTTCTTTCTTTAATTCTTTTCTTGTGCTTATAAGAATTGTTTTATGCGGGGTTGAGAGTGCTGCAATTAGCACAGGGTCTGTTTTTGGGCTGCTGAATTTTGTCGTTGAATAAGTTTCAATGTCTAATGTCACTGAATTCAATTCAATGCTTTCTTCCTCTTTTTTCTTTATTGATTCAATTATTTTTTTTCCTTCTTCTTCTATATAGTCTATTTCCAGGCCGTTCAAGGGCTCAAGGTTGTGGTCTATCAGGAAGCGTTTAGTGAAAATGATGTCATATTCCCTTTTTTCTTTAACGCCATCAATTGTAGGGAGCTCTGTTCTTGCTGTGCTCAGGTCTCTTGTGCTGTCAAAGAATAATTGCAGCACTTTTTCTTCATTTTCTTTTTTTACTTCTCTTATTTCCCTTATTTTTGCTTTGTGTTCCCCGAATTCCCTTTCAAGGAGGGCTTCCTTTAATTTCTCTTTGTCGCCTGAGTAAATTACATAGCAATACGGCCTGAATTTTTTTTCTGTTAATATTTCAATTCCTTTCTGTGTTTTCAGGAATATTCTTATAGCGCTTTTTTCTTCCACTGTCTGGATTGAATCTAAGTCCAGCAGTATTCCCTGAACTGTTTTTCTCGCTTTTCCTTCGTTTTCTTCTTTTTTTTGCTTTTGCTTTTTCATGGAAACCAATATATTTTTAAGGGCAAATAATTATTTTAATTAGGTGGTTGTGTTTTGCCTCACAGGCCGAGACATTATGAACGGGTTCAAACGCAGGAAGAAACTTCACAGGGAATGCCTTCTGCCCCTGGAGTGAGTTATGCCCTCCCTGATATTGCAAGGGATGTAAGGGCATTGAATTCTTCTATTCTTCTTTTATCCCAGAAAATGAATTATTTGGTGAGGAACGAGAAAATTTTAGGCAGGAATCTAATTATTCTGAACAAAAAAATAAAGGAGTTGGAGCAGAGGATTTCTTTTAGTGTTTCTGGAGCCTCAGCTTTGATTTCCGGCGAGCCTTCTGCTTCTCCTGCGGTTTCTGGCTCTGAGCTGGCTGAATTGGAGGAAAGAGTGAATTCCCTTTCTTCTTCTGTTTCAGAACTGAAGGACCAAATGGAGAAAATGAAGGGCTCTTTTGCAAGGGCAGATGAACTGAAGGAATTAAAGTATGTGATTGATGCAATCAATCCATTGGAGTTCGCTACCTTGCAGCAGGTTAAGGATTTGGTTGCAGGAAAAAGTGTTTCCCCTGAAAAACCTAAAAAGTACAAAAAGAAAAAGAAATAATTTTCAATTATTTTTCTTCGCAGGTGCTCAGCCCAGGCCTTAACTTCAGCCTGTACTGCTTGCTGTTTGCTATTTTCACTCCAACGTCATCCCTGCTTAAAATGAATATTTCTGCTTCCGACTGGTCTATTACCTCTTTCATTAAGTCTATGGGCCTGTCAGCGCTTATTGCATAGCATACTCCTTCGTCCTTAAACTTCTCTAGTAATTCAATTATCTCGTTTGAAAGAATATTAGGGCTTTTTATTGGAAGCATTTTTTTCATTTCAGGCATTAAGACCATTGCATTGACCCTGCTCTTAGGGTTTCCTTCATACTGCCCCAATACCCCCTTAATTAAATTATGGACTAAAATTAATGAGGCCCTCTCGTCAAATTTATCCAAGTGGATTATTCCAGCTCGGCCTATTGCCTTAATCCAGTTCTTTGCTATTTCCTCAATGCTGTTTGCCCCGCCAAAGAGCCCTGGATACCTTACATCAATTAATTTGAGTATTCTCATTGACCTGTACTTTGCTGTTACCTTTGATTCATCCACACTCAAATTTTTTGCTATTTCAATTAACTCATTCATTGAGTCAACCTTGTTTTCCTTTAAAAGGTTTCCTATGAATTTTGTTTCCTCTCCCTCCATTAAGCCGAATAATTCCAAAAGGCCTTTGGGGTTAACCAGATTCAAGTCAACCTTTAATTCCTCTTTCTTGAAGTCTCTAACAGGAAAACCTATTGGCTCAAAGTTTACCTTGAATTCCTGCAGTTCCTTCAGTTTGCTTGAAGGCTTGTTCAATCCAGAAAAGCTGTTGTCCCAGTCAAATATTACTACAGCAACATTGCTTATGAGGCCGCCTTCCGCAATCAAGTGAATTACATGCTTTCTGTCTTCCGGGGTTGAACCAAATACCGTTGTTCTGATGAAAACACTCAAAGGCTCTTTCACTGCAATTCCATCCTTTGTTACGCCTAAAATTATTTCCCCCTTTCCCACCTTCCCTGTTTCTTTCATTTCATACCTTGGCTCTCTTCCTGCGAGGAGTTCAGAGGAAAGCATTGGGGCAAGCAAGGGCAGAGAGAAAAAGGATGTCTTGAATTTTTCTCCTGCTTTGCTTAATTCTTCTAATTGGATGTCGTATGCCCTTGAAATATCTTTAATTAATGCAGAGGAATTCTGGAGCTTGCTGTAAAGCCTGTCCACTTCGCTCAGAAATTGTTCTTCCTCGTACTTCACATATGATGGCCCTGAGCTCAAAAGGAAATATTTCAATGACTCTTTTGCTTCGTGCTTTATTAATACAATTGCTTCTTTCGGGAAGGTTTCAGTAAAGTCTTCTATTTGCCCTTCTACTGCAAAAACCTTGTACAATTCAAGGATTGTTCCCTCAATCTTTCCTTTCTTTTTTTCTAGGACGCTCACAAGGATTATGTTGTCCGGGTTTGAATGAATGCTCACCTCAAAGTCCTGAATGCTTCCCTCGAATATTTCCTGCCAGGGGCCATTTCTTGGCTTGAATTTCATGCAATTCACTTTCAATTCATTTAAATTTTTCATGAAAAATTTAAATATTTTAAGCTTAGCTTAAAATCATTTTATTTCAGGCTGAAGCTTTTAAATCTTAATCCTTATATAATATAAGGAATTCTTATAAATACTTTTTCATTGGCGTGAATGCAATGGTTAATTCCGAGGTAATAATCCAGACAATAAAAAAAATGCTTGATTCAGGCATTGATGTCTCTGTTGTCAGGTCTGCCCTGAAGGATTTGGGCTTGAATGAAGGCGAAATAGATTCTTATTTCGCCCAAGTGAAAGGCGGAAGCAAAGGCCGTCAGGAAGAAGAAACAGGATTAGATGAAGAGGAAAAAGACTCAATAGCCCGTAAGGCCTCAGAGAGAATAAAAGAGCACTTGGATGAAAGGAATGAAGAGGAGGACCTGCTTCATGCTTCAACGCACTTGCGCTTGGACGAGCACGCAGAGAAATTAGATGAAATTCACGCAAAAATTTCTTCAATGCAAAAGGAAGGCTTTGACGTTGAAGACTTCCTGCTTAAAATGGATGCATTCGAAAGAGAGTTAAGGGCCCTCAAAGAAGATGTCACAGAAATAAAGGCCCTCACTTCTTCAGTCCAGCAGTTAATGAAGAAGGTGCTTGAAACCCAAAGGGAAATTTTAACGAAAAGGAAATAAGAAATAATTATTTCCTGAACAGTTTTCCCAAAGCATCAAAGAAGTTCTTTGAGCCCTGGCTCATTTTTGCTGAAAGGTTTTTTGTGGAATAGTCTTTCTCGAATTCTGGCATGGCGTCAGGGATTTTTGAGGCAACATCTTTTCCCATTTTGATTATAAATTCGCCTTTCGGGGGCTTGGGCTTTGCTGCCTCCATGTCCTTCATCATGTCTTTTGTTGCGGCCTTTGCAACCTTCTTTCCTGTTCTAAAGCCTTCCCCAAGGATTTTTGCAAAAGCAATTATTAGCGCAAGCACAATCAGCATTATGCCCAATAATTCCGAGCCCAAGAATCTGATGCAGATGAATCCTGCTGCCATTAAGGCAAGAAATGCTACAATGAATTTCATTTAAATTCTCCTAAAATTTAAATATGTTTCAAGCTTTGCTTGAAAATTTTCAAAGCTTTGCTTTGAAACTCTTTCAAATTCTTTTTCTGAATTTGAAATCATCTTATTCCTTCCAGTAAGCCTCCATAGCCTCCGCCCATTCCTTCCATTTCAGGGGCATAATATTCCGGCTGCTGGGGCTTTGAGCCAGAGCCCAAGAGGAGAGCGAGAATAATTAATGCCAATAAAATTACTGGAGCCAGTTCTTTTATGTTGTCTTTTGCAAAGTAAAGAAGGCCGAAGGCTGCCAGGATTAATACTGTAGAGCTCAAAGACCTCATTGCAAAAATCAGTATAAGTACTGCCCCAACTGCTATCAGCAGCTGGTTTGCCTGGATTAAAATCATCAGGAAAATTACTGCTAAAAGAAAGGTAAATGAATCCATTTTTTCCACCTATTTTTTGAAGAACTGTATCTTGTCAAAGAGCTCTTTCCCGAATGTTGCGAACAAGAACAGTATTACTCCAATCCATACGAGCTCAGGGTACTGGAAGAATGTAAGGTATACAATTATTGCAGCAAAAATTATTGCCAGCTTTGCAGAACCTAATTGCTCTTTGGCCCACGCGTAAATGAACACTAAAACGAAAAGGCTTACTGCAATCCAGATATTCGCCTCCAAAGACAAAATTATTCCGTTCATCTAATCCCTTCCAATTAAAGCAACACAATAATTTAATGCGTTAACAGAATTTAAATAATTGCCTTATACTTGATTTTTTTGGATTTTATTCAATCAAAATTAACGCAGTAAAAACATAAGCTGAAATAGAAAGGAAAACCTTCCAGTCCATTAACTGCGGTGCAATAAGAATTCCCCCCTCCATAAGATAAACAAGGGAAAAAAACACAATTAAAGAGATTGCAATTGAATTGACAATTTTTTTCAACAAAGACATTTTTTAATCACTGTTATAAAATTAAATTCATTACAATTATTAGGGCCCAAAAATGAAGGATAAAAACTAGGGGGAGTTTTTTTTCTAAAGAAGGGATTGAAGCAGCAAAAATTACCACAAACATTCTTGTGAGTACAAAGGCGGCTAGAAATGCTGCTGAAACCCAAACCCAACCTATTGAATCAGTAAAATATATTTGAGACCATATTGATATAACCAACAAAACAAAATACATTAAAATATTTTTCTCCCAGAAAACAAAAACAGCCAGAATAAAAAGAAAGGCCCAGTGCAGATTAAGGAAAATGAATTGGATAATCCACACTAAATCAAATGAAAGTAGGTGCCCTAAAAACTGCAAAAACATTAAGGAATTATGTAGAAAATAATATATAAATTTATGTATAACTTAAAGCTTTTCTCAGCGCCTGAAGAGTGAAAGCCCCCAGATTATGACGCCACCTGCCCCAAGCATTACTATGATTGAGAGAACCCATATGCCTGCAGTGAATTCAGGGTATTTTATGACCAGAATATATCCCATTACCCCTGTAACTATTAATGTTAAGACCCCTGAACCCATATAGCTTCTCACAAGCATGTAAATTGAAAGAAAGAGTATTACCTGAATTATTATTTTGGCTATGGGCGAAACCATCATTGCTATTGCTGGCAGTATTGCCACAACAAGGAATAAAAGAAGCCCGAATATGAGCAAATTGCCTTTCTCATTCATTTTTTTTTCACTTTCCGTGCCAAAAAAAATTTTTTAGCGCCCTATCCTGCCTCTTGTCATCTTGTAGGCCATGCCTCTTGCAGCATGCTTTGCTGTCTCCATTGCTTCCTGCCTTATATGGGCTGCCTCTCTTGCCCTGTTATCTTCTGGTGTTATCTCTGCTCCGCCTCCATGCATTCCTCCAACAAATATGAAGTCAATTATTATACCGCTTATGCCTGCCATCAAAAGCATATAAAGAAGATACACTCCCCCGAAAAGCCACCATAATTCACCGAAAACGAAAATAAACACCCCTGCAATCAGTATGATTCCCAATGGGCCTGTTCCCACATGCTCCATTACAAACCTTCCAACAGTTATTAATACTAAAACTTTCAGCACTAAATTCATGTCACTCAAGAATTCTGTTATTGTGTTGAAGCTGAATAATACAAACAAAATCAATTCAATCATAATGCAATTAAAATTAGTCCCTTCCCCTATAAATATTTTATGGCTTAGGAATCAAGAACCGCCAATGCAGCTGAATTCTCCTTGCGCGTTAGGGGAAAGCCCTTGCTCTAAATCCCATATGCTTTTTCCGTCGCTTCCCTTTGCTTCATACAATGACTTTTCATCCCACCATAAATCTACATCCAAGCCATTGTCTGCAATGCACGCCTTGCCTTCTTTAACTAACTGCAGTGCCCTTGCAATCGAATTAATCTTTGATGTCTCGCTGTTAGATGAAAGCCCTGGCACACCATTCAATGAAACCTGTATTCCCTTGCTTTGAAGAGTGTAAAACTTCATCTGGTCCAATGGGGATGTAGAGCTCAAAATATAATTTTCTCCGGGCGGAGTGAAAAAGAGGGAAGTATACCATGTGCTTCCAACTTTTGTTACAGTGTCCCATTGCACTTTATAATTCTTCAGGCTTACCCCGATTCTTGTGTCCTCCTGTCCTGCGCGGGAATCAGGCTTGCTTAAGACATATAATGGGGTTCCATCCAAGTCAAGGCATTTCTGGTTTCTTGCTCCAGCCCATAATCCTAGTGTGTCCTCTGCTTCTGCTGCATTCTCCTGGTATAATAATTTATAGAATGCCTTCAGCTGTGAAGTCTGTTTTGCTGTTGCCTTGAATAGGACAGGGGTTGCAATTGAGGGGCTGAAGGTTAATTGCATTGAATTGCCGCTTAAACTGTTTATGCTTAAAAGATTTCCCCTCTGGCTTAAATCCGAATTCAATTGCTGTATTGAATTATTCTTTTGTATGTCCAATGACATTAAAGCATTTGAGCCCTCTGAAGAATGCGTGTGGATTTGCGTTATAGGCTCATTCACTATGTCAATCAAGTTGTTACTGTAAGCTGTTCCATAGCCTTGCCTATCGTAATTGTCTCCCTTTAATCCAATTTCTCCGTCAAAGGGCAGGTAATAGAAAGCAGATTTTGGTTCTTCGTCTTTTATTTTGTGCAGTGCAATATTTATTGCTCCATTAGGGTTTCCTTGGCTGTCAAAGAACTTCCACCCGTCATTAAAGCTTATTTCTATGTCCACCTGATGCAGGCCAGGCTCATTCAATTCTTTTAAGTCGCTTGAATCCTCTATTGTATAACTGAAAAGATTTGGGTCAGGGAAATATGCCCCTAAATTATCAGATGTGTCATTATAGTACCAAGAGGGAGTGTCAGCGAAATTGGTTTTAGTAAAATATTCATGGAAGTCTTTCTGGAAGTCTTCGCTGAACCCATCTTTGATCAAATAAGCATTGAAGTGGGTCATCTTCTTTAGGTCTTCCAGGTTCTTTATGTCTTCAGTCCAATTTATTGTCTCCTGTGTAACGCTCTCCCCAAGTAAACCATTCTTGTTAAGCCAGATATCAGGAATAAAGTAGCCTCCCTTCTTTACAGTGCTGCCTCCTCCAAACCAGCACCCTGCTTCTTCCACTTTCTCTGACTGCCTTATCTTGAATTTAATTTCTGCTGCTGAAGGATTCATTGGGGCATTTGACTGCAACTGCACTTTTGCAGTGTAATTCTCGTCGCTTACAGGAAGGTTCTCGAAATTGCAGTTCGCTCCATCTACTCCTTCAACCTCTTCACCTTCGTATACAGTTCCTGCTGAGAGAATGCCGTTAATTTCTTTCTTGCATTGCTGGCTGAAATTTATTGAAGGATTGGCAATTGAAATTATTGCGTTCACGTCCTGTATTGCTCCTGTGTTATTCTGCACTTCCACTATTGCGTTTGTGGTTGGAATTCCATTAGACATTGTTGCTGCGCTCACACTGAAATCACTTAATCCAATGCTTCCGCTGGGAACTTCCCCGCTTAATTCTTCTCCTCCAGTAATTTCAGAGTAGTATTTCTGCTGGTTTGCAATAATGTTTGCCTGGTTTTTGGGGCAGCTGAAGGATTCATTGTTTGCTTTAAGCCATTCCCTTACCTTTTCTATTCTTTCAAGCAACTCTATACTAAATTGCGCTGAATCGCAGTAAATGTAATTTTGGTTGTCCTGGTCGCATGAATTGTATTTTATTTCTCCAAATTTCCATCCAATACCTTTCGCCAGACCAATTCTTGGAACTGCATTTGAGCCATTCCTTCCCTCCCTTAAAGTCGAAGAGCAGGCCTCTCTCCCCAAGTCAATCTTAGGCAGTTCTTCTCTCACTGGATTGGATAATTCAATCCTCATTTTTCCTGCCCTGATTTGGGTGCCTGTTCCATATAGAGTAGAATTTGGAATCAAATTGAATTGCACGTAAACAGGCTTTCCTTTTTCGATTTCTTTCTTTAATTGCGCATCATCTAAAGTGAACTGCACTGGAATCCTTCCTTTTTCGTCCCACATTTCAGGCTTCTGCCTGCACGCAATCCATGTCTCTTGAGTCCACCACACCTTGCGGAATGCTTTTCCATGGCATGTAAGGGTAAAGGTCACAGCGTCATTTGTGTTGTTGATGCTGTAATCTATTGGTGCATCGCACCTTTTTCCGTGGTGTGTCTGGTCTATTACAGGGCTTTCAATTAATTCATATCCTGTGAGGCATGAAATAGTCCATTCAAATTTCATTTCTCCCGTCAGGTGCGAGCTCAGGCTGTAATATGCCCCGGCTTTATAGTAGTATCTGTCTCCGCTTAAATCATAGGGGTTTACTGCGAGGTCCATTGCTTTGGTATTTATTCTTACGTCTTGTTTTGCCTCGTTTTCAGGCACAAAAACCATTTTATTATTATACTGGTTGCAGCCGTTATACCACGGCACAAAAAATCCTTCCAAATTAAATTTTGTTCCGCCCCCCAAAGATTTTGCTATTCCATCATAAATGTCATTGCCCCAAGCTTCAATAACTGCAGTAACCACTGCAACTGCAGCTGCAATTATTGCTGCAACGACAACTGGAGCAACAAATTTTGCTGTACTAAATTCTGCAGTATTTTTTCTCTTTTTTTTGTCCTTTAATATTTCTTCCAAAAAAAGAGTGCTGTTTGTTGTCTTACCTGTTCCCTCATACTTTTGCTTGTATGCATTTAATGCCTGAGAGCAAATGCCGGGGTTTGGGTTAGGGTAATTTATTCCCCAGCGTTTCAGGAATTTTAGTTTTTCTTCCCAGCTTAAGTCAAGCACTGGGTTGTGGTCAGAGAAAACCCCAAAGCTTCCAGGCCCTACAATATTGCTTTTGAGAACTGTGTTTGCCTTGAAATTGTTCAGTGTGAGGAATGGGTCTTCAAAGTAGTATTTTCCTTTCAGGTTCACTTTCACCCTGCTTATCTCTGTATAGAATAAGCCTGAGTCCCCTGATTTTTTTGCTTCAAACTTTATTCCGTATGCCCCTAAAGGAGTGCTTGCCTCTCTTTTTATTGTTAATGCCTTGCTTGAATTAGGGTCAATTGAGAGTTCTGGTTCACTGGGATAATAGCCTGAGAATTTTATTCTCTCCGAGCCTGTGCCGCAGCCGTCGTCATCCTTGCACAATCTTAAATTTATTGTGTCAGAGCAATTGTTTTTTACTGTAAGGTTTTTGCTCATTTCTCTGTCCTCGAATTCTATTTCCTCCGGGTCAAAGGAAATGCATTGCTTTAAATTCAATACCTTTATGTCTGCCTTCATTTCTTTTGTTATTTTTTCTGTTCCGTTTTCTGTTAAGGCTTCTGCTTCAAATATTATTGTTGCTTTTTCCTGCAGTTCTTTCACTGAATTAAAGAACGGGGTAAAGCTTATTGTTCCGTTTAATACCCCGTAAGTGGCTTCGTCCCTGAGTTCTTCCGCAACATTATTCCATTTATTGTTCTTTAATTCGCTTGACCATGAAATAAGGTTTGAGTTCAGGCTCATGCTGAACACCCCTGCAAGGTTTGACCCTGAATCCAGTTTCAATTGCACTCTCAGGTTCTTTAATGGTATTGGAGTATTGTTTTGCCCTGAAACGCATTCATTGGACAGCGAGAATGGCGCTTCCTCTTTTATTCCTGGCGCAGCATAAGTGTTCCAGTTCACTAAATCTAATGAAAGGCAGTCCCTTTCCTCTAGCCCAGGGCCAGGGCTCACTTTTATTGCTATGGGCACAGCGAAAGTCCAGTAGGCATCCATGTCCTCGCTGTACACTTCAATCAGCAGGTTTCCTTTAAGGGTTTCTGCTTTTGTTACAGCGCCTTCGTTTATTACTGCCTTGAATTGTATTTCCTTGTCTTTTAATGGTTCAATTGCATTTAAGGGGGCATTCCTGAATTGGTCTAAAAAGTTCTGCATTTGAGTATTTCTCAATAAACCTTTGAATTCCCCTGTAAGTTTTACCTGCGTTATTTCTAATGGAATTCCAATCCTGCTTGTAAGTGTGAGGGGCACTGTTATTTCTTTTACGTCTATGGAGTCAAGCTCTGTTTCAATCTTTTTTGGCTCAATGCCCAAGACATTTTCATCTACTATTATTGTCTGGACTGCTGGCTCGAAGCCGTATTTTCTTGCTTCAATTATTATTTTTGTTTTAGGGGAAGAAGAAGGTATAGTGAAAAAAGCTTTGCCTAGGTTGTCCGTAAGCCTTTGCTTTATTGTCTGCTTTTCTCCTGAACCTAACTGCTTTTTTGCAGTAACAATTGCGCCTTTTTGTTCTGTGCCTTCCTCGTCTGTAATAGTTGCAGTTACTGGCGTAACAACAAAAGAGTGGATTTCTTCAGGTTCAACTGAAAGCCTTAATTGGTTTGATGATTTTATTTTAAGGCCCAATGTTTCCTGGAAGACATATTCCTTGCTCACTGTGTCCAGCAATCTTACCTTTATTTGTGTTGCCCCTAAATCTTTTGTAGAAAAGTTTGCTTTAACTTTCACTGCCTTGAATTTCCTGAATTCCCCTACGCTAACTCCCTGAATGCTGTTTTTGCCTTGCGCGTTGCCTTTTATTTCCTGGTCTCCTTGAACATCATATTCTGAGAATTCAATTAATTCATCGCTTTCTATTTGCAATTCAGCGTTCTGGTACACCTTGTCTGTAAGGTTTGTTAAAGTGAAAGAATAGGTGAAAGAGCCGTTCACCATTAAATTGAACGGCTTCAATTCATAAATGTCGTTTTTAATATTCAGGATTTTCTGCTCTGAAATGCAGATGTCATTGTAGCATTTTGGTGTTCCCCCAATATAGAATTCTGGGTCGTGGGTTTTGGCGTAAAGGGCTAATTTTGCTGCTGAGTCCTCTGGCTCCCTGAAAGTCTTGTTTGAAGTAGAATACCATGCATTGTAGTGCACTCCGGCAAGGTCGCCATCCCTTGCAATTGAAGCATTCTTTATTCTAATCCTTACTAAAGCGTCATAGATGCCGCTTGAAGCATTGTCCCAGGTGGCTGTAAACCATTTGGCATTGTCATTGGTGAGAGCCTTCTGGTCTTTCGCCCATTCGTCCTTGTTCCATGAGCCCCCTTTGAATATTACTGCCCCTGAAACTGACGCTCCTTTAATGTAGATATTGTCGTTCTCAACCAATACTTCATTCCCTGTCATGAAGAACAATCCTGCCTTTTTTATTAATTCGTTTTTGGGCAGGATTACTGTAAGCACAGCATTGTATTCCTGCTCTTGCTCTAAAGTGTTTGCTTGCAATTCATTTCCTTTTGAGTCAAACATTCTCAATTCGATTACAGGCTTTTCTCCAATCCACGGCTTTCTCAATTCAATCTTCAATTCAATCTTTTTGTCTTTCACTAATTCCAATGGAACAGTCTGCCTTTTCGCGTATCCTTCCTTTTTTGCAATAAAATACACAGTCCTGTCAGCCTTAAGTTTTGCTGAAGTTTTGCCTTCAGGGTTTACTGGAATTTCTGTCATTAAAGAGGAGTCGAATGAATCCCTTATCTCAATTGAGCCTCCTGCCCCTGTAAGGGCAGTTCCTTCCTCGTCCACCAAATAAAAACTTATTTCAGTAAAGCCAAAGTCTATTGTTACAGTGAAATAATTTTCTTCCCCTACGTCAATTTCTTTTGTTTCGCTTTTGCCTTCTGCCCTTCCTTTCTGTGCAATAACATAATATTGTCCTGCCGCAATTCCTGTGTAGTCAGCGTTTCCGTCAGAATTTGAAAGCAATGGTTCATACGGGGCAAGGCCTTTTGTCTCTGCGTCCATCAGCATTACCCTTGCGTTCTCTACAACTTTTCCGTCTTTGTCTAATACCTGTATATGGACTTTCCCGCTGTTCTCTGGCGTTGCAGCTTCCAGGTACAAACTTACGTCCTGCGTTTCTCCCTTAATGCTTTTTCTTGCTGGCAGGAATCCTTCAGCCCTTGCTTCAATTAATGCCGGCTCATTGCCTCCAGCAGAAAAAGAGAATGAAACAGGACTGCCATTGCTTCCTGTTGTTTTTGATGCAATTATTTTTCCCAGTGCATCCTTCAAATTTATTGTTGCGTTTGCAATCTTGTTGCTTGAATTCTTTTCAAATGCTGTTGCTGTAATAGTGTATGTTTTCCTTTGCAGTTCAACTGCCTCTTTTGTTTCTTTGCCTGCGCTTACAGTTATTCCTTCAACCCTTTTTGTCTCGTAGATTCCGTTTGCGTCGTCCTGCAGTGTTACAGAATAAGTGCCTGCGTCCAATTCCTCAAATGTGACAGTGCCGTTTGCTGTCTGGTCTTCGCCTTCAAATGAATCATATTCATCTCTCAGAGTTACAGTTACTCCATTAATTTTTTTTCCTTCCTCGTTTGTTGCTATAACAGTTATTTTTCCTTTGTCCTGCAGTTGTGATGCTATTTCCTCCATCTCAAATGTTTCAACTGATTCAATCAATGTTTTTGTGTTGTCCTCGAATCCTCCAATTTTTGCTGTGGCAGTGAGTAAATCGCACTCATTCGGCTTTGTTACTTCAATCTCCCCGTCTTTTTCTGGATCATTTACAGTGCTTTGGGGCAGTGAAAAGCCGTTTGCGCAGGAAAGCCTTACAGTAATTGCTTTTCCTGTAATTTTCTGTCCGTTGTAAGAGAATATTAGAGTGAATGCCTGGGGAGACAGCTCTTTTTTCTGCAGTTGCACTGTGAAAGCGAATTCTTTTCCTTTCACTTCAATTGTTTTTTGGTATGATTCATAATTTTCATTCTCCACTTTAATTGTAATGCTTGAGTTTAATGGCACTTCAAGCGCAATCCTGCCTTCTTCCCCTGTATTTTTGCTTAAGGTTTCGCCTTTCACTGTAAGAATTACATCCAAATTCTTTGCTTTGCCTTCGCTGTCAATGAAATTCACTGTTACGTTTGAATTCCCTGGCACCAGAACTGGAATTAAGACAAACCCTATTAATGCAAGGACTATGACAATGAACAGGATAAAGGACGGAAAGACCTTGTCTATTGGGTCAATTATCTTGTATATTGGAAAGAACTTCTCTATTCCGTCAAGCACATTATAGTATTTGTCTTCTATTGAATAATACAGTTCTTTCAATCCCATTAGAACACATTTCCTACAATTAAATTTTAATTAATAGAATGTATTAACCTTTATTTAAATTTTATTACTTTGAAGAGAATTAGTTTTATTTAATGCAGCTTTCCTCGGTATTTAATGCCTTGTAAGTTCCTGAGCCTTCCAGCTGCTGTAATGCTATCTTGGGGTTCCAGAAGAATGATGCCTGCGAGCTTCCCGAGGTTTCAACGCAGACCTTGCTTTCCTTCATTAATTCTAATATTTTATTTATTGAGTCAATGCTCTGCTTGCTTGAAATCATTACTCCATTTAAGCTTACCTTGCTGCCTGCGCTTTTCGGGGTATAGAATTTGGTTGTAGTGCTTCCAGAGCTTGCCACCATATTCAATACTGAATCCTGCCCCTTTGGAGTAAAGAACACTGTCTCCAAGTATAATTTCCCTTGCCTTACAGGGTCAGGCCACACCAAGCCATAAGAGTATGCCTTCTTGTCTCCCGGGATTATTGCGTTTGCTTCTGCTTCGCTGCTTAAAGCGCTCAAGTCAGGCGTTTCAGAATAATTGAATACGCTCCTTCCAAGGAAGTCCTTGCAATTCGCTCCAATACCACTCCATTTTGTCAGGAAGGTCCCAATATTTCTTTGCACTTCTGTTCCCATTTCAAGGCTGTAAAAGGAATAAACATTTGCTGAGCCCTTGTCTTCTGTTTCCATTAATACTGGAGTCATGTCTGACGGAATGTAATATAGAGAGGTTTCGTCTGTTGTTCTTTCAAGCTTGAGCAGTATGCCCCTGTCGTCAACGTTCATTGTCTTGAAGTCGTCTTTCACCCAGGTCTTCAGGTTGTGCACTGTGTTTGCATTTGCAATATTGATTGTATTTATTTGGCCTTCTCCTTTTATGGGGTCATTAATATTTATTGCTCCGCCCTCTATGTTCTCGTAGTTTGTTCCATAGCCTACTCTTCCGTTTTCTGTTGTCAGTCCTATTTGCCCGTCAAATGGAATGTAATAGAACGGGCTGTCAGGCTCAGCTGACTTAGTCTTGCTCATGTTGACTGTTATTACAGCATTTGTTTTGTCTTCTTTAATTAATTTCCATGAATTGTCATTGAATTCAATTGAGATTGTTATCCTGTAAATTCCCGGGCCATTAATCGGGCTGTTTGGGGCGCCAAAGTAATCGAACTTGAATGCCTCAGGGTCAGAGAAGTATTTGTCTAATCCTCCCCCACTGTAAAAGGAGGGAGTCTCAAAGAATGCTACATTTTTTGCATAGTAATCAAAGTCTTTCTGGAAGTCTGCGCTGTAGCCGTCTTTTATCAAGTAAGCATTGAAGTTCAGCACTTCTGCCAGCCTCTGCTTTTTTGTTTTGTCCAATTCCTTTCCGTTCGCCTGTTCAGTGTAATTAATGAAGTCATTCAGCCTTACTGTAGTGTATGGAGCGCAATCGCTTGTTCCCGGGGCACAGCTCAAGTTCAATGATTCAATGATTCCTTTAATTTCGTGTATTCTTTCAAGGAGTTCAATGCTGAACTGTGTTGCATCGCAATAATTTTCTGTTTCACTGCAAGGATATTTTCCCTGCCCTGCTGTTTTCATGAAAGAATTCCATCTCCACAGGAGCTGTATTTTTGGAGCATTCTCTGCTCCTGTTTTTCCTGTCATGTTGCCTATGACGCAGTTATCCAGGCCCTTGTAAATGCTGATTTGTTCGTTTGGATTGAATGAATTGAATTGCACGTGGAATTTGCTGTCTGTTGTTGTAGAGCGGCCTTCATCAACTTCCAATAAATTTGCTGCTCCAGTCATTACATCCATGTTCTTGTAATAATACCTGAATTTATCCAAATTCGAGGTAGTGTACTCTGTGTCGTAAGCATAATTCTTTTTTGTTACCTTCAGCATGTCGTACAGCGGGCTTAAAGCGTCAGGCTGCACAAATCCTGTCTTGTTCACAAACCTTGCTTCGTATACTTCTCTTTGTTCTGTGCTGCCTTCCTTGAATTCATAGTATTTGTCTGCCAGCGCAATTTTGCTTGGGTCAATTGAAATTCTTGTTTCAGGAATGTCTTTCACTGTGTCTCCCGCAAGCTGTCCTTTCTCCAAGAAAAGCCTGTAATCCATTACCTCAGTATTTCTCTCAGGTATTACAAGCTCCAAGGGCTCTTCCGAGAAATACTTATACAAAGTGTCTCCAACGAAAAATATTGCAGTATTAATTAAGTTTCCCCCTGAAAAAAAGTCTTTAATCGAAGAAAGAATGCTCATGCCTGTTGCAGGAGTTTTTGTTACAGTTGTCTGGGGCTGGTAGGCCATTGTAATTTTCCCTGTTGCTTTTAATCCAAAGAAGTCTAATATTTTAGTTACAAACCCGAATTGAGAGCCAGCTTTTTGTAAAAATCCTTGGGCTGCAAAGAACATTAGGCTGTCCACGAAAGAGTCTTTCATGGAGTTCCAGAGTTTTGCGTCCCAGCTTAACTTGATTTTTGCCGGGTAAGAGGATTTAATGCAGTCATTGTATATCCTAAAAGTGTCGTATCCATCAAATTGGTCTGCTGGGTCGTCATATACATTGAATTCGTAGTTGCTTAGCTTAATGCAGGCGTTTGCTGGTTCAAGCACTCTGACGTAAATATTCTTTAAAGGCCTTTTTGAGACTAAACTGCTTCCCTGGAATGATACAAGGATATTGTACTGGCCTGGCAGTTCTCCCGTCCCGTCAACCTTTATTTCCTCTGAGCCTGTTGCTTTCAGATCGAATTCTTTTTTGCTCAGCCTTAAGTCTGATTTTAAGGTGAAGTGGACATCTGAACCACAGTTTAATGTTTCTATTTTTAGTGAGTCAAACTTGCTTTCCGGCGGTATTTCCAATTCGTCTTCGCTGAACTTAATGCAGTCAGCAAGGTTGAGCACTGAAATTTGCGTTGAAGTGCTGTCTTCCAGTATCTGGTCTTTTCCGTCCAATGGATTGAATGCCCTCACTGAAATTTCTGCTTGGGCTATTCCGTTTGCTCCGCCGTTAGGGGTAAAGGTGAGGGTGCCGCTTATTGTGCCTTCATCCATTCTGTCCAATAATCTCCTGTAGTAAGCGCTTCTTAAGTCTACAGTATTGCTTCCTATTGTTATTGTGTATGTTCCAATATGATTGCTTTTCCATTCTACTCGTGCTTCAAGGTTGTTTAAGCTTATGGGCTTTCCGTTTATTGTGCACGAGTTTTCAATATTGAATTGTATTGTTTTAGGGCTTCCTTCGCTGAAGTCAGTCCATTCTTTTGTTGTCAGGCTCAGGCACGCAGGATTGTCTGCTTCCCCTCCAATTCCAATGCTTATCTTTAACGGCAATTTAAATACCCAATTAGACCCAGAATTGCTTGCTGTTACCTCCAAGTTTCCTGACAGGTCTTCTCTTTGAGGCCATTCCATTCCTGCCTTGCTCAAAATTGACTTCAACTTGAATTCTTTTTCTTCTCCTGAATCAAGTGAAGTTCCCTCGTAATTTACTTTTAAGTATGAGTTCATTGCCTGAGTGTCAAGCAGGCCTTTCAGGTCTCCTGTTACTGTGAGAGAGCTTACTGTTAAGCTTAAGTCTTCTAATAAATTCTTTATTGTGAAATTGCTTTGGGTTGAAGGCATTTTTTTGGTGTTCAATGCAATTCCTAATCTTTTCGGATTGAATTCAATTACGTTTCCGTCTGTTATGAGCTCTTGCTCTAGTGTCTTGTATTCTTCTTTTTCTATTACTGCCTTTAATTTGCTTTGCGGTGCCTGCCCTGGAATTGTTACTATTGCTTCTCCTATCCTGTTCGTGAAGGCTACATTGCTTATGATGTCTCCAAACCTGTCTTTTATTTTAACTGAAGCATTCTCTACTTCAATTCCTTCTGCCTTGTCCTTTACTGTGAAGGTGATGTCTTTGCTTATCCCTGAAGGAATCAGTTTAGGCTTCCATTCTACTTCAAATTCTTTTGGGGCTTCAACTTCAATTGAAATGTTTTTAGTGAATTTTATTTCTTTCCTTGAAATTATTGTAATGTCAATGCTTCCTGTTGCAGGCTTTACTGTCTCGAATTCTATTGTTGCTGTAACGTGGGTTGCAGGCTTGAATTCGCCTAAATTAATTTTTTCTATTTTGAAGTCATTCAGGAAACTGCTTACAGGGCTGTTTTCTGCGTTCCTTATCGTATAGTGAGTGAATTTTATTGCTTCATTGCTGTTTTCAAGCGAGATAAAGGCTTCAGGGTAATGGATGAATTCCTTGCTGTTGTTCATTATGTCGAACTTCAATTCGTATTTCCTGAAAATTTTTGCAGTATAAGATTCAATTACGTTCTTTGCCAGTCCTTCCTTCAGGTCTTCAATTGATGCAGTAAAGCAGAACTGGTCGTCGCACAAGGTATTGCTTCCCACAGTGTAAATTCTTTCTTTTACTGCAGCATACAATTCGTTTCCTGCTTGTAGGGTATTGTCAACTGGGTCCCTTTCATGTCTTCCGCCTTCTTTTGCCCAGGCCCTGTAACTGAAGGTCAGCTGCTGCCCTATGAAGGCATTTTCTTTCACAGTGAATTCCACTTCAATTTGATGGTCTCCAGTTTCAGGCTTCACCCACACAATATTGGCCCATTTGGCGTCAGAGGAGGTCATGCTCTTCAAGTCCTCTTTCACATTGTTTCCAGTGTATCTGGTGAACTTCTTTATTACTGCTTCAGAGTCATACACTTCCTTTATGTAAAGGAGGTCGTTCTCCATGAAAATGTCTTCCCCCAGCCTGAAGTGAATTCCTGCCTCAGAATAATTCTTGTTTTTTGGAATCCTTATCATTAATTTGGCCTTGTATGTTTCATTTGCTGAGAGCGCGGGAGTGTCTGTCTCGCTTAATGCTTCTACTTCTGCATCCTTTCTTGTCACTCCAATCCATTCAATTTTTATGTCCCCGCTTATCAGTTCAGGATTCATTTTAACTTGTATTTCCTGTATTGTTTTAGGCTGCAGCTGGAACACAATGCTGTGGTATGATGCCATTCCTTCTTTTCTCACCTTGAAGTAAACGCTCTTGTCTGCCCTTGCACTGAAAGTAATTATTCCATTAACGTCTTCAATAGGTTTTGTTGCAATTGTTTTTCCGTCAAAGGCGTCAATGAATTCCACTGTAGCGAACTGCATTGGCTCTCCTTGGTTGTCCCTTACAATCAATTTAATGCTTCCGTCAGGGATAACCATTGTTACTATTGGCTCAATGGATTCAGCAAGCCTTTTATCGAAATTGAATAAGTCGCTCCAGCCTGAAATTGTGCCTTTGAATGCAAAAGCATAATAGTTGCCGTTCAGGACGCGCGTGAATTCAGCCATTCCGTTCAAGTCTGTTATTGATTCATCGTTTCCTGCAAGAGACTTTTCTTCGTCGTACAATGCCACTCTTGCGTTCCTGACAGGCTTTCCGTCCTGGTCTATTACCTTTACTTTAAGGGTTGCAGCATTATCTCCAGTAAACTTCTCTAATTCAGCAGTATAATTGCCTCCTGCCTTAAGGCCGTTCAATTTTTTGATTAAATAATCCTCTTGGTCCACGAAAGCATAGTATTCCGCTTCATTATTGCTTACATTGAATTTCACTGTATAATTGCTGTCAATTGATGTACTCAATTCCTTTATTTCGTCCTTTCCTTTGAATAAGGTTACCTTTGCGTCTTTCACTCCTTTTCTTGTGTCTTCATCTATGACGCGGATTGTTATGAATATGCCTGTTTCTGAAATTTTCTGCAAATCAATTCTTGCAGTGTCTTCTCCTGTAAAGTAAACGCTCTGCCATTGTTCCTTGTAGATATCTGCTTCATCGTAGACTTTAATGTAATAGCTTTTTCCTGTGTACAAATCAAAGGATTTCTGGCCGCCGTAAGTATAGCCTTCGTCTATTGGGCCTAATTCCCTGTCCTCGTATATTCCAACCCAGATGTCGTCTACTGGGCTTCCCTCAAAATAGGTTTCCACTGTAAGCAAGGCTTTCTGGTCGCCTAATCTTGTAAGGTAAATATTGTTTGTTTCTTGGTCCAGGAAAACAGAGTTTTCTGTTTTATAGCCTACGCCTGTTATTGTAGCGCTCAATCCATCGCAGTCAGAAGGCTCTGTCACTTCAGTTCTGCCATTGCTTGTGTCAAGGCTGTCAGGGGAAATAGCTGAATCATTATTGCAGCTGAAGGAAATGTGAAACAATGTTCCAGTAATTAATTCGCTTGTGTTGTCTTTGTCGTACAATCTTATCTTCCTTGTCGTGCCTTCAAGGAATGCCTGTTTCGGCGAAAGGGTGAGCGTTAATGTCTTGTTTTCTTCGACTTTAATTGAATCGCTTAATTTTTCGTAGGAGCTTTCATCTATCTCGTATGAAACAATTGTGTCTGCTTTCACTGTCAAGGGCATTGTTTTTCCTGTCATGTCTGTTGTAAGGCTTTCGGTTTTTGAATCATGTGTTGCGCTAATGCTTATTGCGTTCAGGCTGCTTCTGCTCTGGTCTGTTACATGGAATGTTAATTGCACGTCTTTTCCTGGCAGTCCTCCTAATGCCAAGTAAATCCCTGAGCCTATGAGAAGCAGGATAATTATAATGAACAGAATGAATGAGGGGAAGACCTTGTCTATTGGCTCAATTATCTTGTGTATTGGGATGACCCGGTCAATCCTGTCCATTAAATCATAGTATTTGTCTTCGAGCGCGTAATAAAAGTCTGTTACTCCCATTTTCTTTCACCGTTCACTTGCACTGTGTTCCTGCTTCCTCCAGCAGTTTTGCTTTATTCCAGCTTAATTCAATTCCTTGGCTCAAAGGCTTGACGCACACATGGCTTTTTTCTATTCTGTTAACCCATTCTTTTATGTTTTCTCCCTGGATTGTAGCGCCTGTTACATCGCTTTTTCCAACCCTCTTGCTTGACTCGCTTAAAACAGATTCAGTGAATTTCCCAGTGCTTTCATTATAGGAGTGGAATACAGTGAAGTTCTTCACGTTCTTGAACAACTGGTACACCATGAAGTAATTCGAGCTTGAAGGCATGAATGATAAAGAAGCATAAGTTATTGCACTGCCCGGGTTTTCAATCAAGCCGTAATGCTCTACAGTGCCTGCTTTTGATTCCAGTGCATTCATTTTTGTTTTTGAGTCATTCTTTGGACTTCCGGAGCATGAAGTCCAGCTGAAAATGTTTGTCAGATTAGTTTCGTCTGCTATGCCTAATTCCTTTGAATTCATTTCCAATTCATACAGCATTCCCCTCTTTTCTGCTGTTGAAGCATTTAATTCTGCTGAAACAATGATTGGAGTAGAGGGAGTGAATTCAAATTTGCCTGCAGTGCCGTCAACTGAAAGCACTGTTCCATTTCTTGTCTGCTCGAATTTCTGCCTTAAATCCGCATTAAACTTCATTAATCCATTGCTGCTTCCTGTTGTTTTTTCTGCTGTTACATTGTAGGTGTTCACATTGCCCTCATCTTTGTTTACATAGAATGAGGCATTCAATGTGCCATAGCCTACTCCGTAGCCGTCTCTTGAGTAAGTGGTGTTTACTAACCCAAGTTTTCCGTCGAATGGCAATGAGAAGAAGTAATTGTCTTTGTAGCTGTTTCCTGTCCTCTTATCCATCTGTTCAAGATTTTCTTGCTGAGTAAGTTTTACACTCACTTTCTTTGTCTCCCAATTATAATTTATCACCTGCTCGTATCTTCCTGCTTCAACGCTTGCCTGCATGTTGTTCCCTAAAATAAAGCTCCAATCGCTGTCGAACTGGTCTAATTTTTCTGTCCCAATTTTTGAGTAAGAAATCAAGAAGTCTTCCTTGAAGTCATTGGTGTAAGAGTCCTTCATCAGCAGGACATTTGAGTCAATGTTTTCTTTGTACATTTTTTCAAACTTGTCAATTGAATTAATTTCGCTTGTTGTGACCTTCAATTTTCCTTCCTTCAGTATTGTCTGTATTTCTTCACTGCTTAATTCAGGCGCATTCCTTATTCCGTTCTTGAATGAAAGGTTGTTGTACAATGACCTCAGGAATTCTGCTGTTACTGGCGCTGTCAGACCTGAAATATAATAATTCTTTTTGTCTGGACTGTAGCAGTTTGTGGTTGTTGTGCTGTTGCACGCTATTTTTCCGTCAATTACTGCCTTTAATGCCTTGTGGAATGCAGAGAATTCATTGAATGTCATCACATACTTCTTTTGCGTGAACCCTTGCAGGTCTTCTATTCCCAATGGCACGAAGTGGCTGGCGTAGTACTGCTTTGTTGCATCGTTATAATTTATTTCCATTACAATGCTGTCCGTTTTTCCGCCAGTTTTATCTTTTAGGACGTTCAGGATATTCTGCGTTGATTCAATGACATTTGCCATAGTGTCAAATTTAAGTACATTGCTTGCCATTGTCTTGATGTACTCGTCGGAGGAATCAATTTTGCTTCCCTCAATTATTCCGTCTTCTCCTGTAAAGAACACCAATTCGTTTGCCGTGATTTTATCAACAACTCTTGCCTGGCTTACTGCGAACCTGTAAAGATTGGCTGCATCCTTATTATTGCATGCCGTGCTTTCAATATGAATAGTTCCCCCAATTGGCAAGAACGTTTTTTCTTTTTCGCATGCTGCAGTTAATTCTGTTTCTTTTCCTGAAATGAATTTCTTGATTTCCTCTAGTTTCTTCACTGAGGCAATGGAGTTCTGCGCTGCATCGCAGAAGCTGCCGTAACAGAACTGCCCGTCTATCTTTTCCGGATTCCACGTAAAGCTTAATTTGTCGAAACCGTATTTTATTGAAGCGCCTTTTCCTGTAGTGCCTTCATCGCATTTCTCTTCTTTGGATAAGAGTGCTTTCAATGCGTCCTCCACTTTCTGCTTTCCTTCTGCCGGAAGGCTGGCGCACAATTCCTCTATCTTCTTTTTCAATTCTTCCAATGAAAGCCCTTCCGGGCTCACTATTTTTGCCTTGCATATCTTTTCTTCAGGCGTCAAGGCAATTGGAGGGGCTTCCTTCAATTTCACGCACACGTTGACTGGAATATATACTTTCTGGTTTCCTGAAGGGGTCATTCTTGTAAGGTTTGCGTAGATTGTAGTGTTAATTGTTGCTTCTTGTGTTGTCATATTGCTTTTGTCCACTCTAAGCTTTATGTTGTGGCCTCCGTCTACTGTCTGGAATGTTAATTTTAGCCCGCTTGCAGAGTCGGTGTAGGTCTGCGGGCTTATCTGGCTTAAACTGTCAACGCTCCCGCAGCCTCCTTGCTTGGCAATTTTCATTACTTTAGTGTCCGATTCGTGCTCGTAAATATCATTAATGAATTGGTTTTCTTCAAGGCAGCCTTCGTTTCCTCTTCCCGCCCAGTAATTTTTTACATTTAAGGCATCGCCGTTAATGCAGCTCTGGAATTTTGTTATGGCTGGGTCACCGAAATTAATTTCTTCTGATATCAATGGAAGGGCAGCCCACTTGTCTTCTATTGTTATGTTAAAATTTAATGAATCGCTTGCGCCTACCCTGTTGATGAATTTCACTGAGAGATTGGCAGGTGCTTCAACCTCATAGTATCCTGCTGTTATTTTTGCCCTGTATATTCCTATTTCTGTAATAGGCGTTTTTGTTGCATCTATTGCCTTGAATTTTTCCAGTATGTCATTCCTGTAGCTTTTTTCTATGTCTTTAATCATTTCGAATTCTAATTGCTGTATTATCTTGTTGTCTGGCCCTGGCTTTTCAAGGAGTTCAAGCACTCTTATGTCTTTTATTATTCCTGGCGTTACAGATATTGATTGCTGCGATGGCTGGTTGCTGCCAGTGTTGCCTGGAGTATTGCTGTAGTTCCAGCCCCAAGTGATTCCAATTGAGTCATAATTCAGCCTTACTCCCACGTCATAGCATTTGTTGAATATTATTCCTGTGTCGGGCTTTGCTATGAAGTCATTGAATTGGAATGTTCTTTTGTTGAGGAAGATGCAATCCCTGTAATCCCTGAAGTATTCTGATTCCACCAGTACTGGAATTCTTGTGATGTCTGCTTTGCCTTCTGTTGAATCCTTTAATTGCGCTCTTACTATTATGCCGTAATTTCCTGCGTATAATGTCGAGTAAACATTTATTTGCTCGTCTTTGCCTGGCTCTAATGTCAAGGTATTCTTTGATACTCCTAGTGCCTGGTCTGGCTCAATGCTTACCTGCACTGTATTAGAGCAGTTGTTCTGCACTCTGAAATTGTTTCTTCCAGAATTCGGCGGCAGGAAAGCATAATTGTACTGGTTGTCGTAATAGAATGAATTGGTTAATGGCTCTGAGAAATAAGAGTAAGGATATCTTTGGTTTAATTGCTCTGGGTACATTACTACATTAGGGTTGTTTCCGTATCCTCCGTATGATGTGCCCGGATAAAATGAATTGTATTGCTGGTAATAGTATGGTGCTTGCTGATAAGGATTGTACCCGAATTGCTGCGGGTAAAGGCCGTAACCTAAATTGTATGGCCCTAATTCTACTCTCAGCTGCCCTGTGGGAATTACCTGCACGCATTCTGTTAATTTGCTTACGTTAAGGCTTGTTTTAATTGAAGTGCTTAATTCTTCAATGCCTTGCTGTGTCCTGTTCTCTGCCTTGAATTCAATTTTTGGTTCTCCAGTTCCAGAGCTTATGTCGTCTGCCTTGAACTGGATTTCTATTCCTGTTCCGTCCCCTCTTGAAGGCTTTAATGTTCCTGAAATTTGTTTCCAGCTTGTGCCTAACTGCAGTGAGCTTCCCTCAAGCTTTGAAGTGAATGTTCCTGTCTCATTGCCGTTCTCCCATGCAATCCTTGCCTGCAGCCTCTTTAATTCAAGGGGTTTTCCTTCAACCTTGCAGTTGTTTGCCAGGGCAAAAGATTTTGTTTTAATTTTTCCTCCTTCAATTGAAATGCTCCATTCATTAGGGCTTATGCTTAAACATGAAGGGTCATCTACTTCATTCCCTAATCCTATTGTAATGTTTAATGGGATTTCCTGCGCCCACTGCCTTCCAATCTGGATGCTTTCCAGCGTGATAATTATTTTTCCGTTCAATTCAGTTAATTCTTCAATATTTCTTCCTGCAGGGGTCATCCTCATTGAGAGCAATGTGTTGTAATCCACGCTGCTTGTCATTTCCTGGCCTATTATTCCGTCGCTTAAATTTAAGTTCACCATTTTCCTGAAGTCGTCGCTGAATTCAATTGCCCTTACAGTCAAAGGCACTTCAGTTGTGTTCCTTAATATAAGGTCTCTTTTTATGGTTACATCTTTTGCTGCATTGAAGCTCTCGCTAATGCTTTCAGGGCTTACAAGCAGGACCTGTTCTGTTGTCGTAAGCTCTTTTTCCGCTTCCTTGAATCCTATCTTGTTTCCAGTTATTGAAACCTTTGTTCCCGTGCTCATTGGCTCAAGAGAGAAAGAGTAAATTCCATCCGAATTTGTTGTCCCTGAAAACAAATTATTATTGTTTTTCATTACTTTTATGGTGGCATCGCTTACAGGGCTTCCGTCTAACAAATCAACTGCCTTCACTATTATATCATTCTGTATTAATGAAACTAGTACTGCAGGCACAACCTGTAATTCGAATTCCCCTGCTGCCTGCACGTCAATTTTGATTGACTTAAAGAATGCTTTTTCTGTTCCAAGAGAGGTTTTGGCGCTCAAGCCGAAGTCTATCTTGTTTACCCCTTCTTTTTTTGTAGTGAATTCTATTGTCCCTGAAATCTTTTCTCCTTTGCTTATTTCACCCAAAGGCTTCAAAATCTTTGATGCCTTTAAATTCTTGTTTTCTCCCGCGATATTAAAATTCTTAAACTCAATTCCTTGGCTGTCATTTGCAATGCTTAATGAGACTTCATAGAATTTCTGTTCGCTCAAGCTTATTAAATTGAATTCAAGTTGATAGGAATTGGACATTTCTGCAGGCATGCTGTCCGATACAGTTGTCTGCACTCCAGTGCTCTGGTCTGTTATCCTGAACCAGTAGCAGAACTTCTCAGTGCAGAGTGAAGAGCTTCCAGTTCTTATTGGCTCGTATTTTGCTTTTGCGTACAAGGACTGTTTTGTTGCAGTGCTTTCAGATTCTTTTAGTTCTGAATCGTAAGGGTCCCTTAAGTATGTTCCGCCTGATACTGCCCAGCCCCTGTAAGCCAGATTCATTTGAGTGCTTGCAGGGCTTCCCCTTAATTGAATTACGCCTTCTGCTTCAATTACGCCTGCTCTCGGATTAGAAAAAATTACATTAGCCCATTTAGAGTTCCCTGAAGTTAAATGCTGCGAGTCTATCGAGTAACCGTTTGAAGGATTGAAGGAAGTTCCTTTAATTATCCTTGCATTTGGTGCAGTAATATCCTTTAAGTATAAGTCGTCCTGCTCCATTATGTTATCCTGGTTTTCTGTGTCTGCTCCAGTCCTTAAATGTATTCCAGCGCTTGAGTAGGATGCATTAGGCAGGATTAATTGCAATTTCACTTTAAAGCTTTGGCCTGAGTCAAGCACTGTTGCTGTTTCTCCCTGTCCTTCGCTTACTGCCTGTTCATCCATACCATAAATTCCGTTCAATAATACCTTGAAGTTTTTTGCATTGCTTTGGTCCACCATGGTTATCGTATTGCTTTGGGCGCCCTGGAATAACTGGATTGGGGTTGTAGTATAATCTGCTTTGGTGCTTTCGCTTGCAATCAAGTAAACTTTCTTGTCTGCCCTTAAAGTCAATGTTTTTTCTCCCTGCGTGTCTGTAAGCTCTGTTGCAATTTCTGTGCCTGTAAAGTAGTCCATTACTTTGATTGTTGCCCCCTGAATGCCCTGCTGTTCTTCGTTCAATACCTTTAATTCTATTGTGCCCTGGCCTATTGTCAAGTTAACTATTGTAGAGGCAGGCTGCCTTGGTTTTACTGTAACTATTTCATCGGAATTTTTTCCTTTGAACCCTGTTTTTTCCGCGTAAACTAAATACCTTCCTTCTTTCACTCTCTCGAATTGGGTTCTTCCATCTACCCCTGTTACAAGCATTTGGCCTATTATCACTGAAGGCCTGTCAGCGTCCTTCAGGAATACTTTTGCGTTCTCTACTGGCTCTTCTTTTTCGTCCAATACTTGAACTTCAATCCGCTGGCTGTTTGTTGAGTCAGCCCTGCTTAATTCTATTTCTCTTGTTTCATCGCTCGGCTTTATTCCTGCCAACGGGCCAGGAATCAAGTAATCAACATGATTCACTGTAAGGAAGTAGGAAACATTTTCGCTTACATTAAATACTACAATCCCGTCTTCACCTGAATTTTTTGTGTACAGCTCTTTTCCGTCCTTGAATAATTTCACTTCAGCTCCATTAACTGCTTCTTTTGTTGAATCATCAATTATTTTTACTTTTATTTGGCCTACAACCTTTTCGCCTAATGTTATGGTGCTTAAGTAAGCGTTAGTGTTTGAAGAATTGACTGTAATGAAATTGTTTTTCAGAGAAGAATCATAGAACTCATATTTTTCGCTGCTGTCTGTCAGAGTGAAATAGTATTCCCCGAAAGGCACATTGCTTGCAGTGCACGCGCCTGTTCCTGTTGTTGTACACCTCGTTTCCTCTGTTGTGCTCCCATTGTTTGGAATAATCCTTGCAATAATTCCTGCTATTGGCTCCAGGTTTTCGTCCTGCACGCTTAATGTTACAGTGCCTTTTCCTTGCTCTTCCTCTTGCAAGTAGATTGAGGAACTGCTGTCACTTGAGTCAAAACTGCAGTCTGTACAGCTTAACTCCCTTGAGTCTGCTGTGATTGTCCCGCAGTCATATGGAACATCAGCTAATTCTATTACTCCGTCGCTTGATGTTTCAGTTTTATAATAATCGGAGTTGCCTGAACAATAGAATGAAACGCTTACGTCCTGGCTTATTATTTCGCTTGTCCCTGCCTTGAGCAGCCTTACAGTAACTGTTTTTGTCTGGCCCTTTAATGTGATTGTTGCTCCTGATTCGTTTGCGCTGAAGGTCTGCGTTTTTTCTTCAAATCCTTCTTTTGATATTGTCAGCTGGAATCCTTTGCCTTTGGTTATTGTGAGGGAGACCTTTCCTTTGTCGTCAGTAACATAGGTTGTAATGTTGTCGTCAACCTGGAGTTTCACTACAGCATTTTCTATTGGGCCTTTGTCGCTTGCCACAACCAAGGAAAAAGAATTCATTGAAGGCCCAAGCATTGGGACTGCAACAAAGAAGTAGAGGCCGCACAGCACTATTATTACAAACAATAAGAAGAACGGAAATGACGGAATGTTTTTTGCTTCGATTGCGTCAATTATTTTGTATACTGGAATTCCCGCCCTGTCCAGTTGGTCCATTAACCCATAGTAAGCGTCTTCAATGCTGTGGTAGAATTCCTTCAACCCCATTGCTTATTCCTCACATTCCCGAAAACTGCATTAATTCCTGAATAAATTAATTTCCAATTGAAATAATGTATTTATTTCTTTATATAATTAACTCCAGTCCAGGCGCAAAAACCTTAAAAACAACCAAAAAAAGTCAATTAGCAAAAGAACAAAGGCAATTGCATAAATTTTAGTTTAATTTATTTTTAAGGGGCTTTTGGTTGGCATCCTTCGTATGAGCCACTCATTGGAATTTCAACAAAACAACTCCACCCAGCAACATAATTGCATCCGCCTGAAATAGGCTGAGGTTCTCCATTAAGTGCACAGTCACTGTTTGTTGCTTTTCTTTCATATTTTGCTGTAAAAGATGAATAAAGATTGTCTTCAAACCAGATTGAATATTTGTGTTCAGGTTTTTTTTTGTTTACTGCATAAAGCGGATTTAATTCATTGAACTTAAATACAACATCAATTGATGAGAGTTCCCCGCAAAAACCGTGACCTAAAGTGCCTGATTGATCTCCTTCGCATTCACCAGAAATTTTTTCTCCTTTTATTTTATTATTTTCAAGCCAAACTCCAGTATTAGTGTAAGAGCAAGGGTCCCTGTAAGACCAATCTTTATTTCCAGATACTGATGCTAAGCTTCCGCTCGAAAAAATAATCTTTGAATTTTTTACTTCGACAGCAGGGGTAATTTCGCTACCAACATATTTAAAATTAGGGTCATTATTTAGGTAAATGTTAAGTTTATTGTCAATTAAATTATACAACCTCTTTTTTGTCAATTCTATTACTGCATCTTCTATGTCTTTCTTTTTCGATGGGTTATATTTTGTAATTCTGCCATCGCAAAACCCTAAAGAAAATAATAGACTATCGCAATTTATGCTTTGATCTAGTGGCGGGGGGGCCAATTCATTAGGGCACCATGCCGTGCTCATTGTTTCACTGTCTGGGGGCTTATAGGGATTTGTTCTATAATTGCAAATGTCTTTGTCGCACATTCCTAATTTCAATTCTTCTAATTCGTTGTGTATTCTCGGGCTGAATAACCCCATGTTACTGCTCCAGCTTCCAGAATCCTCTTTATCGTACTCCATTACTAGTGCCCTTGCTTCTGCCACTGCCTTGAAGAATCTTAAAGGCACATAAATCTGGAAGTTGCTTCTTGGAAGGACTGCAACTTGAAGCACTCTGCCTGTCTGCGTGTTTGTGACTGAAATTCTGGGCAGCTTCTCGTATTCTTCGTTTGAAAGGTCTCCTACCCTCAAGGAAAGATAGAATGTTCCAGTGCAGTTTTTAGGGTCTCCGTTCTCGCATTCAATTACTTTAAAAAAAGATCCTTGCCCTGCACTTTTATTAATCAAGTTTTTCAGGCTTGACTTGAGCTCTGTTTCATCTCCCAGGTCAGTTTTAATGTAATAAGAGCCTATTGTTTTTGTCGAGCTTAATTGCCCGTACAAGGTTGCTGCAACAAAATTCGCTAATTGTTCCCCCCCTGTCCTGTTGCATTCTTCTGCAGGCATTTCTCTGGAGCAGGCGCCGAACTTGCTTTCAGCAAACTGCTGGACTAATTCATCAAAGCTGCAATTATAGCATAAAGGGCCTATCTTGTCTTCCCTGTTGAAGTAGTCCTCCAGCTCAAACCTGATGTCGTACACAAGCAATTGCAGCGCATCGTTTCTTTCATGGTCTGCGATCTCCTGCATTTTAGCCTGCTCTTCTATTGCAGTTATAGTGTCAATTCTCGCCCTCTCTGCATTAATCATTCCCTGCACTAAAAGAATGCTTAGCACAATCAGCACAAAAGAAACCAGAGCAGTGAATAATGTAAAGCCTTTGCTTTTCATTGAATAACACCAAAACAAAATTTATGCAGGAGTTCCAATCTCGCTGCACGCCTTATTATAAATTCCTAAAACTTTTTCAGGATATCTTGCGCCAAATCCTTCCCCTTCACAGCAGTCTTTTGCTGATAGCTTGCCGCAGCCATTCTTGAAATAAGTATAACACGCTTCAGCCATTGCAGTATAATTGTCTTTCCCTTGATTGTATTTCAGGTCAAGTGCCAGATTCTGTGTTCCCTGGCCTCTGTTGAAGCAGAATAAAGCGTATTGCGTTGCTTCTTCCCCTGAAAGGCCCTTGCCTCGGGCATTCTGCAGGCAATCAGAATAAAGTTTAGTGCACTGCCGTATTTGCTGTTCTGTTGTTGTAATCCCTTGCCTGTTTTCTGATGTAAGCTGGCATAGCCCTCCGTCTGCTTCATTTGGATTGCATTTTGATTCCTGCCAGTAAATTGATGTCATCATTAGCGGGTCAACAGTGAATGAACTGGAAAATGTTTCTATTGGCGTCTTTAATGGCTCGCATCTGCTCAGGCTTTGGGGTGTTACACTTTCTTTTGTGATATTACATGCCTGTGATAAAGCAGTCTTAGCTTCAGGGGGCTTTTGCTCCAGGAACTTTCCGTCGCAGTCATCAAGCCTTCTTTCATTGTCAACATCTTTTAAGTCTACCACTTTCTCGAATTGCATTAATGGTTTGCCTGTTTTCTCGTCTTTCTTTAAAGACACTTTGTATGTCTGGTTTTTCTCGAAAACGCCTCCATCCACATTTGAGGTTACCCCTCTTTCAGTCTTCACTATTCCAGATGTAACTTCATAAGGAGAAACTGGGCCTTGCGATTTCCAGTACCAGTTCCACACAATCTTTCCTCCTAACTGCCCACCTAAAAATTTTAGGATCCCTCTTGTAATAGGGCTTTTAATTACAGATAATACTTCTTTGAGTGCTGTGACTTTGGGTTTTCCCCCTGCTTTAATTATATTTTCTATGTCTGATACGACTGCAGGGTCACTTAATACACTTGTCTGAACTCTGGTTATTGAACTTTTGCTTATTATTCTTATTGAGCCACCTTTTGCTTCCTCAATTTCTATGTTAGCCAGCATTTTCTTAAACTTTAATAAATCGTTTTGATGTGCTGCAAGCGTTGTTCTATCCATCTTGCTGAACATGCCGTCAATTTCCTGCCCTTCTTTCAAAATTCCTTCTATGAAATGATTAGATGCTTTTCTTATTTCAACAGCTTCTTCTGGGCGGAGACTACTGGATAAAGTTTTTCCATAATCTTTTCTTGCACTTATTACTGCATTGTTGTGCTTTTGTATAGAGAAACCTAAGTCGTTTATTTTTTTCTCCAGACTAGCAAAATCTTGTACTGCTGGTGCTGGAGCCTGGGGTACTTCTGCTTTTGTTACTAATTTCTTTGCTCCACCGGCTATTCCTCTCCCTAATAGATCTATAGCTGTTGTTCCATATATTAGGCTTAAATCTTGTTCACTTAAGTTTTCTGTTCCTGTGCCGTCATCCAATTTCTGGTTTTCCAAGTTATACCCTGAAGAGGTTGGGGGTGTTTCTGTGCCTCCAACCCCTGCAACTTTTCCTGCAATGTTCATGCCGCCTCCAATAAAGTTTATTATTCCTTTCAGAGGCTTTAATGGGCTGTTGCCTTCAAATGCGCCAAACTCATTTGCCGCTCCCACTCCTGCGGGCAATCCGCAATCAAATATAAGATCCCAAAAAATTTTTCCAAATCCTAACCCAACTACTGTATATGCAGCATTGGTTGCAAAAACGCCAGCAACACAACCCGCCGTATAAGCGCCTATCCCAGTTAATCTCTTTGTTTTGATTTCTTTCTTTAGCACATTCTGCGGGTCTTGGTCTTTGTGCTTGTCGTAGTAGTCTTTCTCTATGTCAGCCAGACTCAAAGTATCTCCATTGTCGTTCCAGCCTACTGTGGCAAAATAAGGTTTTTCTCCGACTTTGAAGGCATTGTTATTGATGTTGTTTCTTACTTCTGCGTACAAGTCTTGCGGTGTTATGCCGCAGATTTTTAGTGTAATTTTGTGGTCTTCAATGTCTATTCCTTCTATGTTCACTGTTACCTCGCTTAAGTCTGCGTATTGCACTTCATTGTCTGCTGTGGCGCACAACTGGAAGGAAGCAGAATAAATTTTATTCTTCTCGTCTTTTCCTTTTAATTTCAATTGCCCTGCCTCAAAGCTTATTTTTTCTTCAATTGAATCCTTTTTTTCTTTTTTGAGGCCAATGCTTGTAATGCCTGCCTTGCTTTTGAAGTCAGAGGAATTGAATGCAATGTCTAATGCAGTCTTAATTTTTGTTGTAATATTCAGGTCAATGCAGCTTTCCTTGTTGATGTATAATTTCAGTTCCTTTGGTCCTTCTAATTTCAATGCAGCCTCTTCCTTGAAGTCTTTCACTGAGCTTATGAGGAAGTAGTCTTCGTTTTTTGAGATGCAGCCCTTGTCTATCTTGTTGTTCTTTAACCTTCTTATAATGTTTCCTGCTTCTGTTGCAATGCTTTTTCTTGTGACTTCATCGCTTGCTTCATTGTAATTTGAATTAATTGTTACTAAAACTTTTTTTGGCTCGTCTGCTGCGCCTTTCCTTTCAATTTCTATTTTGAGTATGTATTGCCCTAAGTCTGCAACTGCGAATTCAATGTAGTTGTCTGATGGACTGCTTACAACCCTTCCTTTTTCTGTTTCAAACAATGCTTTCCCGAAGTCTTCTGCTATGTCTTTCAGGTCTGAATTGCTTCTTATGAGGGCAGCCCAGCTTGCATCTTTTGTTCCTGCATCATAGCCTTTGTCTACTGGAAGGAAGTTCATTACATTCTGTATCCTGTTATTGCATTCTGGTGTTGTCTCCCTTCTCCCGTCCAATTTTACTTGGATTGCAATGTTCTCTGGCTTTAATTCTGTATTGTATTCCTGCACTGCCCCAAGAATTTTTGTTGTATATCTTCCACAGCCTTTCAATTGCATTGGAATTATTATTGTTCTTCCAGTAAAGCCTGACCTTGCAATGTCTGTAATGTCTTCGTCGCTTTCCCTTATGTAAGGATTCAATAATTCATCGTATTTCCCTTGCCTTATCTCGTTCTCGAATATTCCTGTGCCAAGCCTGTCTCCCTGGAAGTAGAATTCAAATGATTCAGGCTTTACTCCTAAGGCTCCGAAAGTGCAGTATCCTTCAATGCATTTCCCTCCTAAATTGAGGGATGAACTGCTTAGAGTGAGGATTCTTGATTTTGCTTCTTTTATTTTCTGCTGCAGTTTTTCTGCAAGGAATACAGATAATTGTTTTGCGTCGCAGTAGCCTTGGGTGCAGTCGTTGTTCTGTGATATTTTAGGCCAGAATATTGTTTTTGAGCCTTCGCCTTCACCGCACACGTCTATGGTCTGTGAGTCAGATGAAAGGCACGGCTGATCAGCTCCTGCATTGCACGTGCTTACATTCTCTCCTTTCTTTATTGAAATCTTTAATGGGCTGGAGTCAATCTCCTGCAGGCTGTTAACCCCGAATCCTTTAAGTATTACTGTTGATTCTCCCTGCCAGTCCCTGTCAGCAGATAAAGTGAGAGTGAATTCGCCCAGGGTGTCAGGCATTAAGGTTGTATTGCTTGCATTAGTGTACAATTGATTGTTCCCTGTGTTCGGGATGCTTCCCCCTGGAGCCATTAAGCCTGTTATCTGCACTGGCTCAAGACAATGATTGAATATTTTTATTGGCTTCTGTATTACTACAGGGCCTGTTTCGCTTGAAATAAAGAGTAAGTCCTCATCGCTCCATGCTTCAAGGCAGCTCATTCCTGCGCTCACGTAAACGAATACATCGATTGTTCTGAGCAAATAGCTTTTTCCTTCAATGAATCCGTTTAAGAGCAGCCTTCCTTTCACGAACTTGTTTTTTGCTGAGTCCCCTTCTGCCACTAAGATGTAAGGGGGGTTTAGGTTTTGGCTTTTTGCCAGTAAGGGCACTGCCTGTTCTGGCAGGATTCTTATGCCTACATTCTGCCAGTCAACCCTGTCAATTCCTAATGTTAAATTTTTTATGTCTGCAAAGCCTGTGTTTCTTACATAGACAAATTGCGGGAAGCTTACTGCTTTCTGGTTTGCTTTTGATTGAGTGAGGAAGAATACTAACTGTGCTGGGGCGCTTAAAGAGAATTTTTCGTCCCATAAAATTATTGTGAGTGGGAGGCTTTTGGTTATCTGGAAGGATTTCAGGAAGAAGGTGTAGTCCTTGTTTTCCTGCGCGTCAAATGTCCTTCTTATCCTGTTCTGTACTCCAATCTTTATTGTTTGTGTTTCATCTTTTTTCAGCCTTACTTCAGGCAGGATGAATTCAATGCTTTCTTCTCTTGTTGTTTTTGGTGTTATTTCGCTTTTTAGTGTTAAGGGCATTCCGCAGTTGTTTTTTATTGTGAGCTCTAAGTCTTTTGAGTTTCCTTCTTGGCCTATCAGGTATTCCTTTAATTCTGTTTTGTCTAATTGCAGGCAGCTTCCATCTAATTTCTTGTTGTATTCTATTATGATTTTGGATTTTGCCTTTGCAGTAAATTTTCCTTTAATTTCTCCTGTTATTATTAAGTCTGCTTCCCCGTGCACGGTTACTGCTGGGTCGCCTGAATAGTCTGCTTTCAATTCAATGCCTGCTTTCTCTCCCTTATTCATGAAAGGGTTTGTTTCTGCTGTAACCTCAAGCGTTGAAGGGAAATTCTTTTCTTTAATGATTTCAATTGAGATATTATCTATGTCTTCGCCTGAATTATTACTCAAAGATTCTGTTGCTGCAGTGCTTGTCTCCTGCGCTGGAATAAACAAGGAAATTTTTTCTGCTAAAGTGAATGCGTCTTCTTTTCCTATTGTGATTTCAGAGCTTATTGGGGTATAATAAGGGGAAGTTGCTTCAATCCTGTAGCTTCCTAATCCCAAATTATTATTTACTTTATATCTTCCGTTTGCTCCCGTTCCATTTTTTCCGTCTCCAACTATGTGTTCAACCAATTTTTCTTCTGAATTAAAGATTTTTATTTCTGCGTCCTTTACGGGCTCGTTTTCATTCTTTCCTTTTAATTGTATTTCAAAGTCTTTCCCGAAGCTGAGCTCTGAGGGGATTGTTGTCAGGCTCATTTCTTTTTCTTGGAACACCTTGAAGTATAAGTCTTCTTCAGTTGAAGAGCTTCCTGCTATTGCTTGGACTTTTATAGAAGAAGTTCCTAACTCTTTTGCCTTAAAGTAGAATCTTATCTTTTTTGCTTCTGCTCTCGTGACATTTTCTGTTGTTTCAATTGAGGTGTCTGAGTTATTGTTGTCTGCTATTTCAGTGAATTCTCCTTCCTCTTTTCCTGTGAATGCAATCTTTGGCGCTGAAGGATTGGTTGAAGCCTTGATTATTGCATTGACTGTTTTTCTTGCATTCAATTCTATTTCCAGTGCATAAGCATTGTCTTTGAGTGCAATGAATTCTTTTGTGCTGTAGGACCTGCCGCTTGCGTCGTAAAATAAGTAGTTTGCGCAGAGGTCTTCAGAGCATGAAGGTTTTGTGGTGAATACTTTTATTTCTTTGCTTGTTGTTTCTGCGTATAAGCCTTGCTTTGATTCATTGAATTCCTCTTCGTTTAATATTGTGTCAGCTGGATTCCTGTTGTATTGCCCATTAATTTTGCTCCATGCCCTGTAACTTAAATTAATTTTGTCTTCTTTTATTGTTTCTCTTGCCTGGACTTTCACTTTGATTATTTTTGTTCCTTCAGGGTTGTTGAAATATAACTCCAAGAATTTGTTCATTGCTCCTGTTTGGCCTCTGTTGCTGTAATCTAGGCCTTCTGCTCCTGGAGCAGGGGTTGGGCTGTAGGTTCTGCCCAAAAAGTATTTTTGTGTTGGGGCCTCAAAGCCTGTTATTCCTGCATACTGCGAGTCAATGTATTTGATGTTGTCTGGCCCTACCCTAATGTGCACTCCGCCTGAATAGTTTCCTTTAATCCATTGGGTTTCAAATTTCAGTATTGCTTCTTCTCCTTTTGTCAGGCCTTCAATTTCATTCTCCTCTAAGTCGAATATGCCCAAGAATTCTATTTTTGGAGCTAATTCGTTCATTGGGGCCTTATTGAATTCTATTGACAGTTCATCCTTGTTTCTTGTGTCAACCAATTCCTCAAATGTTTTTCCGTCCGGGGTTTGCGCTTGAACTAAAACAAAATCATTTCCTGCTGTGTCAAATATTACTTCTGCATTCAAATTTCCGTCATACAGAACTTCGCCAGCCTGGCTTTTTATTGTAAGCAATCCTTCAATTATTGGAATTCCTTTTTCGTCAAAGAATTTTATTGTCTTTGCTGTCTTTGCTTTCTGCATTTCTATGAGGACATCGTTTGATTTCTTTTCTATTGTTATTTGGGCTTGGCCTTCCTCTCCTTCTTTTGTTGCTCTCACTGTAATGTTTTGGTTCATTTTTACTGTCGTGCTGTAGGCTCCATCAGAGCTTGTTTTTTGTGCTGGAATTCCCAATAAAAGCATTTCTCCTTCTTTTTCTTCATAGAAGTTCAGGATTGCGTTTCCCGCAGGCTTTCCAAGGGAATTGTTTACGTACACATTCAGTTTGCCTGAATTGTCTGCTGTAATCTTCTCTAATTCAATGTTTATTGACTGCAGTGCTTTTGGTATGAGCTTGGTTCTGTCTGTCAGATAGTTTTCTGCGCTTGTTCCAATGTAGTAAGTGGAATTCGGGTCCAGGTTCTTGAATTCTACAAAGCCCCCGAATTCTGTTGCATTGAAGTCAATGATTTCTCCTTTGTCATTGAATAATGCTACCTGAGCGTCAATTACAAGCATTTTTGAGTCTTTGTCGTATACATTCACTTGAATCCTGCTGCCCCCTTTCTCTAATTCTATGGTTCCAAAGTCTTCTGTGTCATTTCTCAGGGTAAGGAATTTTTTTTCCTCGCTTGAATCATATTTAACATACCCGTCTTTTTCTGCTGTCACCCTCACAACTGTTCCTTTGTCTATTTTCTCCGAGAATACGCCTTGTTCTGTTATTATTTCATATAACTTGGAGCCACTGTCTTCGTCGAACACCTGCACTATTGCTTTGTCCAAAGGCTGTTTTGTTTCTGCGTCAATCACTTTTACTATTAGTGTGCTTTGGCCTGTGAGCGAGCCTTCAACTGGAATTAATTCAATTACTTTTGTTGTATCTGAAGTGAATTGTATTGTATCAGAGTAATCCTCGTATCCGTCTGCTATTGCTTCAAGGAGGATGTCTTCATTCAATGGAATTCCTGTTAATTCTATTAGACCATTTTCGTCCGAGCTTCCCTCCTGTGAGTTGTCATTGAAGCTCCAGTGAGCCTGAACATAAGGCACAGCAGTTTTTGTTTGGGCATCAATGAACCTTATTTTTGGGGTTATAGTTGAAGCCGCTTCCTGCATTGCAATTGAAACGTCAATTAGGTTGCCTTTCACTTCAAGCTCCTGCTGCACTGTCTCATAGCCTTGCTTTGAGGCAGAAAGGCTTATCTTTGCTCCAGGCTTTACTTTTGGAAGTTTTATTGAAGTGCTGTCTTCTGCGTTAGGCTGGCTTAAGAGCGTGTTCCCTTGGTCGTCATACACTGTAAGGTTCACTTCATTCAATGGCTTGTTTTGTATGTCGTGAATGCTTAACTGGAGGGTTGTCTCAATGCCTGTTCCAATTAATGTGAATGCAGCAAATCCTCCAATCAGAATTACAATTAATGCAATAAAGAGCGGGAAGAACGGAATGCCCCTCTCTTCCAGCGGGTCTACGAGTGCGTAAACTGGAATGCCTTTTGAGTCAAGGAAGTCTAATACCCCGTAAAAGGCATTCTCTACTTTACCGTAGATTGCCCCAAGCTTTTCTGCAATCAATTGCATTCAACCCCGAAAAATTCAAATTTCAATTAAATAATTGTTTTACGTTTATTTAAAGGTTTTCACTGTTTTTGTTTTTCCCGTAGTACACTAAGCCGGTTTATGCTTTTTAAGGCACCCGAAAATCTTTTATATGTATTTTTGCATATGATTATATGTATTTTTGCAGGCGGTGTTGTTTTTATGGGTTTTGTTGACGTGGACTCAAAGATTCCTAAATCTTTAAGGGCAGTGAAAAGGGTTTTGAGTGAATGTTTTAAAAGAAAGAGAATTCAGAGATTCACCAAGGAAGACGCTAAAACCTTTTTGGCTAAAGCGCATTATCATTTGCAGACTGCAGAATCTTTTGAATCAGACAATTTTCTTGATTGGGCAATTATCGCTTATTATGCTGGCATGTACATGGCAGCCAAGGCTTTTACTTCTCATTTTTTGGGTCAAGCCGCCAAGGACCACGTCTGTACTATTGCCTTGATGCTTGAGATACTGCATGGCGAAAGGTTTGTTAAAGGGTTTGGCAGCGCAAGAAAAAGTTTTGATGAAGAAATAGATCTGCTTGGAAAAGTCAGGCAGTTCAGGAACAGTGTTTTGTATACTGTGACTAAGGTCAAGGAAGATGATGTCAGAACAATTGGGAGAAATGCTTTTAATTTCGTTAAAGAAATTGATGAATTGTTGAAGTGATTAAATATGTTGATTTTAAAGTCAAGGCAAAGAATTCTTGCGGAGGTTGCCAGGAACCCCGAAATTCACGTTAACGCTTTAATGAAATTGGTTGGTTCACTTAGAGATATTAAAGGCATCTTGAATGAATTGGAGGAAGCAAACCTTATTTATTCAAAGCAGGTTGGGAACATTAGGCAGCTTTTTCCAGTGCTAGACAATCCTTTGAGTATATCTGCTTTTGAGTTGGTTGAAGAGCAGGAAAAATTATCTGCTACCTCAAAGTTTGCAGTAGTTAAAGAATTGATTGATAGAATTGACTCCTTCAAAAAAATTTTTGGAAGCAATCTTGTTTCAATTGTTTTGTTTGGGTCAATTGCGAGAGGGCATTTAACCAGAGCATCGGACATTGATATTTTATTTATTGTCAAAAAAGCAGATTCAACCCAAAAAAACAGAATAATCAGGTTGTTTCAGACAATCAGCTTGAATATTGGAAGGGAGGCAACCCCTTTAATTATCGAAGAAAACGAATTCAAAAGGCAATTAATTAAAGCCGCCTCTTTTGCTGTGCAAGTTCAAAAGGAAAGGATTATTTTATACAATGCCAAGGCCTTCCTGTTGCTGCAGAAATAATCTTTTCAATGTGAGACAATTTTGAGCCAAACGAAATAGTAGCCTGCCACTATAATGAAGAGCGAAATCCTGAAAAGCACGTCATGGGTCAGTTCTGCTGTCTTTATGCTGTAAGAGCTTATTGCAGTTATCGTGAAGACAATTCTGGCTAAATTGAATATATAGGAGACAATTATGGCTCCCATCACACCAAAAATTTTTTTCCTTGAACTTATGTAAGGCGTTGCAATTATTGCAGCCAAGAGCACTGTGAGCTCGAGGAGGCCAGTGCACAGGTAATTTATTTCTACATTGAATTTCTGGAATTCAATTCCAGCAGGGCTTTCATTCACTGCTTTTATTACTTCGCCTTTGATTCCTGCAAGGCCCAAAAAATAATTAGTGTGAGAAGCAATTGTTTCTTCCAGTAAACCTAATGGAACAAGAAAATATGAGAGCGCGAGCAGTATCAAATAAAAGAGCAGGATTCGTAAAACAAATTTTCCGCCCTTGAGTGCGTCCTCTCTTTCAATGCTGAAAAAACCTTTCTTTTTTCCCCTTTTTTTTTCCTTTTTAATTTTGATTTTTTTGGGCATATAAAAGAGAATTAATGCAAAGGCTTTTATATTACTTTACACTCTCTTTATTTTGTGAGGGGCAATGGGCTTCTATATTGATTATGCATTGAACAATTTCAGGCGCTCTTTTAGTCCAAGGTTCCTTGGCTATAATTTCCTGGCAGGAATTATTGTTTCTGTCCTTTCAATTTTTTTGATTGCGGTTTTTGTTGTGCTTCCTGCGGTGGCAACCTTTCTTTCCTTTAAGTTTTCGGTTGCAGCCCTCTGGATTTATCTCCTGCTTTTCTTTGTTTTCATTGTGATAATGGCTTTCGCTGAAGCCCTTTTCTTGGGCTTCAAGCTGAATTTTTCTAGGGCCCTTGCCTCAGGAAAAAAAATTGAATTGGGAAGCGCATGGAAGGCATTGAAGCCAAGGCTTGTAACTGCCTTCGGCGTAAAATTGGTTGTGAACCTTGTTGTTGCAATTGCAGTTATCTTATGGCTGATTCCTGTTGCAATATACTTCCTTAATGCAATAAAGGAATTCTCTTTTTTGTTTTCTGCTCTCCCATTCACTTCTGCCCAGACTGCTTTTGCTCTCTCGGTTCTTTTCCCTGCATTTTTGCTTCTCTTCCTTAAGGTTTTTGCCTGGCTCTTGCTTGGGGCAATAATTTTCGGGGTAATTTATCTTGTTCTGCTTCCTTTCCTCATCGTACTGAATGCTGTTCCGTACTTTGAGGACATTGGAATAATTGATTCCTTCAAGAGGGCTTACTGGCTTGGAAGAAAGAATTACTTCAAGAATTACTTTTTTGCAGTAGCTTATTTCATCTTCAGCCTTGCTGCAGTAATTGTTCTCTTAATAGTGGGGGGCATCCTGAATTTGGTTTCTTTTGTTTTCTCGTTCTTTTTACTGGCAGTTGCCATCGCTGCCATCATCAGGTTCATAATAAATGTATTATTCGGCGTCTGGGCCCAAGGCTATGGAAGCCTGTTCTTTTTGAATGTCTATGCCTTTGATTCAAGCGCAAAAAAGCCTGCCTTAAAGCCTGCAAAAAAGCCAGTGAAAAGAAAGGCAAGGCCTAAAGCCAGAAAATAGTTTTTATGCCTTTTGCGAAAAGAAAAATGAGCACTCCAAGGGCAAGAAGGGCAAAACAAAAAAGTAAGCTCTTGCCTGAACTGTCCTTTAATAAAACAAACAGGATTTTTGAGTCAAGCGCTGAATTGGTTGATGCTTTACTTCCTGAATTGAAAAAAGAATTAAAGCATAAATTGATTGCAGGCCTCACAGAAAAAGAGGTTTTGAAGGAGCGCAGGGGAAAACTTAAAGAGCCGGAGTATTTTTACTCAAAAATTTCTTCTATGCCTACCCCGCCGCTTTTTTCTGCAATAAAGAAAATTAATTTAGGCATCCGCAATGCAGAAAAAGAAAAGAGGACTGCAGAAAAAATTTTGTGGGGCAAGCAGACTAAAGGCGCTATCTCAAACAAGGAAGCCAAAAGGCTTATGGCTAAATTTAATGCAGAAAAGAATACAATAATAGAGCACTTGCTGCTTGAGCGCTTTTTCTTTGAGGGGGAGCTCGCCAAGAGAAGGGAAGCCCTGAAACAAAAAAGGATATATATTCTTCCAAAAGCTTTCAGCAGAACTTCCTCTAACAAGTAAAATTAATAATAACTTACCCTAATTGTTTGATTATGCCACTAAAATCAGTAAGGGTAAGAGCAAGAAGGGTAAACCAACGTAAGAGTAGAAAATTTTTTGCTTTGATGAAAATGCATGGAATAGATGACTTTGTGTTAAGCAATATAAGAAATAAATTATTAGATAGATTTGCGTATGACCCTGCCTATTTGAATTTGCCCAGAGAAAAACAAAAAAAGATGATGGATGAAGCCATATCCAAGGAAATTAAAAAAATAGTGAGGGAGAAAGTTGAGCCCGAAGAAATGCCTAAATCAAGGATACTTAGTTTGCCTGAAGAGCGTTTAGCTGAAAAGGTTAAGAAAATGAAAGGCACTGAACTAAAAGAATTATTGTTATTTGCAGACGATTATTTGAGACATGCTTTCCGTAATATTAGCAAGTTTCGAGAGGACCCTTCTCATGTCAGCGGACTGTCAGAATACAGATTGGAGGCAAGACTTGAGAAAGCATCGGATAAATATAGAATAATTAAGTCGGAATTGAAAAGAAGACATTACATTATGTGATGTTATTCTTTGAAAACTTATTCTAAAAAAGATAAACATTATTAAGAAGTTTTATTCTTTTTCTATAGAATTCCAGAAAGGTGGCGTTTAATTGAAGATAGGGAATTTTGAGGTTGGGGATTACGTAGTAAAAGAGGAGGGAGGCAAAAGGCACCTCATCTTTGACTGCAGGAATTGTGTGTATGGAGCATCCATGTCTGATGACCTGCACTGCAGGTTCCACGCCATTTCTCTGCTTCAAGAGCTTGAAGCGCAAATTATTGTCTGCGGGGAAATATATGAAAGGGTCTACAATGAAGCGCAGACTAAAATGCTTGCAGAGATTGCTGCCTTAATTCCAAAATTTGAGCTGGAGAACATTTGGGGTTACAGCCATTTGGGAAAGCCTGGGGCATTAGATGAAAAGGATTTCGGGGTAAGGCATGACCTTGTCCTCAGGGTTACAAGAGAAGGCATTTCCTTTGACCCTATTGCAGCGTACTTAGAATTAATACAGGAAATCAACAGAATAAAAAATTTGGTTCCAGGCCTTGAAGCAAAGACAGCAGAATCAACAAAAGTTTATTTGGGAACCCTCCTGAAAATAAAAGAAATATTTGATTCAACTCAATTGATTTCAAAGGTCAGGGACATTGTAGTAAAATTGGACAAAGTGCCTGACACCCTGGAATTATATCATGCCTTCTTTGAGGCTGAAGTAAAGCCTTCATTCATTGCCTCAAGGCTAATGTTCGAGAGGCCCGAGGCACTGGAGTTATTGGATGAATACAATGTCCTTAAGTCCAATGTGCAGATATTCAAGCACCCTAGCAAGGCAGAAAAATTGTACTTCATTAATCCACCGGAATATTCCCTGCCTCCAGAAAAATATTTTGTTTTGTCTAAGACAAAAGAGATTGTTGCCTCCTACAAGCCGGGTAGAACATCCCTCACAACAATTGCAAAGTCAAGGAAATACTTTGAGAGAGTCTATGAGAGCACTATAATGGAGATAGCACAGCACAACAACATTAAATTGGATAAAGATGAGGTAAAGGAATTAGCTGAAATTGTTGCAAGATACACAGTCGGATATGGCATCCTAGAAATTTTATTGAATGACAGGAAGCTCACAGACATTTTTCTTGACTCGCCAATCGGAATGAAGGCATTATATGTTGTTCATTCGGATTATGGTCAATGCCAGACAAACATTATTTACACTGAAGAGGAGGCTTCAGCCCTAGTTTCAAAGATGAGGGCAATGTCAGGCCGTCCATTCGATGAAATGCATCCTGTGCTGGACTTTGACTTGGAGGAATTGGAGACAAGGGTTGCTGTAATCGGAAAGCCTTTGGCTGCAGACGGTACAGCCTTTGCTTTCAGGCTGCATAAGGTTACTCCTTGGACTCTGGCTCAATTCATTGACGTGAAATTCTTGAATCCTCTCGCAGCAGGCATGCTTTCTTTTTTTATTGACACTCAATCAACAATGCTTGTTACAGGCTCAAGGGGTTCAGGCAAGACTTCCCTTATTGGAGCTTTAATGCTGGAAATCCTCCAGAACATTAGGATTATAGTGCAGGAAGATACATTGGAAATCCCTGTGCCTTACATGAAGGAGATAGGCTTCAATATTCAAAGGCTGAAAACAAGGTCTCCAATCAGCGTGAGCAAGACTGAAACAGAGGTTGCCCCAGAAGAGTCCTTGAGGACTGCATTGAGGTTGGGTGACAGCGCTTTAGTGATAGGGGAGGTTAGATCATTGGAAGCCAAAACATTGTATGAGGCAATGAGGGTTGGTGCAGCAGGAAACATTGTTATTGGAACAATTCATGGGGACTCAGCTTACAGTGTCTGGGACAGGGTGGTGAATGACCTGCAGGTTCCTACTACCTCGTTCAAGGCAACAGACATTATTGTGGTTGCTAGGCCCATAAGGTTTGGCGGCTCGCTCCAAAAGCACAGGAGGGTTACCCAGATAACTGAAGTGAAAAAGCATTGGGTTGAAGACCCTGAAAGGGAAGGAGGCCTCCTGGATTTAATGGTGTTTGACGCAAAAAAGGATAAAATGGAATTGCTTGAAGACAACTTGAAGGACTCAGAGCTCTTTGACAGGATTCAAAGGAATACTGGAATGTCAATGAATTCTATTTGGGATAACATTAAAATGAATGCTAACGCCAAAGCCTTCCTTGTTGAAGCAAAAAATAAATTGGGCTTGAAGGAATTGCTTGAGGCAGAGAATTCTGTTGCAGCAAACAATAAACTCTTACTGCTCAAGGAAGAGCAATTGGAAGAACATGGAAGCGTTGACTATAATGAGGTTTTAGGGAAATGGAAGTACTGGATGCAGAACGACTTCCTGAAGAGACTGCTTGCAAGAAAAAAGAAATAATTTGAATTTTGGGGTAATTGTAAAAAGTTTGGGAACGGTAATTGCATGCCAAGAAAATTTGTTTATGAGGCGCAAGGAAAGGATGTCTCTCCAGGGGAATTGTATAAGGGCATAACTTATTCAAAGGAGTTCGGCGAAAGAGGGGAGACAAGGCTTGTAAGGAAGGTTGACCCTGGATATGTGAGGTTCTGCAAGTCCTGCCATAAGAGTTTTCCTTCTCTTGGAAAGGGAGCTAAATTCTCTCAGAAGTACAAGGAGGCAATCGATTTTTTGGGATGGAATTTGAGTGCAGAGGAACTGGCTGCTGCATTCAAGCTCACATTACTTGCAGCAATAATTTTTGGCTTCATTTTAATTGTGGTTGCATTGATGTCTCCTTTGCCTTCTTATGTTGCTTCTTTCACTGGAATGCAGGAGCTGGCTATTGCTTATATTTTCATTCCAATAATTCTCATGGTTTACGCTATAGTGAATTTCATGCAGAAGTATGCTTTGAATGTAGCAAAGACAGAACAGGTGAAGGCTTTGACTTATGTGCCTGAAATAATGGGCTACATGATAATGTCAATGAAGCTTGTCCCCAACCTGGAGAAGAGCGTTGAGTTTGCTGCAGAGCACGGAAGGGGGAAAATAGCAGAAGACTTTAAGAAGATCATCTGGGATGTCCAGTTAGGCATCTTTAATACCTTGAGCGAGGCATTGGATGACATGGCTTACAAGTGGGGTAAGTTCAGCGAGGAATTCAAGACATCTTTGATGATGATTAGGGCTTCAGTGTTAGAGGACACAGAGGCAAAAAGGTATCAGTTGCTTGACAAGACAATGGATAATACTCTTGAATCAATCAGGAACAAGATGGAGCAGTATGCCCGCGAATTAAGCCAGCCTACTGTAATGTTGTTCTATTTGGGCGTCCTTCTCCCTTTAACTTTAATTATTATTCTTCCTGTTGGAAGTGCTTTTTCTGGGCAGGCCCTTGCAAGGCCTGAGATAATTATTTTGATTTACAATATCATAATTCCTGCTGCTGCATTCATTTTCGCCAGGAATGTGTTGAAGAGCAGGCCCCCTACTTATGAGCCTCCAATTATTCCTGAAGGAAGCCCTCTTGTGCCACCTAAATGGAAGATGAAATTAGGTAATTCTTTTTTGGACGTAAGGGCAGTACTGTTTTTGGTTCTTTTATTAGGCGCTGGAACAAGTTTCTTTCTTCACTTGAACGGGATTGTAATTCAGAAGAATGCCGGCACAGGCTTCTGGGGCCCTGTCATTTCCTATGACTGCAAGACTGTAAATATTAAATCTGAGGGGATAATGGTTTTCCTTGCCCTGGACAAGACCGAAGAGTGCGTTTACTTAGAGGCAGGAAAGGAAAACAATTACTATGGCGAAAATGGGGTTTTATACCAGCAATTAATTAATTCAGGTGAGTCCAGTGAAAAGGCTTCTGCAAGGGTTGCATTGGAGAGAACACAGTTTTTCAGCGAGCCCAAGAATGATGTTACACCCTACAATTTAATTTTCGGTTCATTGATTACTTTCAGTTTGCTCTGTTTTGTTTTCTTGTATTACAGCAATATCTATAAGAGGAAGGTGCAGTTGGATGCAATTCAAATGGAGTCAGAGTTCAAGGACTCATTGTATGTTCTTGCTTCAAGGCTTGGAGAAAACAAGCCTGTAGAGGAAGCCTTGAGGCATGCAAAGGAATTCCTTCCTTCATACAAGATTTCCAACACCTTGTTTGGGAGGACGATAGATAATATTAACATGCTTGGAATGCCTTTGGAATTAGCTGTATTTGACCCGAATTACGGTTCACTCAAGAATAATCCTTCTGCCATAATTCGTTCTTCCATGAGGCTGTTGGTTGATTCTGTTCAATTAGGCGCAGAGGTTTCTGCTCGGACTTTGATCTCCCTTTCCCTTCAATTGAATAATTCAGAGAAGGTCAGCAAGATGCTTTCAATTTTAGTGCAGGAGATAACCTCAACAATGAAGACAATGGCTGTATTTGTTGCGCCAATTGTTTTGGGGATTACCACTGCACTCCAGAAGATTGTGATAATGACTTTAGGGTCAATTATTTCGCAAGGCACTTTCGAGAGGTTTTCTGAAATGCCTTCTGTTACCTCTCCGGGTGTTACTGCTTCAGGCGTAGGCAATTTCACTGCAGGGCTTTCTTCCTTGAAGTTCACTGCAGAGTCTTTCGCCCAGCTTGTAACTCCAGCGCAGTTCACCTTGATTGTTGCAGTATACATCATTGAAATTGTAATTATTTTGACTTATTATACCACAAAAATCGAGGAGGACAACTGGCTTCTGGCAAAAATTAATATTGGAAAAGCCCTGCCTATTGCCACAGTAATCTTTGTTGTCTCAATCATTGTTGCGAACAGCGTTGTAGGAACTTTCACAGGGTGATTTAGAATTAAGATTAATTCAAGTGGCCAGGAATTCGAGGTCTTCAAAGTCCTTATTTGGGGTATTATAGCTTTGGCTGTGCTCTTCATTATTGTCGGAATCATTAATTACCTCGAACAAGTGAACTATGATATAAGCCTTCAGAGGATCACTGAAGGAATAGGGCACGCATCAAAGAGCCCTGACGGCACAACAAAAGCAATCGCAGGAATTTCAATTCCTAAAGGTTCTTTCAATTCAAAGCAGTTAGGCTCAAAAGCAAACATTGACGAGAAATGCATTAAATTCAATTCCTCTAAAAGCAGTGCATTCACTGTAAGCAATTCCAGTGAAGTTTCGTCAATTCAAATAAACCAGGCAATCAAAACAAATGTCTTCGTGAAATGCGATGACCCAGACATAATTAGTGCAATCAGTTTCTCTTACAGCGCCTACTCCCAGGGCTCTGTCTCCTGCGAGAGCAGTGCCTGCCCTGAATTCTGCTGCATTGCATTGTACGGCATGGACTTCCCCAAGGACTAAACTTATATATTTAAATATTATAACAGCATTCTAATTAATGGTGAAATCAAAAATGAATTCTAAAGGGCAGGAATTCTCTGTATTTAAGTTATTGATTTCTGCAGTAATTGCAGTCGTAATTCTCACCCTGCTTTTAAACATCCTTGGATTGATTGGCCCTATAGGTCAGGGCGACCCGAAAAAGGAGTCAGTTGAAATACTAAAGCAGGCTTACAATAACAGGTATAATGATTACAGGACAAAGGCTGTAACGTTTTCAAATAATGATCAAATAAATGTAAAAGCAACTGCAGAGGCATCAGGTTTAATTACTGCCGACCAATTATGTATGGTTGGGGAAAGTTCATTTGGGCCCCCTAATTGGACTATAACAGCAAAATCAATAATGTATACAGGCGGCGGCCAGAAGCAGGCATACCTTGCAGCATACTGTGACAAAGGCAACGCATTATCAACTTCCCTTGAAGACACCTCATTCCTAAAAGACGTTGATGTATCAGGTTGCAATTGCGCTACTCCAGATAATACTGATACCTGCTGCATTGTGGGATTAGTTAAATAATTTCTTTCCCTCTCTTTTTCTCTTTTTTTGCCTAATGTTTTATATATTTCTTCTGTTCTTATTTTAGTGATGTTTTGAATGGAATCAAAATTTTTTTCTGAGGAGAGAGCGCAGAGCGAGTGGAATTCTGTTTACATGCTTGTAATCCTTATTATTGCTGCCCTTTTGCTGATCGCAGTAATTAAGCCAATGTTCCAGAACGCAATGAATACTTCAAGGAAGACTCTTGGGGGAACGTGAAATGAATTGCAGTGGGCAGGAGGAAGCCCCTTTTGAACTTCTTGTTGCAGTAATCCTCATGACTTTTGTTATATTGATTGGATTGTATGCAATGACTGAAGCATCAAACAGGAAGTGCCTGCAAGAGAAAAACAAGGACTTGGACAACCTTGCAGCGAAAATCCAGGAGGTAGCAAACAATGAAACCATTGCTGCTGCTCCACTCTCTTTTATTGCGTCCCAGTGCGGAAAAAATGAAGAAATCAAAATCATCAGTTCAATTGAGGCCATACAATGCAGGGTCTGCCCTGGCTCATTAAAGTCATGCTTGCTATTGAATTACAGGAGCGATGCAGGATACATTGAAAACAAGTGCTTGAACATAAGCCAGGCAACATATTTTGATTCAGGGGATAAAGGCTGCCCTGCAAAAATTGGCGATTATGATTTGGTTGACTTGAATCCGGAGAATGAGATTGAGAGAGGCCTGTATAAATTGGAATTCAACCAGAAGTCGACAGAAAACTTTCCGGTAATTTGCGCTTACTACAAGAAAGGGTGAGTTTTTTTAATGTTGGGCTTTACTTTAAGCAAAATGAATTTATTGATTCTTGTTTCGGCTGTATTCGTAATTATATCTTTCTTCATGATAAGCTTGAGCAATGTAATGCTTGAAAGCGTTGCCTCAAGCTACATCAAGCAGAAGGAAAAGGACGTATACAATATTGCCGTAGTAAGCCAGTCTTTATGCGAAACAAACACTTTTTACTTGCAGAATTCAATTGAAACCAATCCCTCCAATGCATTCAGCAGGGGCCTGTATTATGCAATGGTAATCAAAAGCCTTCCCCTGGATTCTGGATTGAACAGGATTATATTCCAGATCTTTCCTCGAACTGATTTAACTCACTTGATTGCAGCGGACTCTTTTGATGTTAATGCAGAAATAAGATTTTTTGACTGCACTACAGGCACTTGCTCAGAGGCAAGCCAAATTAAACTGGACCCCCAAGACATTGATTCAGAAAATCATCGCATTAATGCTTTTGTTTTAGTGAAAGAGGTTGTGGGAGGAAAGAAAATCCTTTACTTTATTCCTTGCAGTACACAAGGAAAAGTCTGCCTTGCAAATTTCGGAAAGGCAGGGCCTTTTAACTGCGAATTATATTCCGTGAGCTGATGTTGAAATGAAAAAAAACAGAATGCAGAAAGGCTTTCTTGGGCCAATAGGGGACGACCTTCCTTCATTGATCCCACTGCTTTTCGCCCTCACAATCTTCTTTTCTGTATTCTATTTTGCCTTGACTGAATTCACAAATAAGGCAGACTCTTTCGACAATGATGTTGCTGTAGTGCAGATAAGCAATGCATTGAGGGGCACAGGCCTTGTGTCAGGTCATTCCTCTCTCAGGGAATTATGCGCTTCACTTAACGTAAAGACGCCTAAATATATTGCATTGATAATAAAGGACGCCAACCTTGATTTGGGTGAACTGGAACCAAGCATTGAATCAGAAGAAAATTCTTCCGGTCCTTCAAACAAGTTCGAGTGCTCTAATACTTCAAAGAGCTTGAGCGAGAGCATTTCTGAATTAAAAAAAGAGTCAGAGAGCCCTTCTGCAAGGATTGTTTCAAGGGTTTTTCCCATTGCATTGGACAAGGACTCTGTCATTGAGCAAAAGTTTCTTGTGGTGATTGCATGGAGTTAAGAAACAGGAAAGGCCAGGCCGCAATTACTGATGCATTGTATTTCCTGCTTATTGTGACTGGGCTGGTTACTTTTCTATTCTATTTTTCAGGCCAGTACGGCAGGACTGTGAGCGCTTATGCTGCTTCTGCTTATACTTCAGATTATGCTTCTGCTGCAATGAAGTCAATCCTCTTCAGCAGCATTCCAAGAAATCCTGCAGAGGACCTTTCTACCTCAAAGGAGGTTGATTTCCTTATGGCTGAAGTGAAAGAGGATTATGCCGATGACATGGAGTTTGATTTCACTAGAGAGCAGTTAGAGAAGAATATATTGTTTGCAATGAAGCCTGTCGAAAAATCTTATGATTACTTGTTTTTTATTTCCCCTGAAGAGGAAGGTCTTACCTCAGTTCCTTTTGTTTTTGTTTATGCAACTGATTTCGACCAAAAGAAAAAAATTCAGTATTCCTGCAGCCCTGAGTCAAGGGGTAGAATAAATGATTTTGCCCTGGCTGTTTCCGCCAACGCAAATTCTTTTTCTAAAATAAAATTAATTAAAATCAAGGAAGATGACTCGTTAGAAACAGTGGAGGCAGTCGTCGGCTTGATAATGTGGACGCCGAGCCCAGACTACAAAAGCTTTCTGGCCAGCCAGGAATATTTGAATTGTGCTTAATTATATGGTATTTTCTTTTCCGCATTTAGGGCAGACTGTTTTCTTTTTGCCCTCAAATGTTTTGACTGACCTAGCGCATTTCTGGCAGTAAGCATTGCCGCATTCAGGGCAGAAGATTATTTGTGTTGCCTCTTTTTTGCAGTTAGGGCATTTTTCTTCTTCAATTTCTTCTTCACCTAATTCTTCTTCCAATTCAGGTTCAGCTTCTTTCCCTTCTTCTTTGCCTTCGGTTTCTTCTTCAAGGCTGAATTCCTTGCTTAAGTCTAATTCTTCTTCTGTCTTCTTTTCTTTTTCTTCTTCAAGGAAAGCCTTCTTTAGTTCTTCTTTTACGTCAAGGCCTTTTTTTTCTTCTTTGAATTCTTCTTTTGGGATTCCAGCTTTTTCCCTTCTTAATTCCAGTCTGCTTTTTTCTGGTTCCTCTTTCTTCTCTTCTGTTTTTTCTTCCCTCATTCTCCTGTAAAGCGTCATGTGAGGCTCTTTCCCCTCTTCTCTTTTTTCAGGTATCTGCCTTGGCCTTTCCCCTTTTTCTTCTGTTTCTTCTTTTGGCGCTGCTTCGACTAATGCTTCTGTTTCGTCTTCCTTGATTTCTTCAGTCAGTTTTTTTGCGCTTTCCATTAACTTTCTTTTCTCTTTTTCTATTTCTGCGCTTCCAGTGCCTGAAATCTTCTTCTCCCCTTTTTTTTCCCTGTGGAACCTTCTCATTCTCCTCGGGATTTCTTCTCCCATTTTTTTTCGCCGTTTTATTGTATTACCATATATTTGTTCCATAAAGTTATTTATATTAGTTGCCCTCTTATTTTTTGCATGGTTTTAGATTTGGCTTCCAATGCCTTTCTTTCAGTTATTGACTTAATTAAGATAGCTTTCTTTGCAAGCATTCCAGCTTTTATTGCAGTAATTCTCGGAAAGAAATTAAAGGAAATGCTGGAAGAAAAATTCAAGGGCTCCTGGCTCAGGAATTCTTTTATTGTGACTTATGTTTTTTGCCTTATAATTGTTGCCTTCTTGTATGTGTTTCCTTTGATGAGCGCTTTGGGGGAGGTTGATACTGCAGGAGTTCCTGAAGAGCTGAATCCTACTCTGGCAGACTCAATTATTGCTTTCTTCTGGTCTGTTGTTAAGGTAGTTTTTTCGGCTTTTGTGATTGCAGTGCTTTTAATTCCGCTGGAATTTGTTGGATTGTATGTTTTTGAATGGATTCAAAAAAAATACAAGTTTAATTATTTCGCTGAATTGTTTTTAGGGGTTTTTTCAGCTTCACTGGTTGCAGTGATTGTGTTATTGTTCCTCTTTCCTTGGACCTTGACTGGATTGATTTACTTGATTTATTTTGCATGAGATGATTGAATGAAAAAAGAATTTGTTTTGATGGTTGTAATTCTCCTGCTTTCAACCCAGTTCTCTTATTATTCTTACGCGCAGGAGGCAGCTGCGCCTGAAGAGGGAATGACAGGCTTTTCCTGTAATACCTCTTCTTTGACTCCAGAGGAGGTCGCCTTATTCAAGGACAAGATTTTAAAGGAGGGCTTCCAAGGACAAGAATTAAGCTCTGGCATGCCTCCAATCGCTGACAGGGATAAACTGGATAATAATACTGCTGTGCTCACAGACCTTGACTCTAACCAGGCAGCAAAAATTGAATTGCCGAACCAGAAAATGGATGTACCCGAATTAAAGTATTTGATGGATTACAGGTACACCGGAGGATTTTCTATTGGAATTTTATTGGATGACACCCTGCGAGCTGCAAGATGCAAGGACACCAATTCCTGCGCCCTTAATGGAAACAAGCTTTCCTTAAGGAATTCAGGCGAAGGCATTAAGGGCGCTACAAAAAGCGCCTGGAATGACCTGAAGGAATTGTTTTCAAACAAGGGCGACCAGCAATTGAACATGGACGCAGAGAAAAAGCAGATGCTAAAGGACTACATTGAATCGCCTGAAGCAGACCAGAACGGAATTGAGTTCGTCACTGCCTCAAGGATTCCAGGAAACTTCATCAGCAATTATATTTCCACTGATTCCTTAAAGGCTTCAATGGGCACAACCTGCAATAATTCTTCCTGCGTCATTTCAGTTTACTCCATGTTTGACAAGCACTTCAACACCTGGTTTTCCTTGGACATTGTAATTTCCAATGTAGGCCCTGTCCTGCTTGGAAGGGCATTCAAACTCTTTGGGATGGCCGGAAGAAGGGGCATGATTCCATTCCTCTCTGAAGGAGGCAACTGGGACAACTGGGCTGTAACAAAAAAGATTAGGGGAAAGCTTTATGACCCAGAGCAATGGTTTGGCAAGGCAAACGCATACACCTTTGCCAAAGAGATAAGGAGATGGGATTTAGGAGAAATAGAATGGAAGTGGGCTACAGGAGACATGTCAATGTATTCCACTAGCAGGTCCTTTGACTTCAGGAACAAGGCCTGGGCTCCAGGAGGATTATTTGAAAGAATGAAAACCTTAGAAGAAAGAAAGCACGCAATGAATACCTTCAAGTACTTGAAAAGATTCAATAATGCCGAAGAGTTCGCTGCAAAACAAATAGATGATGACTTCAAGCATGCATTAAAGCAAATTGACGACCAATTTCCTGGAGCTCTCACTGCAGAGCAGAGGGCATTGAAGGAAAAGCTGGTTGCCCAGGCTTATGCTGAAAGGGGAACAGGCCTTACAAAGCTTGCAGTGAATTACGATGACATTATAGGCTCTGACTTTCCTGTTTATTTAGCCAACCAGGAGAGAACAGGAATGACTTACAAGGCTGTCTTCAATGAAGAAACAAAAACATTTATTCCGATTTCTTCAGACCCAAGCGTTTACAACAACATAATGTACACTTTTAAAGGAGACCCAAAATATGGTGGTCTTGGAAAAGATTTTGCAGGAAGTTTCCAGGGATGGAAGAGATACAGGATGAAAGGAGACGGCATTCAATTATACCAGATAAAAGATGTTGGTCCGCTTGAAGTTACAATGGATGGTGCAGGGTTAAAAGAGTCTGTGATGAAAGGAAAGTTTTCAAGGCAGGTTGTAGCAGAAATTGAACCCAACAAGTACATTCCTGTAGACAAAAGCACTGTGGATTACATTGTTTCAAGGAATCCAGCAAACATTAAGATTTACAAGTCCGGCACATGGGGCCCTGCAACCTATCTTGATGAAACAGGGAGAGAGGTTGAAGACGTCCTTACGCCAAAGAGAATGGGGGAAATTTCAGGCGACTACATCCAGGACAGGATAAAGAAGACAAGCAAGATGACTAACTGGCTTTACGAGGACTTTATAGAGCATAACTGGGCTAACAAAAAATATTATTCTGTTTTGGACAAATTCCAGAAAGAAGAGGAAAAGCTCTTCAAGGCATATTTTTCTACAAAGGGCGGGGCATTAAAATGGACTGCCTATCCTTATCTTTACTGGTGGGCTAAAAAAGGAGCAGGCTTCAAGGAATTGAGTGCTTACCAGCTTCCTTCAAGCTGGCGTTATGTTCTGTTCAGCACAAAAGAAGGAAAAATCTTTGATGACGCTTTCATTGACTTTTTTGCCAATGAAGGATCAGACACAGGAGACATGTTTGTCAGAATAATTAACAGTCTTCCCTGGAAATGGGTTTTGAATACTGTTTCAGATAAATTCAATCCTGCAAAAGAAACTTACGATAAATTAACAAAACCAGAAGCAGGTTTAAGGACAAAAGTTGGAAGCATTGCGTTCTATTCTTACGGAAAAGATGATTGCGGGGCCTCCTGCAGTATAACTGTAACCTCAAAGACTGGCTTCTTTAATGCAAACTTCAGGTCTATTGGAGACCAAAAATCAATCATTTTAGAGGACACCCCGGAAAAAGAAAAAAAGAAAGGCTCAATGCTTATAAGCTATGCCCATCACATGAATTTGGATGGAAAGACTGAGGACAGCACAACAACCGAGCCAGTAGATTTGGAGAAAGCAATAAAAGAGAAGACGACCTGCACTGACAAATTAGAAGAAGCATTCTTTGGTATTGGCTTGGCAAAAAAATTGGGTCCTTCAGGCGCTGCCGCTGCATTAGGCATTACTGAGAACTTGAGTTATGCTATATTTGGAATGACAGGGATTTTCACCAGTGCAGTGCAGCAGATTGTGGTTGCTTCAAGGCTTCAGGACTGCATTGATACAGAGGAAGGCTATTACGTCCAATTTTCTATTCCCCCCAAAGAAGAGCAGAAGGCTTCAGACAAGGATGTGCAGAAGCTTTCAACTGAAAAGGTTTCAGACTTTGTTGCAGGCGCTAAAGACAAGGCTGAAGCTCTCTTTAATGGGGCTGGGGGCATAACACAGGATGCAATGAATAATGTGAAAGACCAAATCGGACAATTAACTAAGAGTGCAGCAGATAATGATTTAGTGCAGGCGACATTGGATGTTTCAGGAAATAATGATGGGGCTGTTGCGGGCTCAAAGCTTTTCTATTTATGGATTGCCCCTGGAGACAGTTCTGTTGCAAGCTATATTACCTCAGGCAAGACTGTAGTTAAGGACAAGAATCTTTCAGTTGAATTAAATAAAGAAACAGGAGTGCTTTCAGCTAACGGCCAGCCAGTTATTACCTCAGAGGATAACGTGAGGCTTTCTTCCATTAACACTAATATTCCTGCAATTGAAATTCCTAACACGCTCACAAGGCTTGGGCTGCCTTATGATTCAAACATTCTGATTTTTGGCATTGGATTGGACAGCGAATTGATTGCAAAGAACAATGAGGTATTAGACTGTATTAAGGAAGGAGTAAAAGAGCAGACAGGAATTGAATTGACAGGAGAGAATTTGAGCGATGCTTTTGGACCAGTTCTTTCTGTTATAACTAACTCTCACCCGGACATTTTTATTTCAGGAAACAAAATTATTGCAGACGGCCTTCCGAGAAAAGTTTCAGAAAATGCCCCAAAAATTGAAATTTACGCGAACAGGCAGGTTCTTCTTTTGGGCTCTGCTGACAACGACCCTGATGTAGGAAAGCTTGAATCCATTCAATTAAAGAACGGGGTAATAGTATTCAAGCTTGAGACAAATGAATTGATTTTCTGGCTCAAGCACAACGAGAAAGGCATTTTAAGCCAGAATGACGTTCAAGGAATAAAGGTTACGCCCACAACATACAAGAATCCTGTGACTGACTGCGATGAGCCAGCATTTGACCTAAATATTTTAGGAGACCCTAATTCTCCTGCCCTGCAGTTTGATGCAGCCCAATTCAATAAATCTCTGGCCAAATTCGGGCCTTACCAGGTTTTCGACACAGACAAAAGGCGTTATATTTTCTATGCCTTGCCTCCTGACTGCATACCACACATGAGAATAATTGACAAGGAGACAGGAAAGGTTTACGACCAACCAATTGATGCAATAAAGTCTACGCCTAACGGATTCCAGGTCGCAACAAGTGACGGGAAAACACACGACTTTGCTTTCGGTGCAGAGAATGGCAGGCCTTACCTAGAATATAATGGCTCTAAAGAACAGCTCAACAGCATGCAGGGAGCGAATGGGGCTTTCTGGTATGACCCCACAAAAGGACTGTATTATGCAGAGAACGCTCAACTGCTTCCTTTAAGCGACGAATTCAGGCAGAAAGGCATACAGACAATGGTTGGCCCTGACGGGGAAGTCAAATCCACTGCAGGAGGAAATTACATGAATGTAAACATTGGCACAGGCCAGAACCAGCCTTTCTCTCTGCCCTCGCTTCCAGAAAACCCAATCATGTTAATTTTGTTCATTTCCCTTTTACTGTTCTCTTTCTCTTTAATTCAATCGAAGTTCTCTAATGGCCATTACAGGAAAAACAGAAAAAGGAAATAGAATTATTTTTTCTTTTTATCTTCTAATTTATTTATTTTGTCCTGTATTATTTTAATTACTTGCTCATAGTTATAAGGCTTGAATTTTGGCATTCCTCTCCTCTTAAACATTGTGACAATACCTGAAATGTTTTTGTAGAAGCCTAAAACTTCTTTGTTAAAGTCTTCTTCTGCTTTTGCTTTTCTGCCGTGTATTTCCCGGCTTGCATTCACCTGCCCAAGCAAATATTTGAATTCTCTTGAGTTAACATCCATTCTCTGTATTTCCAAAAGCTTTTTTTGGCTGTACTTCTGCTTGTGCACCCACAAGATTACGTAGGTCTTTTCAGCCTCCTCCAAAGCCCTCTTAAGCTCTTCTGTTCTTTTCTTTATTTCTTCTTCTCTTGCTTTCTCAAAAGACTCGGCAGGGGTTTTCTCATTTTCTCTCCTTTTTTCTTTTTCAGTTTTTGTTTTGCCTCTTTCAACACTTATATCAAGGTCTCTTTCTTTGAATATTATTTTCCTTTTTGAGGGGATAGGGGTTACAGTAACTGTTCTTCCGTCTTTACTCTTTTTTATTCTACAGCTTTTTTTTCCAATGCGGTGGTGCCCTGGCCTCATCAAAAAACCTGCTTTCATTTAATTAAATCTATTACTTGTGAATCAAACAATAAATTTTGCTTAAAAAATTATACTGCTCTGACTTTGCCTTCTCTGTAGGAAATCTCTTCATCTGCCCCGTGAAATATTGTTCTTCTTTTACCGCCTTTTGGATATACGTCTCTAGCGCCACTTTTTCTTCTTACTATCCTACAACTTGCTGGCTTCTTTTTTTTGATTTTTGGAGCCGGTCTTTTTGCTGGCATGATTTTTTACCTCCGTTTTTTTCTTTAATAGAATTAGGTGTAAGGCAGTATATAAATTTTGCGCGAAGATGCAATCACGTGTACATTGGAGGTTGGTCTTCTTCGAGTTTCTGTACTGCGCCGTGGGTTCTCTTTATGTTCTCCAAATGCTTCAATAATTCTTTCTCTGTTTCTTTTGCTTCTTTCATTAAAGGCTCAATGCTTATGTTCAAGCCTAATATCAGGTTTAGTTTTTCCAGGAGAGCTGCTGCTGCCTTGTAGTCTGCCTGGATATTGACATTCCCCAGAATGCTGAATGCCTCCATGTTGGTTTTCTTTAGTTCTAACAGCATGAGGGAGGTTATGCCTGTTGTTATTCCTTCGCTTACAATTTTTATGCCGTACTGGTCCAAGAGTTTCTTTGATTTCTCGTTTGCTGCAATGCCGTAAATGGTTTCCTTGCTTTGCGTTGGGTCGGCGTTAATTCCTTCAAGCGATATGAGCCTTTTGAACTTCTTTTCTTTGATCCATTCAACTACGGCTTTTGCCAGTTTGTCCGTATAATATCTTGGGATTATTTGCTCGGAGATTATTATTGCCAGCTTCAATTTATCGTTTGCATAAATCCTTGAGGGGTTTACTGGAATGCCTTGATGAATTCTTATTATTGGGATGAATACATTAGCATCAATGTAGCCTATTTCCCTGAAGTTCATTCTTTCAGCCAGGTATTTTGCTCCTATTGTGCCTACAAGGCCCATTCCCGGGAATCCTTCGATCAGTGTGTAGTCAGAGAAATCCATTTTTTCATATTCAATAAAATTCACTTTTATTTCTTCAGGCATTTTTTATTGCGCCCCTTTTATTTTTTCTATTAACATTATGTCCTTAATATTTAAAACTCTTGCGCTATTTTTCCTTATTTATTTCCTTTTCTCTTTTTTGAGCTGGGAATTCAGGTAAATGAAAGCGAAGTTGTTCAGCTTCATCAACAACAAGGCAATTATGTATAAATGGCCCAGTATTAGGAAGCTCATCCAGTACTTGAACTCAAATTTCATCAGGAACAATGCGCCGAAAAAAACCCATACAAGGAAATAATTTGCTACAATCAGGTAATACGTGAACCTGTTGTCCTCCAATTCGTCTTTATTGTACCAGCTGTATTTGGTTGAATCCCCAAGCAATGCCTTCCGCCAGTTCATTTTTTTACCACCTCTCAAATTATTTTTATTTTTTCGTATTCGTTTTCATCTAAATATTTTTCTCCGCATTTAGTGCATTTTAGTATCTGCACATTTTCAATTAAGCATCTGTTGAAGTATTTCCTTTTTGCTGAAACTTTTTTTGTCGGCGTATTGCAGTGAATGCATTTCATGCTCATTTTTTATCACATTTATATTTATAATAGAACAAAATAAATTTTTTTGCTTTTATTCTCACAATGCCCTTGCAATCGTGTAAGTGATTATGCTTGCAGGGATTAGTATAAGGGAGTAAATTATTGCTTTCTTTTTGTTGCCTTCATGGTGTGAAATGAAGATGGAGGCAATCAAGGAATATTCAATTATGTATGAGAAGTTTGCTGTGAGTGCTGCTTCAAGCAGTGCCTTTCTCTCTTTTGAACTCAATCCAAGGCTCAGCTCTGCAATGCCCTGGAAATTCAGTCCTTCTATCAGCCCTACAATCAACCCTAAAATTAATGGTACTATTATTGCGGCTGCCATTAGTACAGTGTATTTTTCTATTGTTGTTGTTGCATTCCTTTCCCTTATAATTGATTGCGTTTCAAGGACGTCTTCTGCTGTCTCCTTGAACACAGAGTGCATTTCTGCCCCGCTTGAGTGGCCTTGAATTAAAAGGTCTGCTGCCCTCTCTACGATCTTGCTCTTGCATCTCTGCTGCATCCTTGAAAGCGCTTTTTCTATTGATGCTCCTTTCCTTATCTCTGAATTGACTTTTTTGAATTCCTTGCTGAGCAGGCCGAATTCTGTTTTGGCCATGTAGCTTATTATTTTTGTTGTTGCTGTACCTCTCGGAAAAAGGCTTGCCTGCAGTAGCAGGTCAGGAACCATTCTTTCTTTTTCTCTTTTTCTTTTCTCAAACAATAGCAGTTGAAAAGAGTATTGGAGGATTAAAGGCGCGAAGAATGCAGTTAATGAGAAAATTATTGAGTAAAAAAAAGGGAATTCAAGGAATATAAGAATTGAGAAAAGAATTGTCGCTGCAACTGCGCCGTGCAAGAGGCTTTCTTTTATTATTCCTTCCAAATTTTTCTTGCACTCATTCTCTTTCAGCATTTCCTCGAATTCTATCCTGCTTTTTTTCCCAAAAAAATATTCTATTATTGAATTGAATGAAGGAATGATTTTCATTTTTTATTCCCTCAGAAAGACTGGAGTCTTGAGTTTTACTAGGTAGAGTATTGCCAAGTCTATTGCAGGGAAGACTACTACTGAAATTATTATTACCTGGATTGGAGTGAATTCTATTGCAAGGAACATTGAGCCTATTGAGACAAATGCCAGGAACATTGCAGGGATTATTGCTGAGACTGCAATGAAGAGCAGTGAGAGGATTATCAATTTTCCAGAAAATTCTTTTGCTTCTGCCCTCTGCTTTGAGAGAAGCTCTTTTGCAATCCTTTTTATTGGCTCTCCTCTCTCGTTCTTGCTTCCCTGTTCGTTCACGCTCACCAAGTGTGCAATGCTCCTCTTCAAGTTTCTTGAGTCAATTCTCTCGCTCAAGTGCAGTAAGGCTTCCTGTATGCTTGCTCCTTTCAATGAAATCTCTCTTGTTGCCCTCTCCAATTCTTTTGAAAGAATTCCATAATTCCTTTTTGATGCATTCTTCAATGCCTTCTCGAAGGGCAGGTTCATGTTCAATTCTACAGCCATTGACATTAAGGCGAAAGGCAGTTCCTTCTCTATTTCTCCTGCAATCGAATTCTTTTTGTGCAAGGGATAATAGTATCCCAAGGCGATTCCGAGAACAAGAAGCGTGAATGCAAGGATTGCGCTCAATATTATTTCCTGTGTTAAAAGCGCTGCAGTAATCCAGGCAATTATTGTTGCAATTGAAGAATAAGCAATAATTTCCTTCCAGTATTTTTCTGCGTTTTTGTTTATCCTTGCTTTCTCAAGGTTTTTTTGTGTTTCAAGCAAAATTTTTTCTTTTTCTTCTTCAATTTTCATTTTTTCTCACTGCATTTCTTGGTTTATTCTTTCAAAGAATTCCTTCAAGCTGTATTTTTCTGCAAGCATTTTTTTGAGCATTTTTTCCCTTCTTTTTATTTCTTTTTCTGCTTTCCTTTTGCTTAAGCCCAAGCAGTTCATTATCTTCTGCATTGCTTTAATGCCGTGGCTTTTTTTCTCTAATTCGTTTTTCTTGTAATTGAATTCGTATAATTTGTTGAGCTTCAGCTTGCCCTCCTGCAATAGAATTTCGCTTGCTTCAATTATTTTCCTTGTCTCCTTTCTCTGTTTTTTCTTCAGGTTTACTTGAGTCCATCTCTTCTGTATTAGCATGAGGTCAATTGATTGGAGGTCTAGGTCTATTATCCCGTAATTTTTCATTCTTGTTACTGCTTCCTGCGAGCTTTGCGCGTGAAATGTTGCATAGCTTCCCTTTCCTTGTCCTGCGAGCATTGTGTCAATGAATGCGTTTATTTCTTCCCTGCTTCTTATTTCCCCTACAATTATCCTGTCAGGCCTCATTCTCAGTGTGTCTGTTATAAGTTCCTGCATTCCTATTCCAAGGCTTTCAATTGTATTTAATTTGATTAAGTGCCTGTGAGGCAGTTTTATTTCTGGGGTTTCTTCTACTGCAATTATTCTCTCGTTTTTTGGAACAAAACTGAAGAGGGAATTCAATGTGGTAGTTTTTCCTGAGCCTGTGTTTCCTGCAACCACAATGCTTGCATCTGATTCCAGTGCCAGCCAGGTAAAGGCCATTAATTCTGCTGTAAAGGTATTGTTTCTTATGAGGTCTAATGGGGTGAAAGGCTCTTCCCTGAATTTTCTTATAGTAAAGCTTGGACCGGTAAAAGATACAGGCTTTATTGTTGCATTCAATCTTGAGCCGTCTGGCAGGACAGCATTTATTTTTGGTGTCTGCATTGAAAGCCTTCTCCCTATCTTTCTAGCCATCTTGTTCACTAAGTCCTTGACTGTCTGCTCTGATGAGTAATATAAGTTGGTTTCAATCCATCCTTGGCTTTTCTCGAACACGCGCACTGGATTTCTTGCGCTTAAGCCTGCCAGGCTTACTTCTTCTATGCTGTCGTCTGCAAGAATTGCGTTTAATGGCCCGAAACCGAATGCAATTGATTCTATCAGCTTGTACAGGTAGTTCTTTTGTTCCCTGTCTAATTCAATTAGGTTTCTCCTGCAGTAGGAATTGAATTCTTTTGCCAAGTTCTTTTCTTCTCCTCTGCCTTCTTTTGCCTGGAATTCTTCCACTGTCTCTTTCACTAGTTCTGCTTCTTCGAGCGAGAGCTCCGGGAATTCTTTGAGGAAGTATATTTTCTGCCTGTTTTTTAATTCAATCAATTCAATAGAATCAGTTTTAAGCAGAAATTTGCGGATTAATTCTTTCTTTATTTTTCTTGTCCTGAAGCCTAAAAGCCTTTCAGTTTCTCTTTTCTCTCTTTCTTCAATTCTTTCCTTTGCGTGCAATCCAGCTCCCTCTAACCAAAAAAATAGAGGGCACTAATTAAAAATTTTTTCATACGACAGAAAACGAAAGAATTTTTTTTTTTTACTTGCCTGTTGTTGGGGTCTTGGGCTTTGTTGGAATTGCGTTTGTTGTGTCTCCTGCTGCCCCAATTGCGTCCAAGTAGTCAGTTTCCCCTAATGCAGGGTTAGGCAAGTCGCTTAAGTTCTCTAATTCTGCACCGCTTTTCAGGGTTTCTCCTGTTGTTTTTCCTGTGCCGCCCTGAGCGCTTGGTTGAGTGCAACCTATCATTAGCAGAATTAGTGCAATTAATCCCAAAACCAAAATTTTTTGTTTTAATTTATTCATTTCAATTCACTTCTTTTAAGCTTCTTTTAAAGCGTCATAGATTTCTCTTGCTTCCTTGTCTGCATTAAATATTTTTATGAAATATAATTTCAGGTCTTCAAGGTCTTTTTGTGTGAATGCTGTCTTGAGTTTTTCTTGCACTGCCACCACATAATCTTCAATTTCGTTTGCCAATTCATTCAATAGCTTTGCTTCATTATTCTTTCCAATTGATTTAGCGTATTTTGCTGCCAGCCTGTACTTCTCAATGTTTTCTTTTGCTCTTGGAACAAAAGTGCCAGCTAACTCCTTTATTATTGCTTTAGGTATTTCTCTCTCCCATTTAGCCATTCCATCCTGCATTTCTTTAACGAAAGCAAACTTTGCTTCATCTGTCGCTCCAACAGCAAACACAGTCTTTATTTTCTCTCGCTGTTGCATTAACCAAGCCTTTAATTCAGCTAATTCTTCTACTTCAATGCCATACTTTCTTAATTCTATTTCCTGTTCTTCAACCATCTTTAAACCAAAATCCAACATTTTATAGTTAAGAGCCAATTCGGCTTCAACTGCCCTCTTCTCCATCTCCTGGCATTCAGGTTTTAACTTGTTTGCCTGCATTGATGCCTCCATTTTCTGCTCCATGTTGCCGAAAATCTGCTCCATCTTGTTTCCTAAAGCCTGCATTTCCTGTCCAGTGCTCTGCATTTGCTGTGCTTTCTGCTGCAGTTCATTCATTTGTGCTTGCAGTGCCTGCTGTTGAACTGGATCTTGTGTTTGCCTCATTTGGTCGCCTAAAGCCTGCATTTGCCTTCCAATCTCTTCTGGATTGCCCATTTGGCTTTCAATGATTTGGGCTTTCTGCATCATGAAATCTTCAACCTGCCCTCCAATCCCTTCCATTGCAGAGTCCATTATACCGCTGTTAACAAACTCCATGAATGTTTTCATGTTTGTTCCAAAATTGTCTTGAGTTGAATTGCACATGGCGTCAATTCTTGTTCTAACCAATGCCTTTAATGCTTCTAAATTGCTGAAATCAAAGGTCATTCCTATTTCTGTTCCTGCCTGAGAGAAGTTTTCTTTTGCTGCATCCACTGCGCCCAAAAAATCGCATTCCATGTGCCATTTCATGTTAGAGCAAATTACTTCAAGGAATTCTTGTGTTGCTCCTGCGTCAACTACTTCTTGAGGCACTCTGTCTGGAATCATTCCTTCAGGTGGCCCGCCTTTTTTCTTTTCAGGTGGCCCTTTTCTTCCGCATTCCTCTCTGTGCGCTGGATCTTTACAATAAGCAATGCATTCGCTCATGCTCTTGCAGCCTCCTGGGCCTTCCCTCATTTCTCCTCCTTGTTCTCCTTGCTGTGGCTCCATTCCTTGTCCAAATGGTTCTCCTTGTTGTCCTCCTGGGCCCATTCCCTGGCATTCTTGCGCGTGAGCTGGATCAGAACAGTAAGCCTGGCATTCTTCAGGGCTATTACATGGAGGCGCTTGCCCTCCCTCTCCTGACGGAGGCCCCATTCCTTGCATTCCTTCGCTTACTCCTTGCGGAGCCATTTTTTCTGCAATTAAATTTCCTATTTGGACATGCATTGTCGCAGGGTCTGTTATTCCCATGCTGTATAAAGATTGAATGTCTGATAAGCTGACTCCAGCATTAATTACCTCTGCAGGCAATTGCTGGTACATCTGCTCTGCAGTCATTTGAGGAGGCTGTTCTCTTTGTGGAGGCATTCCCTCTGGCGGAGGCCCTTGGTCTCCTTGTGGTGGCGCTCCTTCGGGAGGCATTCCTTCAGGTGGAGGCCCTTGTTGTTCTGGAGGAGGAGAAATTGTTTCTGGTGGAGGCGAGGGTGGTGCTCCTTCCTCTCCTTCTAATAATATTGTGTAAGGCGTTTTTACTTTCCAGCCTTCTGAAGGTGAAAGAAGGGTAGACAATAATGTGAGTCCTGAAATCAGGAATAAAGAGAATGCTAGCATCTTCAGAGTGGTGTGTGGAAGACCTTGGGCGTATTGGGTTTTTTTCATGTTGAATTAACATAGAATTAAGTTATTTAAAAGCTTTTCGCTTTAACTTTTCCAAACCTGCTTTAAATTATAATTTCGGGCTTAGGTATTTTTGCTTGCAGAATTCGCAGCAGAAGCTTTGGTAGTATAAATGGGATTCGTTTCTCTCTAATTCTTTGCCGCATTGAAGGCATCTCTTGGCTGGAGCCCCAAAGTCTCCTGCTTTAACCCTGTTTTTCTTGATGTAATGGCTTAAGTCCATTTTTTCTGCCTCTTTCAGCTAAATTAATCTCCATTAGAAAAAATTTAAATATTTAATTAAAAGAAGGCAATAAATTCAAGTAAATAATCCAAAATTTTTCTTGCCCAAAGGTTAGCTTTTCAGATGCCAAAAGGTTAATAAATTCAACGCCTATAATAATACACCGGGTATATCACCCCGAATTCTGCAAAAGAAGACAAAAGGCAAAGGAGGAAAGCGCAATGCTTTCCTTCTTCTAATTTTTAACAACTGCCAGTGCCAGTTGACATCACAGTACTACCTTCGCATTCGCTTGGTAGTACTTATCAGAACCCACGGTTCCGATACCCCCCTTCGATAGGATCCGATACCTCCCTCCAACAGGTTCTGATACCTCCCTTAATTCTGTTTAATTAGTTTTTAGTTCTTTTTCTTGTCTTTTCAATTGCAACTGCTTTCACTCTGCTTTCTTCTTCTGCCTTGCCCAACTCTCTTTTGAGCAGGCTGTCGTACAATTCAATCAGCTTCTTCACGTTCTCGTTTTTTTGGTTGAGCTTGTACAGCCTTGCCCTCCCTACTGCCCTTGTAGGGACAAGTATTTCCATTTTCTTCAGTGATGGTAGAATCCTGTGCAAGGTCGTCCAGCCTATTTCAGATTTTTCGGCTATGTCAGTCAGAGAGTAATCAAATTCTCTTCCAGTAATAAGGAAGTCCAAAACCCGCGCTGTAGGCGAGTTTCCCAAGAAATCCAAGAAGACGCTTTCCCTCATTTCTTTCACCAAAACAATGCTTGAATAGAACAAAATTTAAATCTTCTGTTTTGGTATGATAACGTACCATAACGAAGGGAATGATTTTTATTTGTTTTCGTTTCCTCCTCCTTTATGTTGCATGAATTGTTTTTTTGGCGGTTGGTTTAAGAGAGGAATTAAGTAACGGGGAAGGCTTTGACGAATTATTGTGCGAAAACTTTTCTATTGAAATAGATTTAGATAGAAACAAATTGCATGATTTTTTGCATAAAGCAGGAATAAATGAAGAGTTAAATATTGAAGATGCTTTATGGAAGCTTGGTGTTGCAAGATTGACCGATAATGTTTTGGCAGTTAATAATGCTGGCGTCTTATTTTTTGCTTTAGAACCTGAAAAATTTGTTGAGCAATCCTGCATTACTTGCGTTCGCTATCAAGGAACAGACAAATTCAATATTTTGGATAGAGCTGACTTGTCCGGCGATTTATTGTATTTGGTTAACGAAGCCGAAACATTTGTTAAAAAGAATACAAGGATTGCTTCAAAGTTTATTGGATTTCAAAGAATTGACAAAGAAGAATATCCTTATACTGCCATAAGAGAAGCAATCATTAACGCAGTATGCCACAGAAACTACTACTTTAATTCAACTCTTGTTTTCGTTAACATTTTTGACGACAGAATTGAGGTTGTTTCACCCGGAAGCATTCCATTCGGTTTAACCCTAAAAGAAGTAATGAACAAGAGTTTTCCTCGAAACAAGTTATTGCTTAAATTATTCAATAAAATAAATGAAGTCGAAAGACTTGGCTCAGGATTAAACAAAATGAAAAAATTAATGAAAGAGCATGGACTGAAAGAACCTGTCTTTGAAGCAAGAAGAGCTTCCTTTCAAGTAACCTTTCCTGGCCCGAAAGAAAAAATTTTGGACTTAATTAAGGACTCCAGAATAATTGATTTAAGAGAACTAGGATTGAATGAAAGGCAGATTAAGGCGCTGAATTTCTTGAGTCAGAAAATGAATAGAATTAATTCCAGTCAATTCTGTAAAATGTTTAATGTTACGAAGGCAACCGCTACTTTTGATTTAAATGAATTAATTAAACTCAATTTTATTGCGAGAAACGGAAAAGGCAAAGCCACCAACTATTTCTTAAAACAATAAAAAAACTTTTTTTATTTAATTAAACGATTGAATGAAAAATTAAACGATTGGTTAACGATTCAAATATGCATGCTTTCCTAGTAAATGCCCCGCAATAACCAAAAATGTCCCTCAAGTGGCTCGCAAAAGGCAGGAAAGAAATTAGTTACTATAAACCCTTTTTTGTTTGGATAGTGATTAAGCTTATTAATTATAACCTTTACTTTTTTGTTATGAAAAGAAAGATTACCGGCTTTTATAATCTTATTCCTGTGAGAAAGGGTTTCAAGCTTCAATTAGGAGATGCATTTCAAGCCATTGAATTAATGAAGAAATCAAAAAATCGCTTCCTTGCTATCCCGAGAACCCCAAAAGAATTAATCAAAGACAGTAGAAGATGGTATTTTGTTATAAATAAAGCAGGGGAAAAGATTGGAACAATTTCAATTCGCCCAAGCACAGGAGAAATAGGGGGATTTTCAATTCTTCCTGAGCATAGAACTGCTTTTGACGCCAACAATGCTCTAAAGACTGCTGAAATAATTCTTAGTAACTTAGGCCACAAAAAAGCCAAAACATATGTGAACATAACAGACCCCAGAAAACTTAAGGCACTAAAATACCTTAAATGGCAGGAAACAGGAAAAAAAATCAAAGGCAGAAAATATGGCGTATTATATAATTTAATTGAATTAGAGAAAGAGCTCATTTAATTTCTTTTCAATTCCATTTCAATTCGTCTTTCAGGCCAATCTTCTTCTTTTTGATTGTGCCTTCAGGCAGTTCTATAAGGTAATGAGCCTTTCTTTTTGGGGTGTAGTTCAGGCTCCAGGGCTTTATTCCGTGTTTTAATTCAATTACCTTCTTTTCCTTGTTCAAGTAAACCAAGTCTATTGGGAAGAAGACAAAGAGCATGTGGATGCTTGCCTCAATCCTCTTCTCTGCCCTGAAATCAAAGACAAGGCCGTAATTGAACTTCTCTTTTCTTTCGAGCATCAGGCCTTTGAATTTCCCCCAGAAAGAACCAGCTTTTTTTATTCTTCCAATTATCTCTTTTCTTCTGGTTTTATTGTAAAGCATTCTTTTCAAGCCTTTTTTTTATTCTCTCAAGGACTCAATTGATGGCACGAGAAGTTCCTCTATTTTTGCTCTTGCCTTTTCTGTCGGGTTTGACGCCTGGCCTTCCCTGATTCTTGTTTCCTTTAATTCAATTATTTCTTTTTCTGTTCTTTCAAGCATTCCCTGAATCAGTTCCTGGGCCTTAATGAACCTGATTTCTTCCTTCATTTCCTGCACCATTAAAAATTGGTTTTTAAAGCATTTAAAGGCATAGGTTTAAATTAATGTAAATAGTATGATTATAATTGATTTTAAATATTTTTAGCTGCAAAAATAAATAAAAAAGGACAATAATTGGTGTGCTAATGCAATTGAAGTCTATTGCTTTTATTCCTGACGGAAACAGGCGTTACGCAATCAAGGCCGGAGTTTCATTACTTGAATCCTACAGGATGGGAACAGAAAAAGCATGGCATGTATTAGACTGGCTTAATTCTTACCCTAAAATCAAGGCAGGCACTTTTTACACGCTTTCACTGGAGAATTTGCAGAGAAATAAAGCTGAACTAAAAATTTTGTTCAAGATCTTCGAGAAAGAATTAGACAAGGTGTGGAGCACAAACAAGTTCACTGCAAACCAGTTAAGATTGAAGTTCATTGGAAGGACTCATCTCTTGCCGCAGAAACTCCAGAATAAAATGAGGAGGGCAGAAGAGTTCACTGAAAACTACAGGAAGAAGGTAATCAACATGGCTTTAGGCTACAACGGCCAGGCAGAAATAATTGACGCAGCAAAAAGGCTTGCCTGGGACTTCAAGCACAACGCAATCAGCCTGGCTTCGCTCACAGAAAAAAAATTCAAGAACTATCTTTATTCGGCTTTCCCTGACCCTGACCTCATAATAAGAACATCAGGCACGAAAAGATTGAGCGGTTTCCTGACATACCAGTCCTCTTACTCTGAACTCTACTTCATTGAAAAATACTGGCCTGAATTCTCGGAAGAAGACTTGGCGACAGCAATAAACGAATTCAACGACAGGCAGAGAAGGTTCGGCAAATAAAAAACCTAAATTTTCGGAGAATTAATTAATTATTAAATTTTTTTAATCGCTTTTTTAACTTTGCTCTGTAATATAAGTGGAAGCGGATTTTTTCTTCCAATCCTTTTTTTTATATCAAAACCATAATACTCTTGTTTTTTTAAATTGTAACCTCTTCTCCTTAACAATCTCTCAAGCTGTGGGCCAGGCCATCCTTGAATTATTTTAACCCGTTCTTTTTTTAGTTCTCTTTCTGTTGTATAGAGCATGAGATCAATAGCTTTTGCAGCTGATATATGCCCAGGCTTGTGCCACACTCCTTTTTCTACATTTCCTATGTGGAGTTTTCCAAAATACGCCTTATTATTTTCAATATGAATATCAATAAAAGCATGGGTTTTTCCTTTTTGAATTCTAATAATAATTCCGGGCGTATATCCTTCTGGTATTTTGTCTACTTTAATCTCATACCCTGCCTTGCGTATAAGTTCATCAATTTTTGATTTATCCATAAACAGCCTTTTTACACTTGTTAAATTATATTGATAGCAAATTATTAATAAATCTCTTTAGTTGTTGCATGACAGCGGATATGCCCCCACTTTAAGACGCGGGTTTTAAAGTTGTGGGAACTCCATTTTTTGAGTAACGGAATGGAGGTTCCCACTATAAAATATAGCAATGATATTGTTGAAAAAGCAGTCGCCAGACTTGTTTCTGGCCAGGTTAGCCAGAGAGAGTTAGATAGAGTCTTGCGGATTCCGCGAAAGACTCTTTCGCGTTGGTTGAACCGCACATTGTCTGGTCAACCAATCAGGTTTAAGAGAAAGGCCAAAAGAATCTGGAACAAAACAGTGCAACCTGTCTTGAACAGGTTAAGAGCCTTGCTGGTGCAAGGAAAGTCCAGCACGCTTGCATGGATAGCTTTGGGAAAGGTTTGCTTGAGGACAGTATAACGCTATAAGAAGCGTTGGTTTCCTCCAAAACCCAAACCAAAGACAAAATGCAAGCGTTACGAGCGCAGGCACGCTTTATCATTAATGCATACGGATTGGGGCAGAAAACGCATTTTGGATGGAGTACACTGTTGCTTCTCATTCTATGAAGATGATGCATCCAGAAAACTGTTTGCACTGCAAGCATATTCTCATGCAACGCTTGCAAACACAATAGACAACCTACAACAAGCAATCCGAGAAACGGGGGGATTCAAAGCCTTGTTATCTGACAATGGTAGACAATACCACAAAAACTTTGATGCCAGTCTATTAGGCATCAAACACATTCACACACGCATTCACAATCCCAAATGCAACGGAAAAGCAGAAGCAGTCATCAAAAAAATAAAACGATTCTTGAATGAGTTCGAGGTTCAAAACCTCAAACACGCTAACCGCTTACTCTCGCGCTTCCAGCGCGAGTACAACAACACTCCGCACTCAAGCCTTAAATATTTTACGCCTAATCAAGTATTCAGTGACAAACAAAAAAATGGAGCCATATGCGTTGTCACTTAACATTTAGTCACTAATTTATTCAGTGTTTCTTAAACAACAATTTTTAATTTTATTTCCACTAATTTGTTTTAATCCAGCCCCGTAGTCTAGCGGTCAAGGATGTCTCCCTCTGGAGGAGATGACAGGAGTTCGAATCTCCTCGGGGCTATCAGACACGAGGTTTTTGAATCCGCAGATTCAAATTTCCTCGGGGCTATCAGACACGAGGTTTTTGAATCCGCAGATTCAAATTTCCTCGGGGCTAACTTTTTCTTTTTACAAAAAAGAAAATATTTCAAAGCAGGGCTTTGAAAATTTTCAAGCAAAGCTTGAAAAATTTAACTAAAAGAAAAAAAGGAATTTGCTCTGCAAATTCAATTGTAAGTAACTAAAAAATTTCCTTTTTCACCTGAGCTTTAATGCTAATGGTGCCAGGCTCCACAGCCTTGGGGTTGTAAGGATTTTGCCCATGAATTTTGAGGGCCTGTCCATGTCGCCGTGCTCTGCAAGGAATTCTTCAATTCTTGCTTTCTTTAGTTTGATGAACAGTTCGTTCAATTGCTTGTCGTTCAGTGAATTCAAGTATTTTCTTATCCTCCAGTGCAATTCTAATTCCTTGTTTAAATGGCTTAAGTGTTTGCTGTATTCAGTTAAAGGCTTTTTTTTCTTGTAGTAATTGCTTATTGTCTTTACTGCTGCTTCTGCTGCCATCATTCCTGTAATAATGCCCCCGCCTGTATTATGAAGGAGTATTGCTCCAAGCCCTCCAACAAACATGTTTGTTTCTGGGATGTGAACATCAAAAACTTCGTTATTGGTTGGTTTAACTTTTCTTATTTCTTTTATTTTAAATACTGCAATATTTGATTGAATTAAATTTTGTATTAATTGAATTCTTTCGTTTTTTGTTATCATTTTTTGCATTGCAAAGGAAACTCTTTTAGAATCAAGTTTATTGTAAGCTGTATATATTGATGGCCCAAATTCTTCTATTAGTTCTGTAGCATATTTTTGGTTTGAAGTGAAGGCAAAATATTCTTTTGGTATGCCCGAAGTTGATTTTGATTTAATTTCATTAAGAAAACCAATTAACTCACTTGTTTTTTTTGGGAAAACTTCTGAAAGTCTCAGTAAGTCCTCTTTTTTTGAGAAAGCCACTTTGTAACCATTGCTTTCAACAATTTTTTTGCCATAGATTTTTCTTTCTTTAGCAGAAAACTCTTCTATACTTGGAAGCATTCCCATCTGAAGAGAAAGGGTTATTAAGTCACTTGCAAGTTTTCTGCTTACCGTCTTGCAAGAAATTTCTGCATTCCAGTTCTTTCTTTTACTTGATTCTCTTATTCTTATTGTTCCATCGCCGTTGAGATAACCCTTTAAGAATTCAATTTTAAGGTGTTCTAGCACATTAAAAATAATGAAAGGTACTTCTTTTGTTTTGGCGCTTCTTCCGCCTTTCAAAATATTAGAGAAAAGTTCTGAAAGTAATGAACCACCAAAGGTTATTGTTACAGCTGAAATCTTTTTGGTTAAAGGGTTTTTTTTGTACTGATATTTTGTTGGTTTAAATTCAAAAACATATTGAATACATTTAATTGTGTCTTCTACTATTCCGTTCTCAATATCTTGTTTGCCGAAAGTCAAACTAATATTTTTTCCTTTTTTACAACTGCCTTCTGCAACATAATACCCTAACAGCCTACATAATTCCGGCGTGATTTGAAGCCCGTTTTTTATTTTTAAACCTGATTTTAAGTAACTTATTCTTGCATCTTTTGGTATTATACCTTTTTCAACAAAAACTTTTAATGGAATTGAATCTTCATACCAGTAAGCTGTCAACAAATTTTTGGGTACTTCACTTTGTTTTGAAAAAATGTATTTTCTTCCCCCTTTAACTCTAATTAAGGGGATTAATTCTGGTTTTTCTCTTAAAATAAATTCAATGATGTTTATTTCTTTTAGTATTTCATTGTTTGGCAGGCGTGTGCACATTAATAAATGGTCTTTGTTTGCTTTTAGTTCTGAAACCTTCTTTTCTTCAAGTTGTTTTTGCCCCAAAGTAATTATGCTGTGTGATTCAGTTGCTTTTATTCTATAGCCTTTTTCGAGAATAATTTCATACAAGTCTTCTTTTATTGAATGTTTTAGAATGTTTGCTATTTTTCTAAATTTGGGTTCTGAGCCATTTTTCATTGGAGAAAAAGAATTAATTTCTTTTTTTAGTTCCAATAGCTTTATTTCAGGGCTTCCAGTGATAGTTTTTATATTGTTCTCGTTTTTTTTCATTTCATTATTTATTAATTCTCCTATCCTAACAGTCTTAATCAGACCGTTTTCTAATATTATTATTGGCTCTTCATAGTCAATGCTTGTTGCTTTTGTTTGAAAGGCAGCGTCTCCCAGTAAAAGAATTTTTTCTGTTGAAATTTCTCTCAGGGGCTTTCCTATTGGAATCAGTGAAGAGCTTTCGCTTAATACTTCTACTTTCATTCCATTCATGTATTTCTGAAGGGCAGTTTTTGGGTTCATGCCTGGCTTTACTCCAACCCCAATCCTTGCTGTTGTACTGCTCTCTGGAATTGTCCACGCAAAGAATCCTTTGTACTGTTCTCCAAAACTTAATTCCACGAAGTCTTTGTTGAATGAGCCTTTTGCTCTCACTTGCGTTGTGAGGACAAAGTGCTCTGGGTTCGCGCCTAAATTCATTAATTTTCTTATTTTTGAGTTCACGCCGTCTGCTCCTATGAGAAGCTCTGTTTTCATCATTTCGCCTCTCTGCCTGAACTGCAGGAATAAGGTGTCTTTCCTTAGGTCTATGAGCCTTGTCTCTGTCCTTACCTCAATTCCTTTTTTGAGGGCTTCGGCATAAAACTTTTTGTCTAACTTCTTTCTTTCTATAACATATGCCACTGGTCTGCTTCTCTCTATTTTTAATTCAATTCCATTAGGCGCTTTGATTATTGCGCCTTTGACTTTGTTGACTGTAATGTCTTCTACGTCTAATTTTGTTTCTTTTACTCCTGAAACGCTTATGAGGCCTGAACAGTTTTCTGGAACCCCAATTTCAGTGTGTTCTTCTATTACTTTTGGGTCCCAGCCTTCCTTCTTTAACTCTATTGCTGTCTTTAACCCAACAGGTCCTGCGCCTATAATTGTTATTGCATTCAAAGCCATTCCTGCACCTTAATTTTTTCCTGTTAATAATTTAAGCGTTTCTTTTAATATTCTTTTTGCTTCAAAAAAATATTGTATGCTTTATGATTTAATTATTCCACTGATTTCTCTGGCTTTGGTTCTTACAATTCCTGGCTATTTCCTTTCCTTGGCTTTTTTTCCAAAGAAAAATGAAATAGACGAAATTGAAAGGTTCACTTTCTCTATGGTTTTCTCGATTGCCTTTCTTCCCTTGCTTATATTAATTGAAAACCTTCTGCTTTCAATTCCAATTGACTTCACTTCAGTTTTTGGCACACTGCTTTTCCTGATTATAATTGGCTTGATTGTTTATTGGGTCAGAATAAGGAAAATGAAAAAGGATGAAGTGGTAGACATAATTTTTTTCAGGCCTTTCATTAAAAAATAATTTCTATAAAATTAGGGGCTTTAATTAAAATTATTTTCTTGCGAATTTTCCTGTGTGCTCTGCCTCTATTTCTCTCTTGATTATTTCTAATGTCTTGCTTCCTGGCGGGCTTGGCTTTGAGCTTATTCCATGAAATCCTGTTTCTATTCTTGCATTGACTCCGACCAAGTCGTCCCTTCCAAGGCGCCCTACCCTGTTCTTTGCTTTTACTGCAACGAATGCTATTACTACAAGCACTACAATTATTCCAATTACTGGGATTATGTTTTTCATTAATCCTGAAGCAAGGCCTGTGAAGGGATTTGTTGTTTCTTCTCCTTTCCCTGCAGTGCCTTCAAGCTGGTTTTCTGTTCCCACTGCTGTGCCTACTGTTTCTTTGCTTTTATTTTTGTCTTCTGTTCCTGTTGTCTTGTTTTTGTCTTCAACCTTATTTTGGTCTGCTGGCTTTGCTGGATTTACTGCTGCTGGCAAAGTAATTTTTATTGTAATTGTTTTTGTTGCAATGTTTCCTGCCTCGTCTCTTGCTACGGCCTTTAATTCGTGTGTTCCTGAATTCATGTCTGAGGAAAGCTCCCATTTATAGGAGTTTGTTCCGTTTGTTGGCTCAGTAATATTTGTGATTCTAGTGTAAGTGTTCTGGTCTGTCTTCCTGTATGATAAAATTATTATTGCTAGCCCGCTGTCATAGTCTGATGCATTGACTTTTAATGTAATATTATAATCTTTCAATTCATAGTTTGCGTCTGCTGGGAAGGTCCAGCTTAAATTAGGGGCAGTTGTATCGCTTGAGCCCCCGCCTGAACTGCCTGAAGTTGAGGATGAAGTTGGCGTTGCAGAGACAGGGTCGCTTTCTGTTTCATTTCCTGCGTTGTCTACAACCTTTAATTTGAAGTTGTACAATGTGCCGTTTGTTAAGCCAGCAAAATTGTATGTTGTGCTTCTGGCATTGCTTATCCATGCCTCATCATTCTTTTTCACGAAATATTCTTTTAACCCTGAAAGGGAGTCCGTTATAGCGCTCCAGGTTAATTCTATTCTTGAGCTGTAGCCTGTTGCTGTAAGTGAAGGCTTTGGAACTGTCTTGTCTATTTTCACGTGCTTTGATTGCATTGATTCATTGTTGTCTGAATTGTCTGTTGAATAGAATTCAAGCAGGTTGTCTGCTTCATTGCTTATGGTGAAGGCCGAGCTTGGGCCGCTTACATAATTCCATGAACCTGAATTAATTCTGTAGCTGATTAATTTGCATCCTGCTCCTCCTGTGTCGCTGCATGTTAATGTGATGCTTGCATTTGAATTATGCCATGCGTCATCAGGCCCTGAATAGGCTGTTGTTGGGGCCGTTCCATCAGGAGCATTTGTTGTTGCGTTTGCATTGCTTGCTGTTGATTCATTGCCTGTCTTGTCTTTTGCTTTTATTTTGTAGTAGTATGTTGTGCTTGCCTGAAGGTATATGTGGGGATAAGAGTTTGAGGTTGTAAAAATCAAAAGTGTTTGAGCATTAGTGTCAAAGTTTTGTGTTGTACTGAAATAAATATTGTATCCGTTTAGGTCGTATTCAGTGTTTGCAGTCCAATTAAGGCTTATTTGAAGGTGTCCCCCTGTTGCAGTAAAATTTGTGGGAGCACTTGGAGGAGTTGAGTCAGTGTAAGTGAAAGTGGATGTTGCAGTGCCCAAATTTCCTGCGTTGTCTTGGGCATTAACGTCAATTGTGTAATTTCCGTTTTTGTCTATTTTTGTTTCGGTGTAAGAGCAGTGGTAGTTAAGCCCTCCGTCTAAGGTGCAGTTTGAGGAATTGAAGGATGATTCTGCTCCGTTGAGCAGCACTGTTACTGTGCTTAAGTTTATTTCGCTTCCTGTTTCGTTCAAGTCAAAGGACACAGTGTTTGAGGTTGTAGCTCCATTTGGCTGCAAAATATTCACTGTTGGAGCGCTTGTGTCCAGTGTTATTGAATTGTTTGCTTCTGCTGTGTTTAAGTTCACATCAGTGCATTTATAATAAACAGTTTTTGCGCCGTCTCCTGCGCTTAATGTCCAGCTTTTTGTTGCAGTGAAGGGCGTTGGGCTTCCGCTGTAATTTGAATTTGAGTCGTTTGCGTAATCGCAGTTTACGCTTTGATCGTCTGATGTTAGGGTTAAAGTTACTGTGTTGTTGTTTGTGTATTGTGCGCCTGAATTAATTGATATTGTTACGCTTAAGGCGCTTGCAGTGCCTATTAATTGGGTTAGTGTTAGAATGCATAGTGCAAGGAAGACTTTGTTCAATTTTTTTCACGCTTGAGAATTAAATGTTATATTTTAGGTGAAGAAAGCTTTTTATTTGTTGCCAATTCTTGGGCTATTTGTGTTTTCTTTGCCTGTGTTTTTTTGCGCTCCAGAAGAAGGCGGTTGCTGCTGCAATTATGATTATTATTATTATCATGTCCACTGCTTCAGTGAATTTGGTTAACTGCACCCAATTCTCTTTAAGTTTGATGCCTGCAAACACTAGGATTGAATTCCATCCGAGGGCGCCAAGGAATGTGTAGAAGCTGAATTTCAGTAAATTCATTTTTGCTGCTCCTGCTGGAATTGATATGAGGTGCCTTATTACTGGAATGAATCTGCTGAAGAATATTGTTTTTGTGCCGTGCCTGGAAAAGAATTTTTCTGTGAGCTCAAGATGGTGCAAATTCAGCAGTACATATTTCCCGTATTTTTTGATGAAGGGCTTTCCTAATTCTCTTCCAATCCAGTAAGATATAAGTGAGCCAATAATTGACCCTGCAGAGGCAATTAGTATTACTGTGAGTAAGTCCATTCTTCCTGCGCTCACAAGGAATCCGGCAAAGGGCATGACCAATTCTGATGGCACTGGTGCTGCAGTGCTCTCTAAAAGCATTAAAAGGAATACCCCCCAGTATCCTGCCATTGCAATTATTTCTGTGAATGTGCCTATTCCTATTCCTGCGAATGCTGTTATTGTGCTCATTGGATTTATTTTCTGGTTATGAAAAGCTTTTTATTATATTCGTGAGCAATAGGTATAACGGAGGTTTTGTTTAATGGCTTTTGATTTTGTTTCATTGATTTCAATTGTAATACTGGTCATAATAGTAATTGTAGTTCTAGTGCTAATAGCAATCTTCAACGGCCTTATAGTGAAAAGGAACAGGGTGAACAATTCCTGGAGCCAGATTGACGTCCAATTGAAGAAAAGGTTTGATTTAGTGCCTAATCTTGTAGAAACAGTGAAGGGCTATGCAAAGCATGAAAGGGAAGTATTTGAGAAGGTGACCCAGGCAAGGTCTCAGGTTGCTAACGCCCAGGGAATGAAGGACAAGGCTGCGGCAGAGAACTTTCTTACTGGGGCATTGAAGACTTTGTTTGCTGTGGCTGAAGCCTATCCTCAATTGAAGGCAAACGAGAACTTCAAGCTTCTTCAAGAGCAGTTGGATGGCATTGAGTCAAAGATTGCTTACGCAAGGCAGTTCTACAATGATTCAGTTTTGGATTACAATAATTCTATTCAGACTTTTCCTTCAAACATTGTTGCAGGAATGTTCCAGTTCACTCAAAAGGAATTCTTTGAGGTCGAAGCAGGTTCAAGGGAGCCAGTCAAGGTTTCATTTTAATTCCTCTCCCTTTTTCTTTTTTTTGTTTTTTAATTATTAATTGAATTACGGTTTAATGCAGTTCAAGTGTTTTTTTATGGCAGAAAATGTTTACGGCAGGATTTCCTCAAACAAGAGGAATTCAGTAATCCTTTTCGTTCTCTTTGTTGTATTAATTGCTTTTCTTGGCGTTGTCCTCGGGGCAGTGTGGGGAGACATATTTTTAGGAGCAGGAATTGCAATTGTTGTTTCAATAATTTTTGTTTTGATTTCCTACTATAATTCTGATTCAATTGTTCTGGCAATAAGCAAGGCAAGGCCTGCTGACCCAAAAGAGTTTCCTTTCCTTTACAACAGCGTTGAAGGCCTTGCAATTGCAGCAGGAATTCCAATGCCTAAAATTTATGTTATTGATGATACAGCAATCAATGCCTTTGCTTCTGGAAGGGATCCAGAACATTCAGTTATTGTAGTTACCACGGGCGCAGTGCAGAGGCTCAAGAGACTGGAATTAGAGGGAGTTATAGCCCATGAGATGAGCCACATAAAGAATTATGATGTCAGGTTCATGACAATAGTTGTTGTTCTTGTGGGAATTGCTGCCCTTGTCTCTGACTTGATTTTAAGGTCAATGTTCTGGGGTTCAAGAGGCTCAAGGAGGGAGGCAGAAAAAGGCTGGTTTGTTCTAGTAATAATTGGAATTGTGCTTGCAATTTTAACTCCAATTATTGCCCAGTTAGTCAAGTTCGCTATCTCCAGGAAGAGGGAGTTCCTTGCGGACGCTGACGGCGCTTTGCTGACGCGTTACCCTCAAGGCCTTGCTGACGCATTAAAGAAGATTAATGCAGACAAGGAACCGTTAGAGGCAGCGAACAAGGCAACAGAGCACTTGTACATCTCCAATCCGTTAAAGGCCCACGGCGGCTGGCTTGACAACCTGTTCAGCACTCACCCGCCAATACAGGAAAGAATCAAGGCATTGGAAGCAATGTAAAAAAATTATTTTTCATATATATTGTCGTGATGGTCAAAAATAAGCATTTTTACTGTTTTTAAATTTTCATTGATTTCATAAGTTAAAACAAAGCTTTTAAGGATGTGAACTCTGTGCTGGCCTGCAAGATTATATTTTAGTGGCTTGAATCTCTGCGGGTTTTCAAGGATTTCTGAAATCTTGTTTTTTAAGGCTTTTTCCAGTTCTTTGTTTTTCTTGCATGCTTTCTTTATTGCTTTCTTGCATGAAGGCTCAGATTCAAGAGAATAAGCCATTGAATCACTTGAATAATTTATCAACAGAACCTACTTTTATCGCTTTTTCTTTTTGTGCTTTCTTTATTCTTTCAATAAAAGATTTCTTGTAATTCATTTCATCTACTGGGTGCCAATCAATGGAGTCCATCCATTTCCAGTCCTCGTCAGCAATTTCTTTTTTTTCCATATACTTTTGCATTATTTCAAGTTTTCTCATTTTAGTCGCCTCTTCAATCATTGCCCTTCTTGCAATTTCAGTCCATTTTATTTGCGGGTTCCTTCTTATCTCTTTTTCCAAAACACCGCTAACAGACATAGTCACATTCATCTGACCACCACATAATTATGTTAATCAAATAATTATGTTAATAACATGATATAAACTTATGCCTTATTGTATTGCGCTTTTTAATGCGTCCTTGCATTCGCATTTCCTTTGCTCTGGGATAAGTGGAATTGCTTCTTTTACAAGCATTTGCATTTTGTGGACGTTCTCTTTCATTATTTTCACTACTTCTGCTCCTGTGGCATGGCTGTCCTTCCAGCAGTCGTAGTCTGTTACCATTGCTATTGCTGCATAGCATATTTCTGCTTCTCTTGCAAGGACTGCTTCAGGGCACAAGGTCATGTTTATTATGTCTGCACCCCATGATTTGAAGAGAATGGATTCTGCTTTTGTTGAGAACCTTGGGCCTTCAATTACAATGCATGTTCCTTTCTCGTGGAATGGCAGGCTTAGTTTTTGTGCTGATTCAATCAGTATTTTTCTCAGTTCTTTGCAGAAGGGCTCTGCAGTAGAAATATGGCATACTTGCGTGCCTTCATAGAAAGTGTTTTTTCTGCCTTTCGTTAAATCAATGAATTGGTCAACTATTACAAGCTCGCCTGGCTTCATTTCTTCTTTTAGTGAGCCTACAGCGTTTGCTGCAATTATTCTTTGGACGCCTAATTCTTTCATTGCCTGGATATTCGCCCTGTAATTCACTTGCGATGGGTTGATTGAGTGTTTTGCCCCGTGCCTTGGAATGAATGCAATCTTTTTTTCTTCAAATTCTCCCGTTGTAACCAAATCGCTTGTCGCACCGAATGGCGTGTGCACTTTTTTCTGCTCTGTTTTCTTGAGCATTGCCGTGTCATAAAATCCTGAGCCTCCAATCAATCCAATCATTTTTTTTCCTCCTATTTTTATCAATCATTCGCTTTCATAGTCTACAAGAGAGAATACATCGTATCCCTTCAGTTTTTTTCTGCCTTTAAGAAAGCTTAATTCTACAAGGCAGCATATGCCTGCAACTTTTCCCCCTAATTTTTCGACTAATTTTATTATTGCCTCTATTGTTCCTCCTGTTGCAAGAAGATCATCTGCTATGAGCACCCTGTCGCCTTTTTTTATTGAGTCCATGTGCAGTTCGAATGCGTCTGTTGAGTATTCTGTCTTGAATTCCTGCTTTATTGTCTTCCATGGAAGTTTCCCTGGCTTTCTCACCGGCACGAATCCTGCGTTAAGTTCATGCGCTAGCACTGCTCCGAATATGAAGCCCCTTGATTCAGCGCTTGCAACCTTGTCTATAGCAATCCCTTTTTTGGTGTAATACTCTTTAAATTCGTTTATTACTGTCCTGAATGCCTGCGCGTCCTGCAGCAGGGTGGTAATGTCCCTGAACATTATTCCTTTTTTCGGGAAATCCGGCACAGCCCTTATTTTCTCTTTCAGAAATTTTTCTTTCATTCTCTGCTCCAGTAATTTTTTGTTCCAGGAATGTATTAAAAAGCTTTTCAGATAAATTAGTTTTCTGTTATGCAAAATGGAATTGACTGTTTTCTGGTTGACATTGATGGGCCTGTAACTGGGGCCTTTGCCAATGTAAAGCCAAAAGCAGTACTTGAGTTCATGAAAAAAGCAAATGAGGGCCACAAGGTTTTCTTTGTTTCAGGGCGTTCGATTGACTGGGTTCAAAAAAACCTGCTGCCGGTAATCAATTCTTTTGAAGCAAAATTTCCTAATGCGGTGAATAACATTTCTTTTGTCGGCGAGCACGGCCTTGTTACAGCAAGAATTTCTGGCGGAAAATTAATCAGGGAAATTAACAGAAGAATTAGTGTTCCAAAAAATATAATGGAAAAGGTTAGAAGGCAAGTGAAATTAATTCCTGGCGTGTTTTATGATAAAACAAAACAAGCTGTTGTGACAATTGAGGCCATTCATGAAATCAAAAGAAAGAATCCAGTGCTTGTTGAACAAGGACTTAAGAAAACAGAAAAATTAATGAGAGAAATTTCTTTAAAACACAAAGGATTTCATGTAGTGAGAAGCCTTTATGCCGTTGACCTTTTGCCTTTTGCTGTGAGCAAGGCTTTTGCTGCAGACCAGGCTCTCGGAATGCTTGGGCCTCAAAGAAGGAGAGTAAGGTTTTACAGGCTTTTCGGGGACAGCCCTTCTGACTTGAGAATGATTGAGCCTTTAAGGAAAAGGAAATTAAGTTATGAATTCTATTTTGTAGGGGATAAAAGCAAAATTAAAACTGAGAAAATGAAAGAAATTAAAAGGATTCATTTAACAAAAAGAAAATTGTTTGAGGGAACAATTGAGGCATTCAGGGAATTCAGGAAAAGAAGGCTTTCCTAAATGTTTGCTCTCCAGTAGTCAAGCAGGTCTTTCAAGGTTTGCTCGAATGTTATTTCAGGCTTCCAGCCTGTTTCTTTTCTGAATTTGTTGCTGTCTCCCAGAAGATTTAGCACATCGCTTGGTCTCATTCTTTTTGGGTCTTGCTCTATTTTGATTTTTTTGTTTTTGCTCAGGTTGATCAATCTGTCTATGATTTCCTTTATTGCGTAGCTTTTGCCTGAACAGATATTGTATACTTCTCCTGGTTTGCATTTTTGCGTTGCAAGCCAGTAAGCCCTCACCATGTCTCTAACATCAGTGAAGTCTCTTTTTGCTTCAAGGTTTCCAACATATAATATTGGCTCTTTCTTTTTTGCTTCGATTTCTGCTATCTGGTGCGCAAAATTGCTTGTGGCGTATACTTCGCCTCTTCTTGGGCCCGTGTGGTTGAATGCTCTTGTCCTGACAATTTTCATTCCGTAGCTTTTGAAGTATTGATAGCCGAGCATGTCCATTGCTACTTTGCTGACTCCGTAGGGGCTTAATGGTCTTAGCGGGTTGCTTTCTTTTATTGGGATTTCGTCCTCTTTAACCAGGCCGTATTCTTCGCTGCTTCCTGCTATTTGGATTACCGGGTTGGAATTGCTTTTCCTTACTGCTTCAAACAAGTTCAGTGAACCCATGATGTTTGTGTTTAATGTCTCGAAAGGAGAATTCCATGAGCTTGGCACAAAAGCCTGTGCTGCAAGATGGAATATTACCTCTGGCTGAACTTCTTTTATTGTTTCAGAGATTGCATTTAAATCATTAATATCTGCTTCAATTAATTTAATTTTTTCTTTTATATTGGATAAATTTTTTAGTGATTCATGTTTGTTTCTTAAAACTCCATTCACTTCTCCTAAATTGTTGTTCAATAAAAATTCGCTTAGATGGCTTCCAACAAAACCATTGACCCCGGTAATTAAAATTCTTTTCATTTTTTTACCTCCTAATTTATTCCTTTCCATTCCTTTAGTGCTTTCTCGTATCTTTCGAAGGTGTCTGTGGGGAACCATTGGCCTTTGTAGATGTAGCCATAAAGCTTTCCTTGAGCTGCAAGTTTTGGGAAGACTGCTTTCTCTATCTGGGAAAAGCCTTTTGGCAGCATGTCAATTATTTCAGGCTTGAGTATATAGGCCCCAGCATTCACTAAGTTGGATTTAGGGTTTTTTGGCTTCTCTAAAAATTCTATTACTTTGTCTCCCTCTAGTTCCATTACACCGAAATTTGACGGGTCTTCAACAGCCTTTAATGCAATTGTAGCGAGAGCATTGTGCTTTTTGTGGAATGAAATCATTTCCCCAAGATTGATGTTTGTGAGGTTGTCTCCATTAAACATTAGAAATTCTTCTTTAAGCAGGTCTTTTGCTAATTTTAACGGTCCTCCTGTGCCTAAAGGCTTTTCTTCTTCAATGTAAGTAATTTTTACGCCGAATTTTGTTCCATTGCCGAAATATTCTTTTATTGAGTCGGTCTTGTGGCCCAAAGCGAATATTATGTTTCTCACTTCATGTTTTCTGAGCAGTTCAACCAGGTAATCTATTATGGGCCTGCCTTTCACTGGAATCATGGGTTTGGGTATTTCATCAGTAAAAGGCTTAAGCCTTGTGCCCTTGCCTCCGGCAAGGACGAAGGCAGTATTAATGGAATTCAGGTTCAATGCCTTTGTTATGAGGGACTCGAATGCATGGCTCCTGTTCCTTATCTCTCTCCCATTTATGATTTTATCCACTCTTAAGAGCAGTGCAGAGTCAATGTTTACTGTGACCCTTTCCTTTTCCTCTTTTTTCATAATTTTTCATAAATATTTTGAGTGCATTAATTTTTAAATTTAATGAAGTATTTCTTTCTCAGGTGCTTTGATTGATTGGATTGAGCTCTAGTTATTTTGCCACAAAAGGCTTTGGGTTGAGGGATTCAATTATCAATTGCTCTGAATTGGGTTTCAGTTTAATTGAATTGGGTGCAGCGCACAAGTATTCTGTAAGCGAAGGAAGCCCTTTTGCAGTAATTAAAAAAATTAGAAAGGGGTTCCCTGAAAAAGCTTTCACTATTCATGGCCTTTTTCCTCCCCTAGCAAAGCAGGTGTGGTTTAATCCTTCTCTGGGCCTCACAAAAGAAAACAAATTGATTGCAGGGGACATGCTTAAGGCAGCAAGGATTGTTGAAGCCGAAGCAATAGGCTTTCACCCAGGCTTTTTGTATGAAATGGGCCTTGAATGGAAGAAGGAAGGTTATGCTGAAGCAGTAAAATTGAGGGAATTAAACAAAGCAGAGTCATTTGAAAATTTGTTTGAGGTAATAGATTTCTTTTTCAAGAAAAATTCATCTGGAACAAGGATTGCGATTGAGAACATCAAGAGCCAGGACGGGGCATTAGTTTCAGGCTTTCAGGGATTCAAAAAAGTCTTTAAGGAATTCCCTGAATTAGGCCTGCTTTTTGACACTGGCCACGCGCAGTGCGACGGCACCTTAAGTGGGCTTTTGAAATTGCAGGAAAAGATTTTTGAAGTGCACTTGCATTCAAACAGGAAAGGCCAGGATGTTCACGCTCCAATAAATTCAAAATTTTTGTCCAAACTAAAAAGCATAAAGCGCATAAAGAAAATTCCAATTATCCTCGAGCACTTCAGCAACGTGAAGGAAGAAGAAATACTAAAAGAAAAAAGGCTTGTGGAAAACTGGATGGAAAAGAATTAATTTTATTTTCCTGTTTTTTCAAGTTCTTCGGCATAGATTGAAAGGCATATGAGTGCTGTTTGGGTTAGGCTCTTTTTGTTTTTTTCAATGAATTCTTTTATGCTTCTTGAATTTCTTGGAATTTTGGCGGCGTACTTCATTTCCCACGCGTCTTCTGCTTCTTTTACTCTTAGCATTCCGTTTGGAAGCTCACTAAATTTTTCTTTCAAAAGCTTGTCTGGCTCTTTTGTTTTTATATCAATCGCATATAATGGTTCAATTGTTCCATTGACAACATCCCTTACTATTGCAAGAGCAGGCGCTTTTTCTTTTGGAACAGTCTTAAATTTGGCTCCGTAAAAAGAGAACTTTCTTTTTGCAATTCCAATCTCTTTTGCTGCGCTCTGTACTTTAAACCACGGGAATTGTTTTATTTTTCCAGGGACTTTAAATCCAATTTCCTCAGCCACTTCTCTTGTTGCTGTTTCATGCGGCTTTTCATGCTGTCTCTGTTTTCCGGTGTGGGGATAAATATCTGCCATACCTGAAACAACATGATACTTGTTTGGGAAGGTTGCAACAGTTGCACTTCTAAAAGGAATAATTATCTATTTACCACCTATTGAAAGGACTCCTGCCCCTGCTGGAGCCAAGTGAGGATAAACTTTTTCAAGTTTTCCTTTTCTTAAAAGAATTTTTCTTCTCACACCTTGCCTTGCTAAATCTGTTTTTGCGTAAGCGTAAGGTGTATACTCTGATGAATAAATATGTATGGTTGTCCCATCCTTCCCCATAATAACTCTTTGTCTTTGTGTTTCTATGGCTTCAAAAACTTTTCTGGGTGGTTTTCCTTTTTTTATTCTTGTTTGCTGTCGCAGCTCAAAAATCTTTTTTCCCATTTCAATAGCCCTTGTTGTTCTTTTGGATTCTGGTAAGGCTTCTGGGTGAAACACAATTTTTGGGTTAATCCATGGGCCAATTGCCTGCGCATATCTCTGCCTTTTATCTTTTGCTCCTCCGCGCACGACATAAACATTTTTTGCTGAAATTTTTATTGAAGTGCCTTTTCGTAGTCTTAACATTTAATCACCTTTTTCAAAGCATCATTTTGGCTTTTTCGTAGTCTTCTCTTGTGTTGATGTTCAGGTACATTCCCTGGAAGCTGTAGCCGTGCAGTAAATTCTTTTCTGCTAGTTTGGGCAGAAGGTCTGATTCAAGTGAATGCATTTCCCTGCTCATGTGCTTGAATATTTCCGGCTCGAACAGCATGAAGCCCGCATTAACCAGAAAGCTTTCAGTGCCTTTCCTGGGCTTTTGCGTGAACTTCCTTATTTTTTCCCCTTCAAGCATTGCAACACCGTACTCCTTTGGATTGCTTACTGTTGTGAGGGCGATTGTTGCAATGGAATTGTTTTTCCTGTGGAAGGAAAGCATCTCATTCAAATTCAAAGAGCATAAGGTATCGCCATAGGCAAGGAGGAATGTGTCATTCAGGTAATTCTTTGCCCTTATAAGCGGCTCAATTGTGCCTGAGGGCTTTGCTGACTCAATGAATTGAAGGTTATAGGGCAGCCTTCTTTCTTCAAATTCTTTTTTTATTTTTTCTTTCATTGAGTCAGTGTAAACCAGAAAATTGCTTACGTGAAAGCTGTTGATTTGGTCAATAACCCTTTCAAGTAGGGGTTTGCCTTTTAAATCAAGAAGGAATTTTGCTGAATTTTTGCCGCCTGCAAGCACTAAAGCATTTTTGAGCTTGAAGTCAGAGAGGAGTTTTGTGAGCAGGAATTCTATTGCCTGGCTCCTGCTCCTTATGGAGAGGCCGTCAATGCTCCTGTCAACCTGTTTAAGGACATCATCCCTTATTGTGATTGTAATCCTGTCTCTCATACCTTATCATACTTAATATGATGTAATACTTTTTTTAAAGCTTTTCTTTCCCTTAATTCCTATTGTATTGTTTCAAGGTGATATAATTGAATGTTACTGTTGTCGGCACAGGATATGTCGGTTTGGTTTCGGGCGTTGGCTTGGCTTTAAAAGGCCATAAAGTCTATTGTTATGATAATAACAAGGATAAAATTGAATTGATTAGGAAAGGCAAGAGCCCTATTTTCGAGGAAGGCTTGGAAGAGGCAATCCAGAAGACTTTGAACAAAAATTTGTTTCCTGTAACTGATTTGAATAAGGCCTTGAATGATTCTGATGCGAGTTTTATTTGTGTTGGAACGCCCTGCGATGATGCAGGAAAATGTGACCTTAGCTTTGTGAAGAGCGTTGCAATGGGCGTAGGCAATTTTTTGAAGAATTCAAGTAAATTCCATATTGTTGTGATTAAAAGCACTGTTGTGCCTGGCACTACAATGGAGGAAGTAAAGCCTTTGCTTGAAGAATCCTCAGGAAAGAAAGCTGGAAGGGATTTCGGCTTGTGCATGAACCCTGAGTTTTTGAGGGAGGGCGTTGCATTGGATGACTTCCTTAAGCCTGACAGGATTGTTGTTGGTGTGGTGGGGGAGAAAGAAAAGAAGGTTATGAAGGAATTGTATTCGAATTTTAATTCTCATATTCTTTTCACTGACCCTACCGAAGCTGAAATGATCAAGTATGCTTCGAATTCTTTCCTTTCAACCAAGATTTCTTTTATTAATGAGATAGGCAATATGTGCAAGGCCTTAAACATTGACGTTTACAGGGTTGCAGAGGGAATGGGTTTGGACAAGAGGATTGGAAGGCATTTCCTGAATGCAGGTCTTGGTTGGGGGGGCTCTTGTTTTCCCAAGGATGTTAGTGCTTTGATCTCAAAAGCAAAGGAATTGGGTTTGGATGCTTCGCTTCTTGAGTCTGTGGTTAAGGTGAATGAAGGCCAGCCAAATAAATTGATTGAATTAGCGAAAAAGAAGCATTCGCTTAAAGGCAAAAGGGTTGGCCTTTTGGGGCTTGCATTTAAGCCTGGGACAGATGACGTGAGAGAGAGCAGGGCTATAAAGATTATTGAGGCATTGAATAAGGAGGGCGCAATAATTCTGGCTCATGACCCTCAGGCCGAAGAGAACATGAAGAAGTTCTTCCCTGAATTGAATTATTTTGATTCTGCCCAAAAGCTCGTGAAAGAGAGCGAGATAATTTTTGTTGTGACTGAGTGGCCTCATTTCAGTAAATTGGATTTTAAGGGCAAGCCGGTTTTTGACGGCAGAAGAATTTTTAAGGAGAAGTTCCCTAAGAATTACACTGGAATTTGCTGGTGAGCTTAATTGAAAAAGTCTTCTATTACTAAGGCAGTGATTCCTGCTGCCGGCCTGGGCACAAGATTTCTTCCCGCAACAAAGGCCCAGCCAAAGGAAATGCTCCCTGTTGTAGACAAGCCTGCAATCCAGTACATTGTTGAAGAAGCTGTTGCTTCCGGAATTGATGACATTGTAATTATCACTGGGCGGACTAAAAGAGCCATTGAGGACCATTTCGATAAAAGTGTTGAATTGAATTCTCTGCTTGAATCAAAGAGGAATCATTTAATGCTTGAGGAATTAGATAAGATTGAGAACATGGCAGACATTTATTATGTAAGGCAGAAAGAACCATTAGGTTTAGGCCATGCAATCCTCTGCGCCAAAAAGCATATTGATGATGAGCCTTTTGCTGTTTTTTTGGGTGATGACTTGATTCTTTCAAAGAAGCCTTGCATTCAGCATTTGATTGAATTGTATGAAAGATACCATTCTTGTGTTCTCTCTGTTTATGCTGTGCCCCAAGATAAAATTCCATTATATGGGGTAATTAAGTACAATAAAAGTAATGGAGACCTTTTGGTTGAGGATTTGATTGAAAAGCCTTCCGTAAAGGAAGCCCCAAGCAATCTCGCGATTGTTGGAAGATATATTTTAAAGCCGGAAATTTTTGGCATTCTTGAGAGCACCCCTTTCGGCGCAGGAAACGAGCTTCAATTGACTGACGCTTTAAGAAAATTAAACAAAAAGGAAAGGATGGTTGCATTCAATATTACTGACGGCCAATGGCTTACTGTCGGAGATAAAATAACCTACTTGAAGGCAACAGTGGAATTTGCTTTGCAGAGGCCTGACCTGAGAGAAGAGTTCTTGAATTACCTGAAGGAAGTTGTGGAAAGAAAATGAATTCAGTTCTTGTTACAGGCGGCGCAGGATTCATTGGAAGCCATTTGTGCGATGCATTAATTGAAGGGGGCAACAAAGTTGTTTGTATTGACAATTTGATTACAGGGAAAAAAAGAAATATCTCCCATTTAATCAAAAACAAAAATTTCAAGTTTATCAAGGCAGACATCTGCAAGCCATTAAAATTCAAGGAAGGGTTTGACGAAATCTTTAATCTTGCTTCTGTTGCTTCCCCTGTGCATTACCAGAACTGGTCTATTGAGACTTTGATGGTTGGCTCGATTGGAACAAAGAACATGTTGGATTTGGCTGTAAAGAATAAGACTAAATTCTTGCATACTTCAACCTCAGAAGTATATGGTGACCCTTCTGTGCATCCTCAGCCTGAAAGCTATTGGGGCAATGTTAACCCGATTGGCTTGCGGTCCTCCTATGACGAATCAAAGCGTTTCTCTGAGGCTTTGATTATGGCTTATTACAGGAAAAAAAATTTGGATACAAAGATTGTCAGGATTTTCAATACTTATGGCCCTAGAATGGATTTGGATGATGGAAGGGTTGTTCCTAATTTCATCATGCAGGCGTTGAAAGGAAAGCCTTTGACTGTTTACGGCAGCGGAAAGCAAACGCGCTCCTTCTGTTATATTTCTGACATGGTTGAAGGCCTCCTTAAAATGATGGATTCAAATGAATCGGGTCCAATAAATTTAGGTAATCCTGGCGAATTCACAATACTTGAGTTGGCTCAAAAACTAGTCGGGTTAACTAAATCAAAATCAAAGATTGTTTTCAGGCCTCTGCCTGCTGATGACGCAACAAAAAGGAGACCTGACATTTCAAAAGCAAAAAAGTTATTGCATTGGGAGCCCACAGTTAAATTAGATTACGGGTTAGCCCTCACCATAAATTATTTCAAAAGTATTAAAAGTCTTCTGTAAAAAATATGTGTTGGTTTACAATGTTTTTTTGTTGGTGGTAAAGCAATGAAAGTTTTGATTGTTATTCCAACTTACAATGAAAGAAATAATATAAGGCTTTTGATTAATGAAATTTTAAAGGAATTTAAAAAAAATAAAATCAAAGGAAAAATTCTTGTTGTCGATGACACTTCTCCGGATGGAACCGGTTTTGAGGTAAAAAAAATAATGAAATCAAACAAAAATGTTTTTTTGCTTGAAAGAAAAAAGAAGGAAGGCTTAGGGGTCGCTTATATTGCGGGTTTCAAAAAGGCTTTTGAGTTAAATTCTGACTTGATATTTGGGATGGATGCCGATTTTTCTCATAACCCAAAATATATTATTGATTTTATTAATAAGATCAACGATGGTTTTGATGTTGTTATTGGAACTAGATACAGTAAGGGGGGGGGCTTCAAGAACAGGCCTTTTTACAGGGGCATAATGAGTAAAGGAGCTAATTTTTTGGTTAAACTTATCTTAAATTTGCCGGTTACAGATGTCACAAATGCTTATAGGGCGTATAAGACAGATGTGCTTAAATCAATAGATATAGATGGAATAGAATCAAGGGGTTATGAATTTCTTTCAGAGATACTTTTAAGAATTAACAAAAAAGGCTTTAAAATAACTGAGATTCCAACCATTTTTGATGCAAGGAGGGGCGGAAAATCAAAACTCTCTTTAAGGGAAATTCCCTTCTTTTTTTATCGCGCCATAAAGCTAAGGGTTAACAGTAAAATAAATTAATTTTGAGTGCTAATTAATGATTTTTAAAAAAAGATTTTTTGTCATAATAGGTTTGCTTTTGTTTATTTATATTTTACTTAAATTAGATATTTCAAAATCTTTTTCATATATCTACAAGATTAATCTTCTGTTCTTTTCCTTTTATCTTTTTTTAACCTTTTTTGTTTTGTTTATTAAGGGGTTAAAGTGGAGAGTTTTAATTTTGCCTTTTGGAAAGAATAAATCTGTTTTTTACTGTGTCAAGTATTTTCTTGTTGGTTTTTTTTGGGGCATTATTACCCCTGGCAGAATAGGGGAATTTGTTAGAACTTTTTATTTGGATAAAGAATTGAATAATTTAGGTAAGTCTTTCTCAACTGTTTTTATTGACAGGTTGTTTGATATTGTTGTTTTGTTGCTTTTAGGTTTGGTTGCAATATTGTCTTTTTCTTTTTCTTTTAATTTAGTTTTAATTTCTACACCCATCCTATTTGCTATCGTGTTGGCTGCTTTTGTTTGCATCATTTTTTTCTTTAAAAAGAAATTTATGAAAAAAATTTTGAGGCCATTTTTTTATTTTTTTGTTCCTCAAACCCATAAGAAAAAAATAAGGGTAAATTTTGATTCTTTTTATCACGGTTTAAGTATTTTAAAAAAGAAACCAAAATATTCAATCTTTGCTTTGATTTTGACTTTGCTTATCTGGTTGTTTTCAATTATAGCAGATTATTTTCTTATTTTGTCTTTGAATATTCAGGCAAGTTTATTTTTTGTTGCGTTAATAATCCCAATAATTAGGTTGGTTGATATAATTCCTATTTCTATTTCTGGTATTGGCACCAGGGATGCTGCCTTGATTTTTTTGTTTAGTTTTATTGGGTTGGCTAAAGAGCAGGCAATTGCTTTTTCTTTGGTTTATCTTTTTGTTGGCTATTTTTTAATAGCTTTAGCTGGGGGTTTGCTGTTTTTTAGGGAGTCAATTAAGCCGAATTTTAGTTTGACTAATAACGGTTAGTATGCTATTAATTTACCTTAGCTTGTAGACTTCAAAATTTTTATCTGAAAATATTAGTAATTCTTTTTTTAACTCCCAGTCAAAGTCTTTTTTGTTGATTATCACATACTTCACATCTAATTTGTACAAACAAGCCGTACATTTTTCAGTTAATATTTTTTCTGTTTGTTCATGTTTCATAATTAATTCTTTATATCCTTGGTCTTGCCTCACTTGGATTTCATCATAAGGCAGAAACCAGCCTTGCATTGGGTCAAAGGGAATTTTATTGGAATATTCTGCAATTTTTGCGGAGTTTTTACTTGCTATGAAAACCCTTTCCAAGCGCGAGTCCATTTTGTAAAATTCTAACGCAAAATTATATTCTTCTTTCGTGATCTTGCTTCCCATACGATATTTAATTAGTTCTCCTGAAAAAAAGCTTGAAGTAATTGTTCCAAAAAAAACAATGCATATTACGAGAACGGCAATGCTTAATTTTTTTGGTTTTTTTTCCGTAATCACTAAACCGACAAAACCGGCCACCCCTATATTTACAAGCTCAAAAAATTTTGAGGTATAAAACATTCCTAAACCAGCTAATCTCATTAAAGCGAATAATGTTACTGGCAAGGCAAAAGTAATCAGGAAAAATAACTTTTCTTTTTTTACTTTCTTCATGTTTTTGAAAAATAATAAAAAGGCTGCTAACAGTAGGAGCATTGGGAATAAGCCTATCCAGAAAGGTATTGCTATGGCAGTGGATAAAATGTTTTCAAAGCTTATTTTTAATTGATTTAATGCGCCGCTCCCAAGAACTGGATAGTTTATAAATAATGCCGGTAACACAAGGAATAAACTTAAAGGCAAAATTAAATTTTCTTTTATTTTTTCTTTGTAAAAAAAAAAGTAAATGAACAAAAATATTAGTAGAAGTATTGCTATGCCCGGGTGTAGAGCAAATACAACTGGAAAAAATAAGAATTTTAGTTTACTGTTTCTATGGATCATTATTATTGTTAAAATAAGAAAATTTAATCCTAAAATAACTCCGTAGCTTCCTAATAAGCTGTCGCGAAAAATTGTTTTAGCTCCAAATAATACTGCTGCACTAACAAGCCCTGCATTAGTGTTTTCCGTTATTTGTTTAACTAAAAAATAGGCAAGTACTGGCAATAAACCCATGAATATGACCCCAAATAACCAATTATAAAAATAATCGGGTAATATCGGCAACAAGTCATTAAATTGTTTTACGAATAATTGGAACCCAAACTGATAACTAAAACTTAGATTTGAGTAAGGTTCAAATGTTTGAGGTATCTTGTCTTTTAGTGCCCTTAATATAATAGTTTGAGCTGGGTCTGCGCTGGCATCGTAAAAAGGATGCAAAAACAAGAGAGGGAATGCTGAAATTAACATCATCAATAAACTTAATGCCCAAACTGAATTGGGAATTTCAAATTTAATTTTTGTTTTTCTGATTAACAAAAAGGCAATAAATATACTGGAGATAAGAATTAGGGCTGAATTAAGCCAAAAAATTCCAATATTTAATGAAACTAATGTGCTGACAGCTGCAAAAACGTAGAATCCTATGAGAAACATACTAAATTTACTGCCTTTATTCACTGTTTGCTCCTTTCCATTAAATTAATCTGCTCCTAATAAGATTTTTTCTTTTTCTTTGCTCCACTTGAAGATTTTTTCTTTTTTCTTCATAGCTTTTTTGAATTTTTTTTCTAAATTATTTGAATAAAAATAGTCGATTGCTTCAGCAAGCTTTTTAGGGTTTTTCGGTTCAACAAGCAACCCCGTCTTTTTATTTTCAATAAAGTCTGGATTGCCACCGACTTTGGTTGCAATTATTGGGGTATTTAATGCATAAGCTAGTTGAATTATTCCAGATTCACTGATATAAGTGTGGGGTATTACAACAGCATCTGCAGCAGTAAAATAAAGTACTGCTTCTTCATTTGAAACATACTTATCTACAATTAATATTTTTTCTTTTATTCCAAGTTTTTCTATTTTCTTTAAATACTCATTTTTGTTTTCCCAGAACTCGCCAACAATCATTAATTTTACATCATGCTTTTTCAAAATTAGAGGCATTGCTTCAAGTAGGTATCTTAGCCCTTTATAAGACCTAATAAAACCAAAAAATAATAAATTTTTTTCCTCTTTTAAACCAATTTTTTCCCTGGCTTGTTTTTTACTGACCTTTTTTTTTGGTTTAAATTCTTCTAAAAAAGTTTGTTCAATTAGACATTCTACTTTTGCATGAGGCATTAAAGAAAGCAATTTATTTTTATCTGCATTTGATCTCACCAAAAAATTATCTATTTGCCTGAAGAACATTTTTGTTAAAAATTTATTGATTACAAAAGATACATAAAAGTTTCTTCCAGTTTCTTGCTGGGGCAGTACATGGTGTGTTATTGCTGAAATTTTTGTTTTTCCTTTTATTTTTCTTGCAATAAAATAATAGCAAGGGGCTAAAAAAGTAGTCCACCATTGGAATATAACAATATCGGGCTTTTCTTTTTCTATTAATTTGACCGCTTTCACCCAGCTAAACGGATTTAATGTGTCTATAATCCATTCTATGTTAATATTTGGTTGGGGGACCTTCTCTTTCTGGAACCTTCCGGGAAACAAAAGCTTTGGAAAAAGTCTTTTGAATGAAATTACTTTTACTTTATGTTTTTTAGAGAGGGTTGTGCAAGTGATAGTATTTGAATGAGATATTCCCCCTCTGAACGGTTTGATTGGACCAATTACTATTACTTTCATTTTTTGGAATCACTTTGTTAATTTTAAATTGGGCAGACAGGGTTATTTTAAAATTTCTTTGAAAGCTTTGGTTATATAATCTAAATCTTCAATTGATAAATATTGATGGCAGCCCACATAGAAGCCGTTTGTGCCCACATATTCCGCATTTTTTAATTTTCCTTCATATAAATGTTTTAGATTTGCATATGCTTCCTGTTGTATTGGTATGCAGCCAAATAATGGTCTTGTTTCAATACCTTTTTCTTCAAGTTTTTTTCTTAATTCTTTCCTTGAAATCTTTTTTGTTTCTTTTATGACCAAAGGGTAAGCAAGATAACTTACCTTGTCAGAATACTCCGGTAGTTGAATTATGCCATCGAGCCTTTGGAGTCCTTCATTTAAGTATTTCACATTAAACTGTCTTTTACTGATAATTTCATCAGCTTTCTTTAATTGGGCTAGACCTAAGGCTGCCTGGAATTCGGTTGTCTTAAAGTTATAGCCGATTAGATCGTGTTTAAATCTTGGATCAAAATCTTCGCCTTTTTCATTTTCTCTGCTTCCTTTAAGTTTTGGGCAGAAGCCTTTAGGTCTTGTGCAAATGCTGCAATCGCACATTCTCCCGTGGGCTTTGATTTTTTTTACGAGCCTTGCAATTTCTTTGTCATTGGTGGTAATTGCCCCCATTTCTCCTACTTGAATGTTGTGGGCAATGTAAAAAGAAAAGTCAGACAAAAGAGAAAGAGAGCCGGTTTTTTTTCCTTTATAAATTGTTCCATGGGCTTGGGCTGAGTCTTCAAAAGTAATCAAATCGAATTCTTTTGCTATCTTGTTTATTTTATCCATGTCTGCAGGGTAGCCCATTAAATGGACTGGCAGTATAATTGAATACTCTTGCGGGTCTTTTGAGTTTTCTAATTCTTCTTTTATATTTTTGGGGTTTATTACAAATTTTTTGCTGTCAATATCAACAAAAACTGGCTCAAATTGTGTATTTACAATAGCATTAGTTGTAGCAATATAGGTTATAGGGGTTGTAATAATTTTCTTTCCTTTAAGTTCCTTAAAATATTTTAGGGCTGTGAGTCCAGCCATTAATGCTGAAGTCCCTGAGTTGACTGCAATGCAATATTTGGTGCCAACAAATTGACTCCATTTTTCCTCAAACTCTCTTGTTTTTGGGCCTTCAGAAACCCACCCGCTGTCAAGCACTTCATTTACTGCTTTTTTTTCTTCTTCTCCTAAAACAAACTCACCTACTTTTATCAACCTCATTTTTTTTATCACCAACTTTTATTACTAACTAATAAACACAAATTTTATTGCCAGGTCATCTTTTTTATTTTATAGAGTAATTCCTCTTCAATTTTCCTGTTATATTTTATCATTTCCGCAATTAACCCTATGACAATAATTTGAAATCCAAATATCAAAAGTACTGCTGTAAGAATTGCTGTTGGCAGGTATGGCGAAACCAATCCAGTGTTAAAATAATGAATTAATACCCTTGAACCTAAAAGTAAACCCAGCAAAAAAAATATGCTTCCAATTCCTAAAAAAACTTTTAATGGTTTATAATTTAAGTATGCAATTAAAATGGTTAAAAAAGCTTTCTTTGCATAAACAAAAATGTTTGATATGAGCCGTGAGCTTCCTTTTCTTTTTCTAAAATCTATGGGGGCCTCTCTTATTATTAATTTTTTTTCTGCTGCTTGAAGTATTGTCTCTTGTGTGTAAGTATAGTCAGAGAAAATGTTTAATTGTAAGGCGGCTTCTCTGCTGAACGCTCTAAAACCAGTTTGGGCATCAGAAATAGGTAAACCAGAAATATTTCTAACAATCCAGGAAACAATCCTGTTGCCTATCTTTTTTTGTAAAGGCATTTCTTCAATCCATCCCTTAAATCTTGAGCCCAGCACAATGTCTGCTTCATTGTTAAGTATTGGTTTGATTAAAAGAGGGATTTGCTTTTGGTTGTACTGAAAATCTGCATCTGTGTTAATTATTATATCCGCCCCTAAATTCAAAGCATTTTCAAGGCCTTTCTTGAAAGTTCTGGCCAAACCAAGTCTCTTTTTATTGATTAAAACTTGTGCTCCTGCTTTTTTTGCTGCTTCGGAAGTTTTGTCTGTGGAGCCGTCATCAATCACTAGAATTTCTATTTTTGAAATGCCTTCAATTTTTTTTGGTATTTCTTCAATAACTTTGGCTACTGTATTTTCCTCATTGTAAGCTGGAATTGTTATTATTAGTTTCATTTTATATCTTCCCCTATATAAAAAACTTCCCCGAATATATTTTAAGGTTTTGGTACATTGCTTGGAATATACTTATATATTTCTAGATAATGCGGTTTATCAGTTTTAAATATTAATTGCAGGCTTTTTCTGTTTTCTATAATAAAACCTTCAACTGCCTTTCTTTCTTTGTCCACAATTGTTTTCTGCCTTAAACTTTCGCTGCCTCTCCTATTGCTATACTCCAAATTAATTATGTAAGTTTTATCATCAAAAAACTTTTTCACATCAAAATTTTTCATTGTTGGACCCAAATCATTTTCCGCATCAATTCTAATGTATCTTCGCTTTTCAAATGCCCCTCGGAGGGTGTACATGCAGTCATCACTGCCACCAACAAGCAAGGCATTTTTTGGGGTGTTAGAATAAATTTGTTGGAAAACAGTGTATCTATCTTTTAAAAAATTTGAATGATAATATGAGGCCACTGTTAAAACGCAAAAAAGAAACAAAATAATTAAAGCAAAAATTTTATTACGATTTAAAAATTTTATTTTCATTGAAATTTTTTTCAGTATTGTTTCAAATAAAGGAATGTATATAATCAAAAGCAAGCCAAGGGCAGGGATTATGTAGCGAATTTGGGTTGTAAAATTTTTAATTATGTTAAAATCATATGATAGAACGTTATATGCCTTTACATAAAATAATAAATAACTTAATAAAACCAGTGAGATTTCAATTCTTCCCTGCTTTTTATAAAAAATGGGGCTTAAAAGCATTAAAGGGTACATTACTGTGATAACAATTAATGCAAATAGTAAAGTGTAAAAGGAGCTGGCCAGATTTAATTTGTGTGAAATTAACGTGCCTATGTTTCCGTACCCTGCAGTAAAAAAATTTCCGTAAAAATAATTATTATATGCTAAAATAAATAGTGCAGGCAAAACTATTCCGCTTATTAATGCAAAAAATTTTTTCTTATCTTTAAAAAGAGAAAACAAGGCAAAAGGCCAGAAAGCAATTAATGCATCGTATCTTACAATGCAGGCAAAACCGAAGAAAAGTCCTGAAAGATAGTTTTTCTTTAATTCTTTTGATAAGTAAAAATAAAAGCCCAGCAAAAGAAACATTAACACTAATAGCTCTGTGTTTAAGGTCCGCATATCCCAAATAAAAGCTGGAAATAACAGATAAAGCAGGGAATTTATTGGGTTAAATTTCAGTTTCTTTAAAATTAAATAGAATAAAAAGAAGTTTATCAGGTGGATTATTAATCCGGAAAGCATTAAGGCACTAAACCCTATAAAAGTGAATGGCAATAAAAATAATGATTTTCCAATATAATAATTTGAAATAAATCCTTGGCCATTAAATGTCCCCCTGCAGGCCTTTAATGGGTCCTCTGTTATCAAGGAACCTTGTTTTAAAAGATAAGCATTTTTTGCATATTCATGTTCATCAATAGATGCATAAAAAACAGGGAAAAAAATTAAATATATGGAAGAAAAGATTAAAGCGCAAAAAATTAATATTTTTTCATTGTAACCTAACCTGCTCAAAAAATTTGAAGATTTTTTTTTCATTATTTAAAACCGCATTTTACTTAAAAACAGTTATTTTTGTTAAGGCAATAAAAATAAATCTGCTATAATCTATATATATTACAATATGAGTTTAAAACATTAATTTTTATGTAAATCAAGAGTTTTTTAAATAAATACGTTTTTAACAGGTTACCCAAAATTTTATTTTAAGGTAATAAAATAATGATTTCAATAAAAAAAAATAAAAGTAAAATTTTAAGAATAGTTATCGGGGCAGTAATCCTGCTTCTCATTTTAAAATGGGTTGGTTTCAACAATGTTTTTACCGAACTGCAAAAAATAAACCCGCTTTTCTTTGTTCTTGCTTTTTTAATAGTATTCTTTATTATATTCCTAAATTTTATTTGTGTAAAAATTTTTCTGGATAAAATTAAAAAAATTGATTCAAAACACTTTTTTTATAATTATTGTTATTCTTGGGCACTCGGGTTTTTGGCGCCGGGCAAAATAGGGGATTTTTCTTTAGCATATTTCCTGAGAAAAGAATTTAAGCCGGGTCAGATAGTTGCCTCAATGATTTTAGATAAGGGCATAACAATTGTTTTGCTGTCTGTTTTCTTAACTTTTTTTATTTTTTTCTTTTCTCCTGAAAACTTATTTTGGAATGTTATTTTTCTGGTTTTATTATGGGGGGCAATAATATTTGGTTTTTATTCTGTTTTTTCTTTAAGCAAAAATAATTTTTTAATGAGGTTTATTTTCAAAAATGTAACCCCCTTCTTTGGTGTTTTTCATGAAACTTTACTTTCATTAGCAAAAAACAAATCAATTCTTTTATGCAACTTTGTTATAACCTTTTTTAGAATAATACTGCAGGGCGTGTTGATTTTTGTCCTTTTATTGGGTTTGGGTGAAATGGCAGCCCCTTTTATTATAATTCTCATAAATTCTTCTTCTCTTATAGTTTCCTATATTCCAATTTCTATTGGGGGGCTTGGCATTAGAGAAGGCGCTTTCATATTATTTTCACAGCAATTCGTGGTAAATTTAACAACCTTGGCGGCAGCTCTAGGTTATGCCTTAATATTAAATTTTGTGGCAATGGTAATAATTGGTCTTTTATACTTTAAAAAAACAATTTTGTCGAACACAAAAAAATAAATGTGTATGTTAAAGCCCAAAATATTTGTTCCAATCTTCAAGTAAAATAATATTTGAATAATTTAGGAAAATTACGAAGTATATCAAAATGATCAAACTAATTATAAAAAATTTTAAATTTTTGTTATTAACCGAATCAATGCTTAAAGCAACAAAAAACATAGAATTAAAGATAAGAAATGTATAATATCTGAAACTTCCTAACATTGGTGCAATAATATATAAAAAAGCAGACAATATAATGCTTAAAACAAATGTTATCAGAAAGAATTTTGGTTCTCTTTTTCTCGATTTAACAGTCAAGATTAGGCCGTAAGAAAATAAAATAATAAAGATAAAAATTACTATTGCTGATACAGGGAGGATCATTAAGTAAAAAAACGAATTAATATTTATTCCAATAACTAATTTGTATATATTGTAAAAAAGGGCAGTCAAATTGTTTTCAGTTTTTGCCCCAAATAAATGACTGCTTTCAAATTTTTTAATTTGTGTTGGGGCAAAAATAAAAATAGGCATTATTAAAATAATAAAAACAGCAATAATTTTCCAATACTTTTTCACTTCTGCAAAAGATTTTTTGAATACAAAAAGGAAAAGAAAAATAAGTTCAGAGAAAATTATAAAGAGCGCCGTAACATAATGTAAGTATACAAGCATAACATAAGTTAAAGACAAAAACCAGAGAATTTTTCTTTTTTCTTTAATATCTTTTAAACGTAACAATCGTCCAATTAGGTAAGCGCTCAAAGCGAAAAGAGTTATTAATATTATATAATGCCTCAAATGGCTTGAGTAAGCTATATGCAATGGGTTAAATACAATTAACAAAATACTTATCCATACTAGTTCTTTATTTTTTGGGAAAAATTCTTTCAATGCAAACCAAAAAAAAGCTATGCCTGCTAGAGCAATCAGAATAAAAATAACCCTCAAAGCAATAACAGAAAAAAACCGTCTTAAAACGAATATTATTGCATAAAATAATGGGGGGTAATAATCGTTTTTTAGTGCATAGTCCATTGCTTTAAATGATTCAGAATATTTGAATGTTATAACTTCATCGACGCCAAATTTTTTTTGGTCAATATTTATTGCCCTTAATAGAAAAGCTACAATAAACAAAAAAATTAAGATTTTGGTCTCTTTTTTCATTTAAATCTAAATGACTAAAAAATAATTTAAAACTTTAACGCAAAAACCTTACTATCTTTAATTTTTTTGCTTACTTGCTAAAATATAACTAATCATGTTAAAAGGTGAAAGAAAAAGCAGTTTATCAATAATAAAAAGAAAGTTTGATATTTTTTCTGATAAAACAGAAACTGGGAGGGAAAACAAGTATAAGGTTCCGCTTTTATTTATTTTAAAACCTTCTTTTTTCAGTATTTTTGTAACATTAAAATTATTTAACTGTTGGATATGTTGTTCTTTAAGTGAATAGTCTTTAGGGGCAAGCGTTTTGTCAAAAACAGCTTCTGCAAGTGGCCATAAAGACATATTGTTTGGGAAGGATATAAGCAGGTAGCCGTCTTCTTTTAAAATTTTCTTGCACTCAATTAAGGCTTTTGAAGGGTTATGGATGTGTTCCAAAACATGCGATAAAATCACTAAATCAAAGGCCCCCTTTTTGAATGGGATATTGTCCAAATCGCCGACCAAAACTTTTACTTTTGTATACTTAATGTTGGTTGATTTTTTTAGATATTTGGCTGCTTCAAATGATAAATCCATACCAAAAATAGATTTATAATAATTTTTTGCCGCTAATTTTTTAATAATTATCCCCGAACCAAAACCTATTTCTAGAACGTTTTCAATTTTTTTCTTTGGCATTAAATCTATTAAAAATTTTTCTCTTGTTTTATAAAAAAAACGTTGAGATTTATGCATTGAGTTATGTGCTTTTTCATAGTAGTCTCCAGATATTCCAAGATATGTTTTATTTAATGGTAACATAAATAACGTCTTTTTACGCTTGAGAATTTATTAAATGTTCACCCTGTGTCGCAAGTAATCTGCGTTAGCGGACCGCACTTTTAGTGCGGGGTGAATTGCGACACAAAACTTTTTCTTTTACTCTCACTTATTTCTTTTATCGAGCGCAGTGCCCTAACGGGCACTCTTTGATGGCTCGATAGGAGAACTTTTTATGAATCGCGATGTTTTGAATAGCTATCCGCACGCAAAAGCGCAGTGCGTTTACCACTTGCAGTGGTGCACTAAATACAGATACAATATGTTAAGGAAAGACAAGTATAAAAAAATATATGAAGAAATCTTGAAAGAAATAGCCAAAAGGCATGAAATGCTGATTTTGAGTTTGGCAATCCAACCAGAACACACACATATTGTTGTAAGCACTAGGCCTTGCATTCCCCAGTCAAAAGCATTACAGTTACTGAAAGGCGGTTCAAGTTATGAGTTGTTCAGAAGACAGCCTTTGTTCAGGTTAAGGTATCCTAAAGGGCATTTCTGGAGCCCAGGAAAGTTTGCTAGAACAGTTGGGAACGTTGACTTGGAAACAACAATAGATTACGTTGAAAAACAAGCAAACCAAACAATGCTGTCAGCTTTTTACTGACTGCAGAAACTCCGAGTCGCCCGCAGGCGACCTCGCCCCGCAAGGGCGAGCCTTTAGGTCGGAGAGAATGTCATATTAGTAGGCAAATCCATTTATTTATCTTCCGCTATAGTAAACAATTAAAATACTTTTAAAACAAAGTTTAATCAGGTACAATGAATAAAATAGATTTTAAACCAAAGATTAGTGTAGTTATCCCTGCTTATAACAGAAATGAATTATTAAAAAGAACTTTGAAAGCTTTGCTTAATCAATCAATTAAAATAAAAGATTATGAAATAATTGTTGTGGGGTGTAAAAAAAATAAAACCAAAAAAGTTTTTGATGAAATTAAGACAAAAAATATATTTTTTTATGAGATTGATTCAGATTTTCCAGATAGAAAAAGAAATTTTGGCATTTTAAAGGCCAAGGCTGATTTAATTGCTTTTACTGATGACGATGTAACCCCCAAAAATAATTGGCTTGAGGAATTAATTGTTTTGTTCAAAAACCCGGAGATTGCAGGAATCGAGGGCAAAACTGTTGGCCACTCTAAAGGCGTTTTTTATCATTCTCCCCAAAACATTTCAGGCAACTATTTTCCTGCTTGCAATATAGCCTTTAGAAAGAATATTTTAAGGAAAGTCAAGGGATTTGATGAAAACTATAATTTCTTTAGGGAGGATACTGACTTGGCTTTTAGAGTTTTAAGTAATAATAAAAAAATTGCTTTCGCCCCCAATGCAATAGTTTATCATCCCCCGAGAAAGATTAGTAGGCTTTCAATATTAAAAGAATTATTCCTAATAAAAGGGGATGTAAGACTTTACAAAAAGTTTCCTCAATTGTACAAAAAAACTTTTGGGTTTATTTGTAGGGGAGGCTTAAAGCAGGCGTTATTTGCTTGGCCCTCTTTTTTGCTTTTAATATTTTTTTCATTAAATAATCATTGGATTTTTTTCTTTGGTTTGTTGTTAATAATAATTTTTGTTAAATACTTAATTGGATTAAAAGGCAAGAAATATTCTTTTTTTGATGCATTTTCTTATATATTAATTTCTTATTTAAGAGACCTATTGTTTCCTTTTTTCTTTTTGTTTTATTATTTTAGCGTTTCATTAAAATAAATTTTGGTAGTTATATTTTTTTATGAATGTAGCTATTGTATCCCCATATGCTGCACCTGAAAAGGGAGCTTGTGTTATTAGGGTTAGCAGTTTTAGAGAATATTTTTATAGTAAAGGGCACCAAGTAAAAATTTTTGCCCCTTTAAGGGGGGGCAATGTAAAAGAAGTTAGTGGTGTCAAAAGATATAAAAGTGTGGGGGAATTAATAAAACTTATAAATAAAAATTTTGATTTAGTAATTGGGACTTCCCCCCCAATGACTAATTCATTTTTTGCTTTGATTAAATGTAAAATTCTTGGCATTCCTTTTGTGCTGGATGTTCGGGACCCGTGGACTTATGCTGTTGAATCACTTAAACTCCATTCAAAAAAAAGCATAAAATTAAAATTATTTAAAACAATTGAATTTTTTTGTTATAAATTTTCCAATAAAATTTTTGTGGTTTCGGATTTCTTAAAAAATTTTATAGTTGATAATGGGGTCCCCGCAGGCAAGGTTATGATTATAAGCAATGGGTCTGACCCGGTAATGGTAAAAAAATCTAATCCTGAAAGAAAAAAAATTAGAAAGAAACTTGAGATAAAACCATATGACAAAGTTCTAATTTATGCTGGTACAGCAGGGGGAAAAGAATTGGATGAGATTTTATTATCATTAAAAGATTTAATAAAAGAGTTTAATTTGCATTTAATTTTCATTTTAAGTTCTGATTTATCTAAAGAAAACGAAAAAAAATTAAGGGAGATTGTTTTGCTTGTTAAATCTCTTGGCATAAAAAATAATTTCCATTTAATAAAATCTGTTGATTATAATAAAATTTACAAATATTTTTCTGCTGCAGATATTGGGTTGAATCCTCTTCCTAATTTGATGGAGTATTGTTTGCCTGCAAAGACATATGATTATATGGCTGCCGGCTTACCAATTATGGCTAAAGGGCCTAAGAATGGGGCATTACATAATTTTTTTAAAGAATACAAAGTAGGATATTTTGCTGTTTCTTGGAACGAATTCAAACTAAAATTAAAAAAATCATTAAAGAACTATAAAAAGTTTAAAGTAAAGGGAATTAATGGAAGAAAATTAGTAATTCAAATGTTTTCAAGAAAAAAAGCTAGTGAATTAGCATTGAATGAATTAATTAGGTTGGTGAAATAATGGTTAAGGTATTGCTTACCTTTGCAACTTCTTCTTTTATTCCAGGGGGCGTTGAAGTATTTAGTGATCAGCTCAATAAAGTTTTTGGTGATATTATTACTATAAGTTTAAATAATACAATTAAGAATTCGGCTTCTTACAAATTTTATTTTCCCCCTTTAAAAGAACCAAAAATTGCTTATTTAATTGACAAATATTTTATAGATAAATATAAAGAAATATCTCCAGAGCTAATTTTTGTTAATGGAATGTATGGGTGGGCGCTTCCAGAAAAAAAAACTAGGGCCCCAATAATAAACATTTTGCATGGCGGTTATGCGCCTTTTGCAGATAGTGCTTTACCTAAATTTAGTTTAGATTACTTTAGAAATAGATTTATTTATTCTTTTTTTGAGAGGTTAAGCGCAAAAAAGGCAAAATTGAGAATTTCAAATTCAAATTTTACAAGAGATCAAATAAAAAATTATTATGGCTTAGACAGTAAAGTTGTTAACCCAGCAATTGATACAAATATTTTTAGACCTATTAACAAAAACAAAGCAATAAAAAAATTGAATTTGCCTCAAAATAAGAAGATTGCTTTATTTGTCGGAAGGCCTAATTATGCAAAAGGTTTTGACATTATTGTAAAACTTGCAAAAATGTGCCCGCACATTAATTTTGTTAACATATTATACCCGCCAGTTAATTCAACAAATAAAAATATGATTATAAAATCTTTTGTACCCCATCAAAAAATGGTTGAATATTTTTCTGCTGCAGATTTTTTGCTTTGGCCTTCAAGATTTGAAGGCTTTGGTTTTGTTCCATTAGAGGCTCTTTCATGTAATATCCCAGTAATTGCTTTTAGAACAGGCATATTAAATGAAATAAACATAAAAGGTATTTACTATGTTAAAAATAATCTGGCTGAAGAATATTTAAAAATAATAAATTCAAGGGTTTATAATCAAAAAATTAGCTCTCGCAAGTATATCAAAAAAAATTTTTCTTTTAATAAATTTAAAAGAGAATTTAAAAAAATTGCAGGGGAAGTCTCTAAATGAATTTTAATTATTTTTTAGTCCGTTTAATGCAGCCTTTCAATATAACCCCCAAAGATTTTATTGTTGAAACAACTAATATCTGTAACTTGAAGTGTGTTGGCTGTGATAATAAATTAATAAAAAGCAAAGGGGAACTGTCTTTAAATAACTACAAAAAAATATTAAAACAATTGGAAAAATTAAAAGCAAAAAGTATCGCCTTTGACTTGGGTGGAGAACCACTCCTAAATGAAAACACTCTTAAAATGGTTAAACTTGCCTCACAAAAAGGAATTAAAACCTTTTTTAGTTCAAATGCAACTTTTTTAGATAAATTTGAAACGCAGGTATTTGATTCAGGACTTGATACAATAATGTTGGATTTAGATGGTATGTCAAATAGAACATATTCAAAATTCAGAAAAAACGGAGATTTTACAAAAGTTATTAATAATATAAAAAACTTTTGTCTAAAGAAGAAGGCGCTCAAAACAAAAAAACCCCAAATAATACTAAATTATATAGTCACAAAATATAATGAAAAAGAAATCCCAAAGGCAATAAGTTTTTGTAAAGAATACAATATAAATTATTTGTTGCTGAAAAAATTGCATTCAATGATTATAGAGCCAGCGAATGTATTAAAGTTGTTGCCCGAAAACAAAAAATTTCAGAGAGATACAAAAAAAACAAAAAGAACAATTTGTGATTTTATTTTTAATAAGGCTGTAATTCGATGGAATGGGCAGATGGGCTTGTGTTGCTATGATATAAAAGGGGAATATAATTTTGGAACAGTTAAGGGGAAAAAAATTATAGAACTGCTTAAAAGCAAAACATGCAAAGAACGGCAGAAAAAAATTGTTAATAGGGAATTTCCGCTTTGCAAATCATGCACCCAGGGGCAAGATTTTGGCGAATTCATAAAAATTGATTAGTGTGTATAATTTAAACTCTGCAAATTATTTTTTTAACTAGGTTTTAATGCATTCCATTATTATGATTTTGCAGAATCTGGCCGTAAAATCCCTTATAATTTTTCCCCTTTCAAATGGAGAGGGGGATATCCCGAATTCCTGTTTAATTTCAAATTTATTTTTGTTTAGAATTCTTTTAATTTTAGAGTAACTTATCGGCTCAAAAATTTCCCAAGCTTTTTCTTTTTTACGTGTGAACCGCTTTGCCAGTAACCAGACCCCAAAGAAACTTTCCTTATTTCGAAAAGAAATAATTAATTTTCCGTTAGGTTTTATTATCCTGTTAAGTTCAGAAATTATTTTTAAATCTGGGAGGGCTTCAAGTTTTTGAAAGCAGAGAATCATTTCATAACTGTTAGAATTGATTTGCAGAGTTGGAAAATTTGATATTATTGGGGTAATCTTTTGTTTCAAATTATCTGCTTTAATTCTTTCATTAATAAATATAATTGGCTGCCTGGACATTTCGATTATTTTGTATTCATCAAATTTTTTTTCTTTTAACAATCTGACCATATGTGTACCATTATAAGGTAGCAGCTCTACAACTTTTTTATTGTTTAAAAGATTTAATACTATTTTTATTTCGCTTTCAAACTCTTTTTTTGTTCCGTACGAAAAAGAGTTGGCGTTAGCAGATGTTTGTCTTATTGTTTTATCTCTGAATTCGATTATCTGTTTTGTATTCCATTCTGTTGGGGAAATGCTTAGTGGGAGCCCACATCTGTTAAATTCAAATTTATTAAATGAGATTATTTCTTGTGGCTTTTTTCTTTCAGGAGCAATTATTTTTTCATTTGAATAACCTAACAATACAAATGAAACAATCAAATAATATTTTGGTATTCCTAAGATTTTTTTTAGTATTTCTTCTTTGCCTACATGTGATACCCATACACTTGAAATGCCTTCATTTTCTGCTGCTAATAAAAGATTTTGTATTGCTGCAGAAGCACTCATTAAGTCTGCATTTTCCTCAGTTGCAATGTTTTTTTCATAAATAATTAGAATTGTTGTAGGAGCCTTCAATATTAATGGAGAAGATTTGGCTTTTTCTACTATTTTTTCTTTTATTTTTTTTTCGTTTAATACTATAAATTTCCAGCCTTGTTGATTGCATGCACTTGGAGCCCACTGGGCTAATTCAATTAATCTAAATATTTTTTTCCTGGGAATTTTTTTATTAATAAATTTTCTTATGCTTCTTCTTCTTTTTATAGCTTCAATAACATCCATTATTTAACCCCCATTGAATGTAAGATACTGCTCCCAAACTGTCGTAAAGTAAATGTATCAGGGCACAATAATGATATATTCATTACAAATCTTTTTAATGTTTCATTTCCGCTAGAAAAATATCTTTTTTTATCAAAAACCCTGTTCCCGCTTATTTGAATAAATTTTTCATTCTCATAAAATATTCCATCCAAACAATTGATTTCTACCTCGCTTTCTGCACCTATGTTAATCTCAGTATCTTTTTCAATCAATTCAGAAAAAAATCTTAAACTTTTGTCATTCCATCCAACAACATGAATTACATCTTTCCAGCTAAGCTTAGTTTGTTTGTTAGTTTTCTTATTTTTTAAGTTCATTCCAATACTCGTTCTTATCCCTCCATTTAAATCAATATTTTTCATTAGCCAATTAATATGTTTTTTTATGTTATACTTTTCGTATTTTTCTGTTAATTTTATTGACCTAAGAATATCGCCAGCCCCAGCAACAAAAATAGGGTATTTGTATAACTTAAACTCATCATCTTTTTTTTGATATCCAAAACAAAAGCCACCATCTTCATTTTCCATTTTTTTAATAAATTTAATAGCATTAATGGCTGAATCTACATACTTTTGATCTTTTGTTTTGTCAAATAATTTTAAGAGGGCTGGAATGCAGCGAGCAGTATAATATGTAATAATTTTTTCCTTTAATTCAGTTTGATAAATACCCCCCGCAAATTCTTCTTCATTTTGTTGTGATATTATAAAATTCCCGTTTTTTATTGCCAATTTTAAATAAAGTTTATTTTTTGTTAATTCATGCATTTCAAGCAATAGTTCTATTATAGTTGCTATTTTGTTTGGAACAAAAACACCTTTATTTTTTAAGGCATACTTTTTTTTATATTGAAAAAATAAGCCAGTTTTTTTATCAAATAATTGATTGAAATGATATAACTCAATATTTTTTGTCAGGACTTCAAAATACTTATCCCAATTAAACTTATTTTCTTTTAATAATTTTATTAAATCTACTAAAGCCAAACAAACAGCTGTTTCATGCGGGATTGCCCCCCCTCCAAGGACCGGATTAGCTTCGAATCCTGAATTCAAGAAGTTCCCGTTATCAAGCTGACTTGATATTATATGGTTGCCTCCTCTAATTGCTAATTTAAAAAACTGCTGGTCGCCAGTTTTTTTGAGTAAGGTTATGTATGAATTGATTAATCCTTCATATCTCCAGTCAATTCCAGGCCCTATATAATTTAATGAATCTTGCCAGTAGTGCACTACTGGACCACCATAACCTTTTTTCTGTTCCATTGTATTAAGCCAAAAAATAATTTTACCTATTTCTTCTTCCATTTTATTGAACCTTATTTATTTTTACTAAACATTGACCTTATCGTTATTTTATTGATTACTTTTTTCAATATTTTTGAGTCATACTTATCGAATCTAAAAAACTCTTTTGTATCAATAGAGATTAAATATTTGATTTTTAAAATGTGCCTCCTAATCAAAAAATCGAGGGAAGTGGCAACCAGATATCCAATTGCAATTCCTATTAACCCAAAAGGAATTATAAAAATATACATCAAAAAAAGCATTAAAAGTAATGAAAAAATATAGACTTTTGTGAGGGTTTTTTGTTCTTTATAAGCAAAGTAAATCGGCCTGATTGAAATATTTATAGCCCCAAACGGTAAAATTAAAATTAAAATTAAAAAAACAGGAATGCTTTCAATATATTTTGAACCAAAAAATATTATTGCTGCAGTTGGCACTACGGTAAATGCGAGTATAAGCATTAAAATTGAGAGCCATAAGCCGTATTTTGAAATTTTCTTATAAATTATCTTAACTTTTTCTTTTGTGGTTATTATTGATGCTATAAGAGGGGCAAAAATCATATCGATTGCATCAATTATAATCAAGAAAAAATACTGTAATTTAACCGCTGTGGAATATATAGCCACCGCATTTATACCTAATATTAAGTTTATTATCCAGTAAGGCAAGTTAACCTGCAAGTTTTTTATTTGCCCAATGATAACATTGTATTTTCCGTGGCCTTTAATTAAATTAATGAATAGATTTGCTTTTATTCTAGGGGTATTTTTTAAATAATAAAGAGTTTTAATAAAAAATGGTGCTGAAATAAAAATGCTAACCAGCCCGGCAATAATATATGCAAGAATTACAAACTCAATTGTTCGAATGTGAAATATGAAAAAAAAGATGCATATTAGACCAAGGCGGCTTAAAGAATCCCCACTTTGAAGTAAAGTTAAGTAATTAAACTTAGAATGAGAATTAAAACATACAATAAAAATATTTTTAACTGCAAAAATTAGAAGCATAAAAGAAATTAACTTTAAAATAGTGGTAATATTTTGGATTACTGGAAAAAATCCTGCTAAATCTGATGAAAATAAAAAAGTAATTAAAAATAATATCCCCGCAAGCAGTAATTGCATCTGGGAAAATCTTAAAATTAGTGATTTTACCGCTCCATATTTTTTTTTACCAATTTCTACAGCAATATCTGAAATTAGGACGCCGCTTATACCAAAATCAATGATCATCTCGATCAAAGAAATGGCAGACAAAGCCAGAGTAAGCATACCGAATTCTGTAACACCTAAAAATCTAATGAAGATTAATGTTGTTAGGAAAGCAATAAAATTGGTAAACAACGTATTTGAAATAACAATTAAGCTATTTTTTATAATGAGTTTTTCTGTAGACATAGATTAAACCAATTTATAAATATCAATTAATTGTTTGATCTTATTTTCCCATCTAGCATGGCTGGCTTTTTCTTTTGCTTTTTTTTTTATTGCTTCTCTGTTCTTGATTTTAATTATTCTTAAAATTTTTCTTGCTGTTTCTTTTGGATTTTTGAAATCAACAATAAAACCATTTTTTTTATTCTTTATAATATAATTGAAACTTCCGATGTTGTTCACAATTGGTATTAGCCCTGCGGTCATCCCTTCTAAAACACTTAAACCAAAGCCTTCATAAGCACTTGCTGAGACAAGAAAGTCTCCTTCAGAATATATTTTTCTTATTTCTTTATCAGTTTTTCCGCCGAGAAATTTAACTTCTTTTTCCAGCCCCAGCTGATTCCTTAATTCTGTCAGACCTTTTTTTAGGGCACCCCAATCCTCTCCAACTATGACTAACTTGAACTTTGTATGCGGGCTTAATTTTTTTAATTCACTAATAGCTTTTATTAATAAATCGATTTGTTTATTTTTTGAAATTCTGCCCACGAAAATAAAATTAATGCCGTTATGTTTTTTATTTTCTGTTTTTGCCCAAAAATCAAAATCAATTCCATTCTCGATTAAAGTCATTTTTTTTCTTCGGGTAATTTTTTCAAAAAGATCATAGTCATTTTTGCTAACTGCAATCACCCTGTCTGCTTTTTTCAATAATTGTTTAACCCAAAAATTAAAATAAAATTTCTTTAAAGTCATTATTTTTTTTGTATGGAAAATTCCGCCATGGGTGTGCAAAACAATTTTTTTCTTGTGTAAATACTTTGTCAAAACTAAGAAATCAAGGAAAAAACCTAAACCATGAATATGTAATATATCATAGTCTTTTACAAAATTAAGTGCTTGCGGCGCTATCTTATAATATTTAAGTTCAATGAAATTAATTCTGTGAATTTTTATTCCCTTAAATGTTTCAAAGTCTTTTAATTTTTTTTGTCCTTGACCACACTTGTTTAAGCACAACACTTCTGCTTGAATGCCTTGCTTTTTTAATCCAAGGCAAATCTGCTCTACTACCTTTTCTACCCCCCCAATGCATGGCCAGAAACGATTGCTTATATGTAATACTTTCATTTTTCTACCCCAAGAATGCCAGCAATTAATCCAAAACAAAATACAATATTCCTAAGGCTTACAATAAATGGGCTTATTATTCCAACTTTTAAATCCTTCTTTAATGAAAAAACAGTGAAAGGAAATAAGGAGATAATGTAAATCAATAACAAAACAGCATTTATTTCTGCATAAAGTATATTAAATGCACTCAATATTGAAAATAAAAATATTCCATAAACCATTCCTATTTGAAATTTCATAATTTTGGGCGTATAAGAATCTTTCACAATTTTTTGTTTATGTTTATTGTACAGCGGAATTCTGTAAAAAGCTCTGTAAAATTTTACTTTCAAGTAATAAAATAGGCTCTCCGGATGCTTATGATATACTATGGCCTCCTGATTAAAAACTAGGTTTAATTTTCTTTCTTGCATCTTATAACTTATGTCGGGGTCTTCCCCGCTGGCTGAAGGAAAGTTTTCATCAAACCCCCCTAATTTAATAAATATATCTTTCTTATATGCTGCCGCATAACTTCCAATCCAATCAACAAATTTTTCTTTTCTCATTTTTTCGTACCTGTCCTCAATTTCTATTTGAACATATCTTGCTATTATGCAGTCCTGTTTTGTTTTATAGGCTCCCTGAACGCCAGCAATATTTTTGTTTTTAAAAGGTTTTAATATTTCCTTGAGCCAGTTACTTTCAGCTTCACAATCAGAATCAGTAAAAACTAAAATTTCTCCCCCGGCTTTTTTTGCTCCCAAATTCCTTGCTTTCGCAGGACCCGCATGACTTTGTTCAATTAATTTTATTTTTTTGTTTTTCCCGTATTTTTCTCTGATAATATTTTTTGTGTTATCTGTGCTTCCATCATCAACCAAAATAACTTCATAATTCAATTCAATTTTTTGATTTAGTATTGAATCAATACATTTTTTAATAGTCTTTTCTCCATTGAACATGGGAATAATTACTGAAGCCATTATATTATTTTTATTTAATTGCAATGACAACCATCTCCTCTTGAAGTGGTTGGGGAAGCAAGGGATGAATTAACTCTCTTAAAAAAAATAGTTTTTTGTGTTTACTTCCATAATTACTTTCTTCAGTGTATGGAAAACATTGAAATTTTAGTACTTTAAACCCATTTCTTTCTATTATTTTAATTAATTCTCTTTTCCCAAATAAATTGAAATGAAGTTTTGCATTGTAAGATTTGGTTATAATGTTAATTAGACTGTACTTGTTTGGGGTTGTGATAATTAGTACGCCGTTTTTTTTTAGAACTCGATAACTCTCTTTAATAAATTTTTCAGGGTGCTTTAAGTGTTCAATCAGTTCCCCGCTTACAACAGTATTAAAACTTTTATTGGCATAAGGCATTTTCTCGGCATTACCTTTTTTGTAATAATTGTTTTCTTTTTTTGTTTCTGTATCAAGACCGTAAATATTTCTTTTTCTAACTTTTTTTATGAGTTGCTGGTGTAGGGTGCCGCACACATAACCCACATCAAGAATTTTGCCTTTTGTGTAAGATAAAATTAAATCAACCCTTGTCTGCATTAATTTCACTTATTCCTTATAATATTTGCCTAAAGTAATAAGATACTTAATAATTCATTTTTTCTCAAGTAACTCTTTTGTTTTAATGTTTGCGTGAAGCAGGTCATTAAAGTCTCCTGCATCAAGCCATTTGCCTTTGAGTTTGCTTGCTTTCAATGTCCCCCTTTTTATGTATTCGCTGTTTACTTCTGTTATTTCTGTTTCTCCTCTGGAGCTGGGCTTCAATTTTCTTATTATGTTAAATACTTCGTGTGTGTACATGTAAATTCCAATTGAAATCAGATTGCTTGGGGGCTCTTCTGGCTTTTCTATTAATTTTATTACGTTTTCTCCTTCTATTACTGCAACGCCTGATTTTTTTGCTTCCTCTTTTGTGCCCTCATAGAGCATTATCCTTGCTTCCTCCTTGCCTTTCTCGAATTCCTTGACAAAAGGCTTGAGCGACTCAAATATTATGTTGTCTCCGTTGATTGAGACAAATTTGTCTTTGTCCACAAAATCTTCTGCTAATGCAATTGCGCTTGGAATGCCCCCGGAATCATCTTGCACCCTGTAAGTGAATTTCACCCCAAAATTTTTTCCTGAACCAAGAAGAGAGAATATTGCGCCTGCATGGTATGTGCCTGTTACAACCATTATGTCTGTTATGCCTGCGCTTTTTAATGCCTCTAATGGATAGTAAATCATTGGCTTGTCGTATATTGGAAGCAGGTGCTTGTTTGTAACCTTTGTTAAAGGCATAAGCCTTGTGCCTGTACCTCCTGCTAAAATTACCCCTTTCATTTTTTTCACCTTTTATTTTACTAGCGGATTCCACCACCATTCATTGTCCTTGTACCATTTTATTGTTTCTCTTATTCCTTTCTGGAATTCTGTTTTGGGTTTCCATCCAAGCCTTTTTATTTTGTTGCTGTCCAGTGAGTATCTCCTGTCGTGGCCTAGCCTGTCTTTCACGTATTCAATCATTTCTTTTCCTTGTTCTAGCTCTTCAAGAATTGTTTTTGTTAATTCAATGTTTTTTATTTCATTGCCTGCGCTGATATTGTATACCTCTCCATTTTCTCCTTTCTCTATACATAATTGTATTGCCTCGCAGTTGTCTTTGACGTAAAGCCAGTCCCTTACATTCAGGCCGTCGCCGTACAATGGAACTTTTTTTCCTTTCAGCAGGTTCGTTATAAATAACGGAATGACCTTTTCAGGGAACTGGTGGCTTCCGTAATTATTGCATGACCTTGTAATTATCACCGGCAGGCCGTACGTAGCATGATACGAGTATGCAAGCCTGTCTGCTCCTGCCTTGCTTGCGGAGTAAGGGTTGCGCGGCATCAAAACGCTTTTGTCCTCAAAAAATTTTCCCTCTTCAATGCTTCCGTAAACCTCATCTGTTGAGATCTGAATGAACTTCTTAACTTTGTTTTTTTTTGCCTCTTCAAGAAGGACATATGCGCCTAGTACATCTGTTTTAATGAAGTCTGCAGCGTTTTCAATGCTTCTGTCCACATGGCTTTCTGCCGCAAAATTCACTACAATTTCCGCTTCATCCATTGCTTTTGATACTGTTTCCTTGTCGCAGATGTCTCCTTTGATGAATTTGTAATTGGGGTTTTTTTCTATTTCCCTTAAATTTTCGAGGCGCCCTGCATAGGTGAGCTTGTCCAAATTCACAATTTTTGCTTTCGGGTCATAACCCAGCAAGAATTTTATGTAGTGGCTTCCTATGAATCCTGCCCCGCCTGTAACCAGATAATTCATTTAAATTTTCCTCCTAAAAATTTAAATATTTTAACAGTAGTTGAAATCATTTTTTTTACCTTATAGAAGTATGCCTGAAAAAGCTTTTTATTAAGTTATTTGCCGGCTTGTTTAAATTGCTTATGGTACAAAAAAGAAACAATTCTAGGGATTTTTTTCGTACCATTTTATTGTTTCTCTTATTCCTTTTTCGAACGGTGTCTTTGGCTTCCAGCCCAAAATTTTTTTTGCTTTTTTTATTGAGACATTCTTTTCTGTTTCCTCTTTTTCTGCTTTCCTGTTGAATTCAATTTCAGCTTTTGAGCCCATTAAATCAATAATTTTTTTTGTTATGTCAATAATTTTCTGCTGGCTCCCTGAAGCAATATTGAATGAATGGCCTCCGATTTCTTGGATTTTTTCTATTGCGCAAGCAAAGGCTTCGGCTGTGTCTTTTGCGAAAATGAAATCCCTTAAGGTTGTTCCGTCACCGTTTATTGTGGGGTTCTTTTTTTTAAGGACGCTTTTTATTGTTCCAGGTACAAGCCTGCTGAAGTTATAGTCTTTTGGGCCGTAAACATTTGAATTCCTCAGTGAAACAGTTGGAATGCCAAAATCATAAAAATAGTTTCTGGTTATTGTTTCAGCACAGGCTTTTGTGGTTGCATAAACCTTTGCCGGATTCAAGCAGGCTTCCTCTGAAATTATTTCTCCCTTTTGCTGTCCGTAAACCTTAGTGGTTGAGGCAAGCACAAATCCTTTCACCTTATTTTTCCTGCAGGCTTCAAGCACGTTCCAAGTGCCCTTAACATTGGTTTCAAAGCATTCAAGGGCATTTTTTTCTGCAAGAGAAACCCTTGCATAGGCCGCCAGGTGAACGCAGTAGTCAGGCTTAATTTTTCCAACAATTTTTTGGGCTTCAGCAAAATTCGTGATGTCAGCCTCAAATAAGCGTTCACTTTTCTCCATTGCATTTTTTTCCATGCCGTAAACCTCTTTTCCTTTTTCCTCAAGCAATGGCACAATCCATCTCCCGAGGAATCCGCTGCTTCCTGTTACAAGGATTTTTTCCTGAGACATTTTTTTCTACACCAAAAGTTTTCCGAATTTTATGCTGCCATAAAGCCTTGCGGTTTTTACTAATATTACGTAAAGGGTTCCGCCCAAAACTATCATTAAAGCGTGCAAAGGGCTTTTATTTTCAATAAAAGTAATTCCTCTGGGGCTACTTAAGTTGAAATTGCCTTTTTCATTCCAGAGGCCTGTTGCAACCCTAAAATCTTCCAGTGGATTAACAAAAAAACCTCCCTTTACATGTAAGAATTTTTTACACAGTTCATTCGGGTGTTTTTTGTATAAAAGCGCATCGTTTGTGTGGTATTTAAGTCTTTGCAGTACATATTTTGTTAAGCCAATTAACCCTTTTGGTTTAACTGCCTTGTGGTCATGTTCATATTTTGCATTCACTAACTTAAATTTATAGCCCAATTCCATTATCTTGAAACTCAAGTCAGTGTCTTCCCTGTAATATTTGTATTCCTCATCATAACCACCCACTTTTTTTAGTAAATCTCTTTTAAAGGCAGTTGAAGTTCCACCGTAATAACCGTACGAGCTTACTACACCTATTTCTTTAGAATTAAAATCTTTTACAAGATCTAAAGCCCACGTCTTTATTGGTATGCAATCATGATCCATGTTGATTATTATCTCATTTTTTGAGGCGTTTATTCCTGCATTTCTGGCCTTACAAACACCGGCATGCGGCAAACTAATTAATTTTATTTTTTTGTTTTTCCCGTATTTTTCTCTGATAATATTTTTTGTGTTATCTGTGCTTCCGTCATCAACCACAATTACTTCGTACTGGGAAGGGTATTCAAGGTTTAACATTGCACTGATTACCTTTTCTAATGTTTTTATGTTATTATAAGTTGCTATAACTATACTTAGATTAGGCCATTTTTTCACTTAAAAACCCCTCTATCAACTTAATAATTTTCCCGCCCTTTTCTTCTCTTTTAGGATTAAAAAATTTTATCTTCTTTATGGCATCTTTGAGGTCATTAATTCTTAGAACTGCGATTGCTTTGCCTTCTTCTTCAAGCTTTTTTGCTAGTTCCAACTGGTGGTCGTTTGTATGTTCATAAAATTTTTTTAATCTTGGAACAATAATAATTTTTTTGTTTAATTGAAGAGCTGCCCCAATTGAACCGGCTCCGCCATGGGTAATAAAGAGATCAGCTTTTTTTATTAAAATATTAAATTCTTTTGGGCTAATAAATTTTTTATATTGAAAATTTTTTGGTTTATACTTGGAAAACCCTGTTTGCGCGAAAATTTTTTCTTTTAATACCGTTTGTTCTTTTAATTTATCAATCTCTTTTAATAATCGATTGAATTGTTGCGTGTGGGTTCCAACACTAACAAAAATCAAAATATTGGCCCCCCAAGAACTGATTTTTTGTAAAATTTCTCTAGGCCTTCCCATTGAACAATAAATAGGTCAGCAATGGGATAAATTAGCCTTCCGCTAAGTGAAGGGCTTTTAGTTCTACAGAAGCTTTCAATAAATATTATTTTTTTTCCAAACAGTTTTGCCAGGTAACAGGTTGGCACTGTCACGTCAGCGCCAATACTTATTACCAAATCTGGCTTTTCTCGTAGAAAAATAACTAGCGATTGAAAAAAATTAACTATGAACTTTAATGGATTGCGGCCAGGCCTTTCAACAAAATATGCTTTTTCATTTTTTTTTAACTCCTCTGTATCATATCTCTTAAAGGTAACAAAGTAATGATTGTATTTAGAAAAAATCCTTTTCAATTGAAGTATTTCGCTTAAATGACCTCCGGCTGAGCAAGTTAAACAAATTTTCAAAAATTGATCGCCCCAATAAAATTCAAATAAAAGTATATTAGCGTAATGGCGGCTATAATGCACTGCAAAAAAAGAATGATTGAAACTACTCGAATTTCTGTAAACTTGCCCCTGCGCATTATCCATTGTGTTAGAGAACCACCTCGCGGGTCTGCCTTTAATGTTCCGTCTTTTTGAGGTATCCCAAAACATTGCGACTGAAACCTGTGTTTTGCTTTAAACAAGAGCTCTATAAAAAATAAAGCTATTAGTATAATCCCAATCTTTTCCATGTTCCCAATAATAACAATTGATGCAATCAACGCCCCATTCATCAAGGTGAGTGAATCGCCAGGAAAAATTTTTGTGGGGTACCAATTAAATTTAAGAAAAGCAATCAATGCACCCATTATTGATGCAATCAGAATTATTGATTCAAGACTGTTTCCAACATACAAGGGATTTAAAAAGTTGACAATGCTTATAACCAATAATGTAAAAAAAGAAATTAAACCCAATCCTACCTCTAATCCGTTTAACCCTGCAAGCATGTTAAATGCATTGCTTGCTCCAGTTATCCCGAGAGGGACGAAAATTAAAGAATAATAAACACCAAAATAGACTGCCCCTATCAGAGGAAAAGTCATTTCATTAACCCCTGCCTTTACTGCCATTAAGGGCAAAGCGGCTACCAAAGGAAATAATGCGTGTTGCCATTGCCGTATTCCTTTTTTCCAGCCAATCAAATCGTCAACTACCCCTAACAGGCCTATTAAAAGGGCAGTGCAAAAAACAGCAAAAATTATTGTTAAATTTATGCTAAAAAATTTTAAATAAGTATTAATGAATATAGAAAGTATTATCCCCAAACTAAAGCCAAATAAAACTGTGACGCCCCCCATTTCTGGAATTTTCGGTTTGTCATATTTATTTAAATCTGTTCCAACAATGCCTCTCCTCACCAGTTTTTCAATTAAAAAAGGGATTACCAAATAAGTGCTGATAAAACTGCAAAAAAAAATTAATATAATAGATAAAATTATGTTTATGTTAAGCATTAAACCCCCTGTCTGTTCAACCCATATTATTAACCTACTTTGAACACTTTTACAGTAGTGTTGGACCCGCTAGCAGAGTAAACTTCTTTAATATTCTTTATGGAAGGATCATCAAACCAGATTCTTGCTAGTATTGTTTTGTTGGCTGCTGCATTTAATACATAAATATCTGAATTATTTTCAGTTCTGTACATAAATAAAGGCATGGATTCTGAGTACAACTGGTTAGGTGTTGTAATGTAAACATATGGCAACTGCAAAAAGACACTTTCGGGTATTTGGTTTTGCCCGCAAGTGTAGGATACTTCATTGGTTATTTTATTTGTTTCTTTACTGCAAGGAACTCTATTTACAAAGTATTTGTTTATTTTTGGGTTAGAATAATCTAACTTTGCTTCATTGGCATAGAATGCCATTGAACCTAAACTTTCTAAAGTGTCACTTGACCCGGCAATTATATAATCAGAACCATATTTTTTAATTATGTTTAAAGCTTCATCTTCGCTTTCACTAGTAGAAAATTTTCCAAAAGCAAAATTTGCATTAAGGTCATTATTTCTATTGTCCGTTGTTACCATTCTCTGCCCAACAAAAGTAATCCAGTGCCCTTCATTCCACCAATTAAAAAATTTTGCATCTTTTTCAGTATTGTTCTTCACCCAATTCAAAGCATCCTTCCAGCTGTTATCATACTCTATGTTGGGCGGGTTTTGGGTCATAAAAAAAACTGCCGAGGCAACCCCTAAAAGCATCATGAACCCAATGAATAAGCCTATGACTTTTTTTTCAATTGAAGGCCTGCCAGCCGAAAAAATGTAAAGGGAATAGGTTACAACTGCCGCAGCTGCGGCAACACCTAAGCCAAAAGCATAAGTCATTTGAAGCCTGTTTACTGCCATATACCATGTTCCAACAACCCATAAGAAAATAAGTAATAAGGCAAAATCATTTTTCTTTTTCCATAGCCAGACAGGGGCTATAACCAGCAATAATATGGGGAAAATAAATAGTGCGTTGTACTTGGTTCCGAAAGAAGGCCAGCCAGGGCTTTGCTCACCAACTGTTTGCGTAAAGATATCAGAAGCAGGCCTTTCTTTTAAAGTGTAAAATTGAATATAACCAGTAAATCCATCTGTCCAGAACCCCCAACCTTTAACTAGATTAAGTGCAGAGAATATTCCGATAATTATTATAATTAAAACAAACAAGTCAATTATTTTTTTTGTTTTGACGCCCCTGACAAACATTAACACCGGAATTAAAATTAGACATCCAACAATCACATACATTGCTATCAAATACCAGCCTCCGCCCGCCCACAAAGACAACGATAAAAATATTCCTGCAAGCACTGAATTAATGATGGCACTCCTTCTGTCATCCAACCTTTTTATCATTCTAACAGCAAAATAGAATCCTAAAACCATTGGAAAGAAGGTCATTGAGGCTCCCTCAAAGAACCCTGCCATTGTCCTATAAACAAATGCTGGAGTTACAGCAGCAAAGAATGCTCCAAGGTATCCTGCCTTCCTGTCATTGTATAATTCCTTGAAGAGGAAGTACATTGCTATTGCAGTCATTGCGCCCCAGAAGGCAGGAATCAGTTTAACAAAAAATATCCATGTGGCTTCATTGTATGGCCCCCATAAAGTGAAAATATTGTAAATTAATGCAGAAGAATACCACCATATTGGAAACATCCTCCAGCTTATTACAGAGCCGCCCATCTGATAGTAAGCCAAAGGGTCTCTTGCAGGAACTGAACCAGTCTGAATGACATATGATACAACCCTTGCATGCCAGTAAGAGTCAAACTCAAAGAACAATTCAAACCTGATTAGATATGCCCTTATCCCGAAGGCCAGCAGGAAGAGCAAGAAAAGAATGAATACGGTTTTCTTGTTTTCCATAATCTTTGATTTAATTGAACCTAAACTTAAGTCCATACAATATTTTTCCCCGGCAAAACAATTTAAATTGTTTCAATTCCACTGCAGTGGATTGAAAATTTTCAAGCAAAGCTTGAAACCTTAATATTATTCTAAGGCATACAAATTAAAATATAAGTTTTGGTACAAAAGCAGTATTTTTTGATTAAATTTTTTCTAAAAAAAGTTTGTTACTGAAAGCCGTTTTTGATCAAACTTTTATAAAAAGTTTGTTGTTGAAGGCTGTTTTTGATCAAACTTTTATAAAAAGTTTGTTGTTGAAGGCTGTTTTTGATCAAACTTTTATAAAAAGTTTGTTGTTGAAGGCTGTTTTTGATCAAACTTTTATAAAAAGTTTGATTGGCAGCGTCTAGGATGCTCCGTTCGAAAGAACAGTGCAAGCCTTTTCGCTGAAGATCTTAACTTCCGGGTTCGGGGCGAGTCCGGGTGTTTTCCCTTCGCTTTGACCGCCAATCAAAATAAATTGTGTTTGAAAGCCTTTTTATTTCTTTCTTTTCTTCTTGCCTTTTTTTGCTTTAGGTTTTTTCTTGGGCTTTGCCTTCCTTGCTTTTTTCACTTTTTTCTTCTTGCCTTTTTTTGTTTTCTTTTTTGCTTTTGTTTTTTTTGTAGGCTTTCTTGCTTTAATCTTTTTCTCTTTCTTTAATTCTTTTTTTCTAGGAATTTTTGTAGGCTTTTCTTCTATTAGTTCTTCTTCTAATTCTGCTGGCTTTTTCTTTTTGTTTATTGCGCTTATGAGGGCTGCTGCCTTCTCGAGGCCTTTCCTTAGGAGCTCTTCTCTTTTTGCTCCAGCGCAGATTACCTTTCCGTTCTTGAATAACAGTAAAGTCAGTTTTGGTTCATCAATTCTCAGGATTGCTCCAGGGAATTGCTCTGGCTCGTATTCAACGTTATCCAGACTTAATGCTGTCTGGAATAAGTCTAATGTTTGGTTCAAATTCGCTGTTGCAACCAAGTTGACGACATTGTATTCCACTTCTCTCAGCACTTTCACTTTTGGCTGTATTTCGTGGATTATCTTTGATGCCTTTATTATTGCTAAAGAAATCTCTTTTTCGTTTGATGCCCCTGAGCAGATGACTTTTCCGTTCTTGAATAAAAGCATTGAAACCTTGGGCTCCTTTAATTTGAGTATTGCTCCAGGGAATTGCTCTGGCTCGTACTCAATGTTTGGAACGCTTATAGCCAAATTATAAAGGTCTAGAGTTGCATTCAGGTTAGCTGAAGCAACCAAATTAACGATATGGTATTCCATTCAATTTGCCCCCTAAAAATTCTGAAATTATGTTTAATTTATTTAAAAGCCTAAATAAAAAGAGTTACGGAAGCCTTAAAAAGCTATTTAAAAAAGCCAAAAAAAACAAAAAACAGACGAAAACATGACAGAGCCCGGAAAAGGGGCTGGCCTTGCACTTAAACTCATTTCTGCACCTAATTAAAATTTGGTTCAGGCAAAAGGAGATAAGGAAGGTTTAATTTTTTGAATTAAGGGGGTTCCCAAGAGGGATACGCCCCATCTAATAATCGTCGTAGTTTGCCACTTCTTCTCAGTTGCATATATTTTAGCCCTGCCTTTTCACCAAGTATTTGGCAAGCCGTGATTTGGTCAAATTTACTAAAGTTATGAAACCTGGTGAGGTCAATTTTCTTAAGAATTTTACAAAATTCCTTATCGCTCATAATTTTAATTTTTGGAATTCTGCTTACACGATAACGGCTTTTTTTTCTTGGGGGCATCCTTCCTACCATTTATTTTCCTCCGCTGCAAAAGCAATACACATAATATGTTTGAAGTTATATAAATTCATTCCTTAAATGTCAAAAAAGAAAGAGAAGGCTTTATTAGGTTGTTTTTATATATTTTTCGAGGCACTAATTTCTGTTATTAATTTACCGTGATTTAGGTATTTACATAAGGATGTGGTTTTTTTTGCCTGGAAAGAAAGCAAGGGGGAAGAGGGCAAAGCAGAGGGACAACCTCAAGAAGAGGAAGAGGGCTACAGTGAATTCCCTGCTGGCTGAATTAAAGGATAATGCTACAGTGCAGGTGAGCATTGATTCCAGCGTTCATTCAGGTCTTCCGCACCACAGGTTCCAGGGAAAGACTGGAACAGTAATAGAAAAAAGAGGCTCCTGCTATAAGATTAAATTGAGGGACGGCAATAAGTCCAAAGAGCTTGTAGTGCATCCTGCTCACTTGAAGGAATTGAAGTAGAAGAATTGGAGTTGATGGATTGTGTTGGAGGAAAAGGTTCTGGGAAAAAAGGCTGTGACTTTGGCTGAAGTAAAGGAATTGCTTAAGGAGAGGGCAAAGGAGTCAGAATTAAGCTATGAGCAGGGCGTTACCTTGAAGTATGCAGAAAAGTTTGCTCATCTTGCTAAGACAAAGGCAGCAAAACTGGTTGAAGAACTCCAGGAAATCGAGGGCATGACTTATGAGTTTGCTGTGAAGCTTGTTGACGTAATGCCCAAGACAATGGAAGTATTTGAATTGATGGTTCCAAAGAACGTAAAGCTTTCAGAGGAAAAAAAGAAGGAAGTATTTAATTTAATTAAAAAGAATTCTTGAATTAATTTGCTGGGGAGGCTCAAAAGATTTTTTTTGAATTGAAGAGTGATTGAAATGCCTAACGAAGAATATGCAATTGTATTAGACTATTTACCTACAGGAAAGAGCGACTCCTATAAAAGCGACCCTGTGGCGCAGGTGATAGGGAAAGAGCATTTAACCCTGCTTGAAATAATCCCTAAAACTCAATTGAAGTCAGGCGAGATAATATACATTGGAAAAGAGGAAAGGGATAAAGTGCAGTACACCAAGAGAAGGATTTCTTTCTTTGACCTTACAAGCAATTCTTTGTCTGAACTGAACAAGGCAGTAGAAAAAATTGTTTTGGACAACGAAAAGCAGTTCATTGAATTCTTCAACAAGGCAGGGCCTATTACCATTAGAATGCATCAATTGGAGCTCCTTCCAGGCCTAGGAAAAAAGCACATGTTCAATATCCTTGAGGAAAGGCGGAATAAGCCTTTTGAGTCTTATTCGGACATAGAGAAGAGGGTGCATTTAATGCCTGACCCTGTCAAGACAATAATTAAGAGGATAATGATTGAATTGGAGGACGAAAAGCAGAAGCATTATCTTTTCGCTAGGCCTCCCTCAAAGCACGAGGAAGAAGAAAGATTCAGGTATAAGAGGAAGTATTGAATTCTGTTTATGCAGGACTTGTTCGCTGAATTGAATGACTTAATGGTCAGGTATCATTTTAGGCCCCAGAAAAAATTATCCCAGAACTTTCTCTTGGACGAAAAAATTATTGAATTAATGGTTGATTCAGCTTCTCTTTCCCCTTCTGATACAGCCCTTGAAATAGGCTGTGGGACAGGCTTTCTCACGCGGAAAATCCTCGAGAAATGCAGGGCAATAGGAGTAGAATTTGATGCCCCTTTAATTGAACTCCTGAAAAACGAAGTTAAGTCAGAGTCCTTCACCTTGCTTGAAGGAGACTTCCTTTCCCTTGAAATCCCTTCATTCAACAAAATTGTTAGTTCTCCTCCTTACGCTATTTCTTCAGAAATAATGTTCAGGCTTTTTTCCTTGAAATTTGAACTTGCAGTATTATTATTCCAGGAGGAGTTCGCAGACAAATTGCTGGCCCAGCCTGGCTTCAGGAAATACAATGCCCTTACAGTTGCATGCAATTATTTCTGCGATTGCAAGATGATAAAGAAAGTGAATGCAGGCTCCTTTTTTCCAAAGCCTCCATCTGAATCCTGCATCCTAAAACTTGAATGGAAGAAAAGCAAAGAGCAGGCAAAAAATGACCCTCAATTCATTGAATTTTTAAAGGAAGTATTCCGCCTCAAGAACAAGAACTTCTCTAATGCCCTGCAGAATTCCCTTCCCTTCCTGAATAAGAAAATTGAATTCAACGAAAAAGAGGTTGCAGGAAAGCTTTCTTCCCTTGAGTTCGCGCACGAAAAAGTCTACTTGCTTGAATGCAATGATTTCGTGAAAGCATTCAATGAATTGTTCTGATTTTATTTTATTTCTTCTAGGATGATTTCCTGCAATTCAATGGCATTGTTTTTTTGGGCGTATTTTGCTGCTAATTCCAGTTTCCTTCTGTTTTCTGCGTAGATTTCGTATAGAACGTCATTCACTTTGATTTTTTGACCGTCTTCTGCCTTGAGCATTACGCCTGCCTTCTTGTCTGCTGGAGCTCCAGCAATCCTTGCAACCTCGTTCAGTATCTTCACGTTAATGCTGCTTATTTCTCCTTCTTTTTCTGAGAGAATTTTCTTTTTTAAAGGGCTTAATTTTATTTGGTCTGAAGACAGGATTTTTCCTCCTTGGGCTCTGATTATTTCCTGCATTTTCTTGAGTGCTTTCCCGTTCTTGAGGATTTCTTTTGCTTTTATTGCTCCCATTCCCTTCCTTTCTTTTCCTGCTAGCTCTAATAGAATGCCTGAGAGGTCGCAGGCTTTTTCTGCCAGTTCATCAAAGACTTTTCCTTCAAGTATTTCCATTACAAGCCTTGCTTCTAATGCTGGGCCGAATGCTTTGCCGCACGGCTTGCTTCCGTCTGTGAGGACAACCTCAACCTTCATTCCAAGATTTTTTCCCACTTCAATGAATTTTTTTGCCATTGCCTCTGCTTTCTCTCTTGTTTTTACTTTGGTGTGAGGCCCTACAGGAATGTCTATTACAACATATCTTGCTCCTACGCTTGCCTTTTTTCCCATTACTGATGCAATCACTTGACCATTAGGGTCCAGGCTTAAAGGATGCTCGATTTTGATTATTTTGTCGTCTGCTGGAGCCAGGTCTAATGCCCCTCCCCATGCAATTACCCCCCCTAATTTTTCAGTAATTTTTTTTATTTGCTCTAATGAAAGGCAGACATTTGAAAGGATTTCCATTGCGTCTGCTGTTCCTGCAGAAGAGGTTATTGAGCGGGAGGATGTTTTCGGGATGTAAAGCCCTTGGGATGCAATTATTGGCACCAAAATCATTGTGGTTCTCCCGTTCACTCCTCCAATTGAGTGCTTGTCTACAACTGGCTCTCTCTCTAAGCGCAGTCTTTCCCCGTCTTTCACTAATGCTTTGGTCATTGAAATTGTTTCTCCCAAGCTGAATCCATTAATGTATATTGCTGAAACAAAAGCGCTTGCCTCTATCTCGCTCAGCTTGTTCTCGCTTAAGTCTTTCACTACCTCCATTATCTCTTTTTCTGTTAGTGCCTGCTTGTCCATTTTTTTCTTTATTAATTTGACGCTTTCAGGCTGGGGAACAGCACTTACATGGAGAACATCTTTTGCTTTTGCTCCAATTATTTTTCTTACGTCTTCAAATAATCCTATTTCGTTCTCTTTTACTACAGAATCAGTGAGGTCTACTACTGTAACTATTTTTTTCCTTGTCCTTGGATTGAATATCTCCACTCTGTCCAGGGGGAATACAGCTAATTGTTTTGCGTCGCATTCATGGATTACTGAAATGTATTTGCCTGCCTCTATGTCGAAGAGTTTTGCCTTCATTTTTTGCATGTAAGCCATTAATTCACCTGGGCAGAAAAATTAGCTCTTTTGAATTTAAAATTCTATCTCTTTGTTCAATTCTTTCAGTGCTTTTACTGCTGCTCCGACGTAATCTTGGCTTCCGTCTTTCTCGAAGGCATAGTTTATTGCGCTTGAAGAATTAATTCTCACAATTGAAATGTCGTAATTGTTTTCCTTTAATGCGTTCTTTACTTCTTTCGCTGAGCCTCCCTGCGAGCCAACTCCTGGAATGAGCAATGGAACAAAATTCTTGTTCGATGAATAGAAAGCGCTTAATTCCTTTAATTCTTGGATTGATGTTGCTCCTACTACTGCCCCCACATTTCCTTTTGCGTTTGCGCTCCATTCAATTATCTTTTCTGCTGTCTTCAAGTACAAGGGCTTTCCTTCTATCATTAAGTTCTGGAGGTCTGCTGCGCCCTTGTTTGAAGTCCTGTTTAGAATGTACACCCCCCTTCCTTTTTCTTCGCTGTACTTAATGAATGGCCCTACAGAATCAGAGCCCATGTAAGGGGCAATAGTAACGCAGTCTGCTTTCCAGAAATCGAACACTTCTTTTGCGTATGCTCCGCTTGTGCTTCCTATGTCTCCCCTCTTTGCGTCCAAAATGCAGGGAATCTTCTCCATTTTCACTTTCTTTATGACTTTCTTTAATGCCCTCAATCCATCAAAGCCGTACTGCGCAAAGAAAGCGTAATTGGGCTTGATTGCTGCAGGCATTGTTCCTTCTGCTCTCATTGCATTCAATATGTCTGAATAAAATTTGAGTAATATTGCTTGTGTGTTCTTTGCCTTGCACACCTTCTCTATTTTCTCTAACTGCGGGTCAAAGCCAACGCACGCAATGCTGTTGAATTTCATTGCAGAATTCTTGAGGAATTTCACGTAATTCATTTTCAACCACCTTTATTTTTTTTATTTTTTTTTACCACACTTTAATTTTAAGATTTGGAACTTGGCTGAAATGCTTTGCATTCCTTGTTACTAACGTTGCATTGTTTGCAATGCAAATCCCTGAAATCATTTCATCAAATAAGCCAATTGCTTTTCCCTTTTTTCTTAATACCAATTGAACCTTAATGCCCTCAATAACAGCTTTTTCATTATAATTAAATATCTTAATTGATTGAAAAAACATTTTTGCTTTTTCTATTGCTATTTCATCTTTTTTTAATACCATTCCAAACAAAGTTTCTTGATAATTAAAAACCGTTGTTGTAATTTCTTCCCCTTTTAATTGAAGGTTAAGCAAAAAATTTTTTGTCTGCTGATTACCTCTAAACAATTCTATTAAAAAGTCGGTGTCAAGAACTTTCATGATAAAATCCTTCTAAGTCTTTCCTCAAAATTTTTGTCTGCACTCTTACGCATTTTTTTTATTTCTCTTTCGATTCCTTTCTTTTCCTTTTCACTGATTTTCCAGATTCCCGCATACTTTAGTAGGTCTGGTTTCTTTTCTGTAAGCAATCTTTCAAACATTTCGCTGAAGCTTTCGTCATCCTCTTTTGCTCTAATCAGTGCGTCATAAACGTCCTTTCTTATAGTAAGAGTTTTTGATGCCATGATATCACCAATAAACATATGTTTAAACATATGTTTAAATATATATTTATTTGATTTTTCTTTTGATTCCTATTGCTTTTCTTAGTTCTTTTCTAAATGTTGCACCATATCTTAATGATTCTTTCCTTGTTTTTCTATACTCATTTAAATTTGTCATTTTAAGTTTTTTGGAATATATTGTTTTACGGTAATGAGAGTCGCGGATTACCCTAAAAGCTGGTTCAGGGCCTTTCCTCCAGTAAAAATCACTTGCTGGAGACAGCAGGCTCGGGTTAAGAGAAAAAACTGCACTTTTCATATCTTTTGCTCCAATTGAAACAAAAAATCCTTTTATTTTGGAAAAAGTTTTTCCTGAAGCCATAAAATCGTCCAGAAATAAAATTGGTTCATTAATTCTATGCAATAAGCCTGGCCAGCGTTTTCCTAAATATTCCTTTGCAGAATCATAGTATTTTTCATTCCTTAAATCAAATTTTTTGTGGAGTTCTCCTAATACGTAAAATTTTGGCGGAGGATTTTTTTCATAGTTTGGATGTAATTGTTTCCATTTTTCTCTTATCATAAAGGCAAAGGGCGAAGCGCTTATTCCCGGGTGAACAATTGTGGTTATTTTTGATTTTCTAATGAATTCAATCGTTGCTTCAACTGCTTTTCCATATTCTTTTTTTTCTTTCTCCCAGTACGTAGCTCTCTTAAATTTCATTCACTCTTTCACTCCATACTCTTTCAGGTAAGAATCCATCCTTCCTTTGATTTCATTGTTCAGGTAGATTTTGCCGCCCAAATCGTAGTTATGTAGAAAACTGACTATTTCGTGGACGTTCACAATTGATTTCACTGGAATGCCGTATTTTGCCTCGAATTCTTTTATTGCGCTCTTCCCTTCTGCTCCCACTTCCTTTCTGTCCACTGCAATGAGGACGCACTTGTAGTCCACTTTGGCTATGTCTTTGAGCAATGCAATTGTTTCCTCTTTTGTTTCTCCTGTAGTAAATACGTCGTCCAGTATTATTATCTTGTCTCCGTCCTTTAATTCTTTTCCCACTATTACCCCCTTGTCTCCGTGCTCTTTTGCTTCCTTCCTGTTGAATGCATAGCCTTTGCTTACATTGAATTTTTCTGCTAAGGCAATTGATGTTGCCAGCGCAAGAGGAATTCCCTTGTATGCTGGGCCGTAAACTACATCATACTCCTTTTCAATAAATTCTTTTGCTATTGCGCTTGCGTAATATTGCCCTAATTTTGCTATGCTTTTCCCGTCATTGAACATTCCTGTGTTGATGAAGTAAGGGCTCTTCCTGCCGCTCTTCAAGGTGAAGTCTCCAAACTTTAATGCCCCGCTTTCAACCAGGAATTTAATGAATTCCTTTTTGTATTCTTCCAATCATACCACCTCTTTTCCCCTAAATTTTTCATTAAAATATTTTCTTTCATTATCCCAAATTATTTCTCCGCCAATAATTGTTTTTTCTGGAAGGCCTTTTAATTTCATTCCCTCGAAAGGGCTCCATTTGCACCTGCACTTCAATTCCCTCCTCCTGATTTTCCTTTCTTTCTTTAAATCAACAACAATCAAGTCTGCATCAAATCCTTTTGCAATGAATCCCTTGTTTTTGATTCCATACACTCTGCAAGGGTTTTCTGAGGTCAATTCAACCATTCTCCGCAAGCTTATTTTTCCTTCATTCACTGCATTCAAAAGCAATGGCAGCATTGTTTCTACTCCTGTCACTCCGCTTGGGGCGCCCCAGTAATCTTTTTCCTTTTCTTCTTTCGTATGAGGCGCATGGTCTGTTGCAATCAAATCCACAGTTCCAGCGTTAATTGCTTTTCATAGGGCAGAGCAATCCTTTTTTTCCCTTAAAGGGGGATTCATTTTTCCGTAATTCTTTAATTGCCTTAAATTCCCTTCATACAAAAACAAATGATGCGGTGAAACCTCACAGCTTATCTTCCCCTTGCCTTCCTTCTTTGCTTTTTCAATTTCTTTAATCCCGGCTGCAGTGCTCACATGGCAGAAATGCATTTTGTTTCCAATTTTCTGTTGAATTTCAAGTGCTTTCTTTATTGCTTTCACTTCTGCTTCACTGCTCCTAATTTTGTTGTGGTATTTTACTGAATTCCAGCCTTTCTCTTTCGCCTTCTCTGCATTTTCCTTTATAATCTGCTCTTCTTCTGCGTGCAGGGTTACAATCTTGTTTTTTTCTTTTGCTTTCAAAAACACTTTTTCCAGTGTTGCAGTGTCTTTAATTAGAAGGTTTCCTGTGCTTGCTCCCATGAAAACTTTTATTGAGGCAATGCCTTGCGCTTTTTCTATTTCGCTCAAGTTCTCTTTTTCTGCCCCGAAGTGTATTCCGTAATTGCAGTAGGCCTTCTTTCCCGCAATTTCTTTTTTTTCTTTCAGTGCCTCAATCGTGCTTGTTGCAGGAATAGTATTAGGCATTTCTATTACTGTGGTAATCCCTCCACATGCTGCCGCTCTGCTTTCTGTGCTCCAGTCTCCCTTGTGTGTCATTCCTGGCTCCCTGAAGTGCACGTGGCAGTCTATTGCCCCAGGCAGTATTATTTTTCCTTTCGCGTCAATTGTTTCCTCTGCAAGCATTTCTTTTGATGTAATCCCAGAAATTTTTCCGCCTTCAAGAAAAAGATTTTTTTGAATCAGTTTTCCATTTAAAAAAATTTTTGCGTTTTTTATGAGCAGGCTCATTTTTTTGCCTCGTGCGCGATTCCCACTAATTCTTTTATGTTCGAATAATTGTTTTCTTTCATCCATTCCTGCATTTCACTGCAGATTAATTTGAAGGCGTTGTTTCCCCTGTAGTATAATGCTGATCCTACCCCAATTAATTGCGCTCCGGCCATTAATGCTTCTACTGCGTCTTCTCCTGTTGTAATTCCGCCTGTTGCAAGGATTGGAATATTGATTTTTTCGTATAATTTCCAGACGCTTGCGATCATTACAGGCTTTATTGCTTTTCCGCTCACGCCCCCAAACTTGTTTGTAAGAACTGGCTTTTTTTGCTTCAAGTCAATAAGCATTCCTGGGCCAACAGTATTAATTGCATTTACTGCGTCTGCACCTGCTTCCTCTACTGCCTTTCCTATTGCTGTAATGTCTTCCACGTTAGGGGAAAGCTTCACTATTAATGGTATTTTAGTTTTGTCTTTTGCTGTTTCTGTTACTTTTACTGCGCTTTCCCTGCTGCACGCGAAAGGCTTACCGAATTCTTCTTCCACGTTAGGGCAGGAGATATTCAATTCAATGAATTCAGGCTCTGCCTCGCTTGTCTTCTCCACTATTTCCCCGAAATCTGAAATTCTTTCAGCGAAAACGCTTGCAATTATTGGTGCACTGCATTTCTTTTTGAATTCCTTTATTTCTTTTATCATTTCTTCCATTCCAGGATTCTTCAGCCCGACAGCATTGATGAATCCTGCATCAAATTTCTGCATTACAGGATGCTTGTGCCCTTCTCTTGGCTTCAAGGAAAAGCTTTTTGTTGTGACTGCCCCAGCGCCATTCACTTCAATTACTTCAATCATTGTTTGGGCATTCAAGTTGAATAGAATTCCTGAAGCCAGCACAGTAGGATTACTGAAATTTACACCCAAAAATTGTGTTTCAAGCATTTCATTCAACCCTTTCTTTTTCTATTTCTATCAAGTGAATTTTTTCGTACTTCAACTTATATTTTTTGAATAGTTTTTCTATTTCTTTTTCTGCTTTGCTTGGGGTTAGAATGCTTCCTTTCCCTAATTTAATTCCTTTTACTTTTTCTATGACTCCTAAATATTTGTAAAGTTTATATTTTTTTCCTATTTTTTTTCTTGATTTTTCGCCGTATAATTCCCTGTTTATTCTTGCCCTATTCTTGTGGCTCATTTTTGAAAGAGTAAAAGAATAGACTGTTACGGCTTGTTCCTTTAATGCCAATGGAAGTTTAATTAATGCTTTGGGGTTTTTGTAAAGAACAATGCCATCTCTAAGAACATCAAATAAATAGTAGGGGCTTTTGCTTAATTCCTTTTCTGTTATAACAGTTTGAACTACTTTTCTTCCAATTTTCTGGTTTTCAATTATCTCGTTTATTTTCTTCTTTAATTTTTCATTGCTTTTTTCGGCGATTATCAGTAAGTCTATGTCGCTTTTTTTTCCTTGAGCCTTTTTTGCGTAAGAGCCATATAATATTATAGCATAAATCTCAGGAATTCCCGCAAGTCTATTTGTCAGCGAGGAAAGTCTGCCTAACATAGATTTCCAACTCTTTTAACATTTTAATCATTAATTCTTTTGCCTTCTTTGCGTTTTTGCCGTTTTCAAGCCTGTAGGCCCCTAAATACATTCTGAGCAATTCAGCAAAGTTCTTGCCAAACTCTGTGCTTATTTTATAGGAAAGATCCTTTGACTGCCAATGGTCTCTTGGCAAAGCAAGCCTTTTTTCTATTGCATAAACAGACAAAGCGAACTCTACTGCCTTGTGGGCGTTCTGTATTACTACGGCTGATTCATTTGAATTTAAGGCAAGCCTTGCAAACTCTTTTGTTGCACTGATATACTCTTTTTTCATTTCAAAAACCTTTCCGTTAATAATAACGGAAAACAAACAATTTTAAGCCTTTTCCGTTAATTTGAACGGATTCATTTTATTGCTTTCATTATTTCTTCTTCTTCCATTGCTGTCTCGCAGTAATAGCATGTTGCTTCAAGCGGCTCTTTTTTTGTTATAATGAATTTGGTTGGAATGCTCTCGTGGTTTGTGATGCAGTTAGGGTTAATGCATTTAATGATGTCCTCCACTTTTTCTGGTAAGCCCAAAACCTCTTTTTTTGCTACCTTGTAGTTTTCTATTACGTTGTGCGTTGAATTTCTTGCAAGCAGTTTCACTTTCTCCAATTCTTTTTCAGTAAGGAACCTGTCCTCCAATAGCACTAGGTCTTTTCTTCCCAGCTTCCTGCTTTCAGTGTTTATTGCCAAGGCTGCTCCCTTGTCTTTCTCGAAGCCCAATAATTCAATTATCCTCAGGCCGTGCCCTGAAGGGATGTGGTCCAATGCAGTTCCATTTCCAATTGGGGTTACCCTCATCTTCAACTGCTGGATTTTTTTCTCTCGCTTTGCATCTTTTTCTGTGTTCATTTCTTCGCCTCGCTTAAAATCCATAGTAATGCTTCCCTTACTGGAATTCCTGATGCAGTCTGCTGGAAATAAATGGCGTGCTCTGTTCCGTCTACATTCGTGGAAATCTCGTTCACCCTCGGCAGGGGGTGCATTATCTTCAATTCTTTTTTTGCTTTGTTCTTCTCAAGGAATTCTTTTGTGATAATATAGGAGTCTTTCACCCTGTTGTATTCTGTTTCGTCAGAAAACCTTTCCTTCTGGATTCTTGTAACATAAAGTACGTCCAATTCGGGAAGGCAGGATTCTATTTCACTGCATTCCCTCACAGAGCTTTTCTCTTTTACTTCTTCAATCAAGTGAGAAGGCATCTTTAATGATTCTGGTGAAATATAGAATTGGTTGCAGTTGAAGTGCATTAAGGCGAATGCAAGCGAATGAACAGTCCTTCCGTACTTCAGGTCTCCGGCAAAGCCTATGTTAAGGCCGTCAATTCTTCCAAGGAATTTTTGTATGGTGTACAAGTCTAACAGGGTCTGTGTTGGATGCTGGTTGCTTCCATCTCCTGCATTTATTACTGGTTTGGAAGAAAGCTCTGCTGCCCTCCTTGCTGTGCCGCTCAATGGATGCCTTACCACAATCAAGTCGCAGTAATTGCTTATCACTCTTATTGAATCAGAAAAGCTTTCTCCTTTTTTTGTGGAGGTAACTCCTGCTTCCTGGAATCCAATTACCCTGCCCCCCAATTCTTGCACTGCTGTTTCAAAGGAAAGCCTTGTCCTGGTGCTCGGCTCAAAGAAGAGTGAAGCAATAGTCTTTCCTTTTAGGAGCAAAGCCTTCTTCTCTTTTGGCATTTCTTCTAATTCTTTTGCTTTCTGGAGCACGAACAGAATGTCTTCTTTTGGGAAGTCTTTTATTGAAATGCAGTCCTTTAAAGAAAAATTTGAATTAAGAGGAATAAGAGAATCAGCTTTTTTTTGAAATTTTCGGCTTAATTTTGCGTCTTTCATTTCAAAAAAACAATTGGATACAAAAATGTTTAAAAAATGAAAGGAGGTTATGTATACCTTAAGGATATTTTGTTTTTTCGTCTTGTGGTCTGAAAGCTGGAGAATTAATTAGAATTGCCTTGAATGTTCCTTCAAATGTGTATTCAGTGTTTTTTGGAATGAAAATTAGTTCCCCTTTTTTTGCCATAAATTTTTTATTGCCTTTTCTTACAGTCAATTTTCCTTTTAAGATATAGTATGCTCTGTCGCTGCGCGTGTTTTTTGTTTTTTCACAATGCTTTACTGCATTGCTTAGCGCAACACTCAAATTTTTGCTTAATTCTTTTGTCAAAAAATTAGTTACACCATAATTTTTATTAATTGTTCTTGTAATGCCTTCACTCTTTTTTATGAGCTTGATTTCCATTCGAACCAATAAAATTAGATCAAAAAGAATTTTAAAGTAATTTAAAAAATTCGTTTGACGCATTGGCATTAAGTCCAGGAATAGAGTTCTCTCGAGTTTTTAGTGGCAGTGGACTGAGCGAGTTGCCAAAGCTTCTCGCGTACATCCCTGCTCTATCAAGCTCCTCTTCTAGGAGTACTCTTACCGCTAACGTCCTTTGACCCGGAGGCCAAAAGGTTTCGCGGGTGATTGCTTCTTTTCAGGGACTTCTTCGAGCTTAGATGCTTTCAGCTCTTATAAGTTCCGGCGTAGCTACCCAGCAGTGCCTTGTCAGACAACTGGTATACCAGTGGCCAGGACCCAGCGTTCCTCTCGTACTTACTGGATCTTCCCCTCAAGCAATCCGCATCCCCAATAGATAGGATCCAAACTGGCTCGCACCGTTCTCAACCCAACTAACGTAAGATTTTAATCAGTTAACACCTGCACCCTTGGCCGCTTATGCACGGCCAGGATATCTTGAGACGACGGCGAGGTCGCAAACCGCGGGGTCGATTAATTCAACTTTTTCTTTCTAACAATTTTTTTCTTTTAGTAAAGTTTTTCTTTTTGCTAAAAAGAAAAAGTTTGTGAACTCTCACCCGCGACCACTCAATTACCCCCAAGATCAGTTCACTGTCAGACTAGGCCCCCATTAATAAGGACACTAGTGCTCGCTAGACCCTTCTTTCGAACCCGCGTTCCTTGCTGTGCGGAACACGGTTAAGCGTGCTTTTGGTCTTGTCCTCTACGGAGAATTTCTGTCTCTCCTGAGCACACCTTTGGACACCCCTGATATCTTTTCAGGGGTGTACCACCCCAGTCCAACTACCCATCTAATGTTGTCCTCTTTCGAGTTAGATGCATAGTTTTCAAAGGATGGTGTTCCATTTTTGCCTCCACAACTCCTGACGAAATTGCTTCTAAGGCTACCATCTACTCTGGACATCAAAAACCATACAACAGCATCAGACTGTAGTAAACCGCTGTGGGGTCTTCTCTTCCCATTGGAGATCCGTGGCATATTCACCACGTAGTGAGTTCATCAGGCTCAAACTAGGGACAGCGGGAATCTCGTTACTTCCTTGGTGCAAGCCGGCAATCAACCGGCAAGGTATTACGCTACCGTGAGAGCCTCAGAGTTAGGCCCGCTCTTCACCAGCGCTTAGCTTTCTTGGAAAAAAGTTTAACGTACTGGCAGTGAGCAGAAGTCAGCCCCAATACACACCATTGCTGGCTGGCTGGGACATGTGTTTTTATTAAACAGTCGGACTCCCTTTGTCATTGCAACCTGCAATTAAAAATAACTGCAGGCACCCTTTATACCGAAGATACAGGGCTAGTTTGCCGAGTTCCCTTAGTTTGATTACTCCTGTAACGCCTTGGCCTTCTCAGCCAGGGGCACTTTTCTCAGTTCTTGGTACGGTCGCACAAAATTCTTCCTGTTTCCTTTTTCATTGACTCCAAGCCTAGGCCAAGCTTTGCAGCTATTCTTGGATTTAATCTCCTTCTCATTATTATAATACTCCGAAGATTTATTCCAGTTAAACATTCAGACGAGAATGTTCGGCTTAGCTCGAAGTGTCAGAAAACAGGCTATTGTCGCCAAATCGTATTCGTGCGGTATCAGAATATGAACTGATTTCCCTTTTGGCCACTTCTTATTGAGAGCGGCCTTAGGACCGACTTACCCTTAGCTAAAGATTAGCGCTAAGGAACCCTTGCCCTTTCGGCGGAGGAAATTCTCATTCCTCTATTGTTATTACTAGCGCGAGGATCCGTTTTCATGGAAGATCCACAAGTCTTCTCAAACTTGCTTCTACTCTACCACAATACCTTCCCTACTGAATCTTTCTTCTTTCGAAAAAAGTCCTATGGTATCGGCAGCTGGTTTAGCCCGGTTTATTTTCAAGACCTTTTCCCGTTGGGTGTGTGAGCTGTTACGCTTTCTTTAAAGGATGGCTGCTTCTAAGCCAACCTCCACACTGTCTTAGGAAGAAGATGCTTTTTGCGATTCACACTCAACCAGCATTTATGGGCCTTAACCACAGTTCAAGTTGTTCCCTTCTTGGATTAAAGGCTTACCCTTCAACCCCTACTCCAGCCATCTACGATGACAGCAGATTGGGAGTTTGACAAGAAAGCTGGAACTTTCGAACCAGTACTTTCTAATCAGTATCTCTACCCCGCTGTCTTTCTCCGGCCAGGCTAGCCTGAGGGCTAATTCGGGAGGTGCCCGCTATTGCCGTGCTCGACTGGCATTTTACTCCTACTCCCAGGTCACCCGAACAGATAGACTAGAATCGGTTGCAGACCTCCATCATTCTGTAGAATGACTTCATCTTGCCAAGGAGTAGATCGCACGGCTTCGGGTCTGTAACGCGTGACTCAAGCTCTTACGAACTTTCAACCTAGTTCTTGCGAATTGCGTTGAATTGGTTTCCCTGCGACTTCAAGCTTTAAGCTCTTAGTCTTGCCACGCATTAAAATTCCCTCGCTCGTGATTCATGACGAACGACATGACCCTGATCAGGCCTTCTCGCTTTCAATCTTTCAATTGATTGCTTTGGAGGCCCTCTATTCTTTAAGGCCATGTCTTCCTGTGACCGCATAGTTTCAAGCGCTTTTAACCCCCTGTTAAGGGTGCTTTTCAACTTTCCCTCACGGTACTAGTTTGCTATCGGACTTAAGTTGTATTTAGTTTTTGGGGTCAATGGCCCCAAGTCTTTTCACGCAATATCCAATGCATGATACTCTCGAAATGCAAGAATCTTCCCTTTCCATTTACACTTACGAGGCTCTTGCTCTCTATGGCACTGCATTCCAGCAGACTTCAATTCAATTTCAGGGAAGTACTTGCCTCACACCACATCTCCTGCAGATTGCTCTGCAGAATTCAGTTTGAACTGCGCTGTTTTCGGTCGACCCTAATTACAGCATCACGATTGTTTTCTTTTACTGCAGGTACTAAGATGTTTCAGTTCCCTGCGTTCCCTCTCACGCTTTCGCGCGAGAAATTCAGGCATCCCTGGTTCAAGCGACTGCATGCGTCTCGCCAGGGCTTATCGCAGCTTGCCACGCCCTTCTTCAGCACTTAAGCCTAGTTATCCACTATGCGGCTTACAGAACTCTAAACCTGTTAGACTTGCCAATGCATCAACCGCCACTGTCGGTTGACGCCAGTATACTACCTTCGCATTCGCTCGGTAGTATTTGCTTCGCAATTTACTACTTTGCTTTGCGTCGGTAGTGCTTCCTCGCTTTCGCTCGGAATTATAGCGCCTTCCTCATTCAGTTTTGAACGATTGCTTCCCTCAAGAAATAGCTCTTGAAGTGCTTCACCAATTTTTGATAAAACTTTTTTTTAAAAAGTTTTTGATGAACATGATATCTTAAAATTGTTTTTCTGCTTTAATTCTTTTTCTTGTTCGAATTTCAAATTAATTCTCCCTAATTTAAGGGAGGTACTGGAACCGCCTTATAGGGAGGTATCGGAACCGCAGGTTCTGATATGGACTCAAGGGGATTCGAACCCCTGGCCTCCTCGGTGCAAACGAGGCGCTCTACCAAGCTGAGCTATGAGCCCAATCAAACTGTTGCACTCAATTCAATTAGTCCATGCCCTCTTTTTTTTTGCAGAGCGCAGGCCAATTAATTTCCAATTATTTTTATTTAATTTTTTGTAATTTAAAAAAAGGATTATTAAGAGCTTGAAGCAAAAGAAAAATTTTTGAACCTAGGCCGATACCCCCACAAGGGAGGTATTTGAACCTCTCGTAAGGGAGGTATCTGATCCGCCCTAAGGGAGGTATCGGAACCGTAGGTTCTGATATTGAAGGAGGTGATCCGTCCGCAGGTTCCCCTACGGACACCTTGTTACAACTTAGCCCGCTTTGCAGAACTGGGAATCGTTTTAATCTTTAAGACTACAGCTCATCCAAACTCTACTCAGCTGGCTTGATGGGCGGTGTGTGCAAGGCGCAGGGACTTATTCACCGGAAGATTATGACTTCCGATTACTGGGGATTCCATTTTCACGAGGCCGAGTTACAGACCTCGATCCGAACTGAGGTTGAGTTTAGGAGATTGCCTTGCCCTTTCGGGTTTGGAGCCCATTGTCTCAACCATTGTATGCCGCGTGTTGCCCAGGAGATTCGGGCCATACAGATCTACCGTTGCCCACCCCTTCCTCAAGGTTACCCTTGCAGTTTTCTTAGAGTGCTCTCCCTGAAACCAGAAAGATTGCAACTAAGAATGTGGGTCTCGCCCGTTGCCTGAGTTGACAGGACGCTTCATAGTACGAGCTGACGATGACCATACAACACCTCTCAGCGTGTCAGGTAAGCCCTTCGGACTGACCATCATTCTGCTGTCGCCCCTGGTGAGTTATCTGGCGTTGTATCCAATTGAACCGCAGCATCCACCCCTTGTAGTGCGCCCCCGCCAATTCCATTAAGTTTCAACCTTGCGGTCGTACTTCCCAGGCGGCAGACTTAATGGCTTCCCTTCGGCACCCCTATAACTTGTAGTTATCGGGACACCTAGTCCGCATCGTTTACGGCTGGGACTAACCGGGTATCTAATCCGGGTCGCTCCCCCAGCTTTCGTTTCTCACCGTCAGGTCCGTACTAGTCAAGCGCCTTCGCTACTGGTGGTCCTCCTGAGATCTTTAGATTTCACTCCTACCTCAGGAATTCCCTTGACTTCTTCCGGCCTCGAGCCTGAAAGTATTTTTGGCACTTCATTGAGTTGAGCTCAATGATTTCACCAAAAACTTTTCAGGCAGGCTACAAACTCTTTAGGCCCAATATAAATGGACACCACTTGCGGGGTACGTATTACCGCGGCGGCTGGCACGTATCTTACCCCCCGCTTATTCATGAAGCTTTTTTGGCTTCATAAAAGCTGTCAGTGACAGCACTTGAAATCCCCTTATCACGCTTTCGCGCATTGTAAAGAATTCGCAACTGCTGCACCCCGTAGGGCTAGGAACCTTTTCTCAGTTTCCTTCTCCGGGCGACCTCTCCCAAGGCCCGTATGGATCTTTGGTTTGGTGGGCATTTACCCCGCCAACAGCCTAATCCACCGCAGCCCCATCTTCAAGCGAGTTATTCCAGCATGAGGAATAATCCCTTTAAGCAATAGAACCTTCCAGTGTCAGTTGCCTGTAGTGCATTATGCCCAGTTTCCCGGGTTTTGCTCTTCTTGAAGGCAGGTTAGCTACGTGTTACTGAGCCGTTCGCCACAGTCCTTCATGGCTAGGACTGTAAGACTTGCATGTTTGAGTCGAATTTCAATAGCAGTATCCGCCAGCAGGATCAGCTGGTATCAATTATATTTCGTCCTTTTAGCTTGGCTGAAATCGGAATTGGTTAATTTTTTTTTTCCTTTGCCTCAATTAGCTCATAATCCTTTTTTTTCCTAAAAAAATTCAAAAATTTTTTTTTTTTGAGTTAATTGAATTGATTCAATAAACTTGAATCAGAATTTAATCTTGATGCTAACGCATAATTCTTTCGTTGTCTGTGCATCGAAGCCATTCAGTTGGGTGAATGCCTTCTGTCATCGGAATTAAGAAGCAATTCCTCTTGTGAAACGCATTGAACTCCAATAAAACCCAATCAGCCTATCAGAGAAAGGTTTTATTGTTCTATTAAATTTATAGTAATAATAATTATGTGTTTTTGTATTTAAAAATCTATCGCGTTTTCGTGGTCTTCAAATATCTTTGAAGGCATCTTCTTCATTATGAGCTTTTGCCTTATGAAGCCTGATTTCGTGCCTGCCTTTCTCTCGTGCCAGTAAGGCCTGTCAAAGAAACCGTGAAGCTTCCTTCCCTTCAAGCCAATTCCCTATAATATAAGGACTCCAGGGCTTTTAAGCTTTGCTTTTTTTTAATCAGAATTTCGCAATTTTGTCTTTATGTTGTCGCCCTGTCTTTCAGGTATTTTTTCTTTCTTTTTTCTCTTCTCATTTTCTTTTTCTTCCACTTCCATCTCTCTCTGGCTCGCGTTTTCTTGAACCTGCTGGAGTCCTTGCTTCTCGTGCCCAAAAAACCACCTGAAAAAATCAATCAAAAAAATTTTAAATTCAATTAATTACATAAAATTGACTGAAAAAGAATTTAAATGGAACTGGGCTTTTTCTTAAATTGAATTAGCCGTGCGGTCCTTGCTCGCACCAAGGGTCTTGCACTCCAAAAGCTTTCAGCACTTCTTCGCGAGTTTTTGATTGAAGTAAAATTCTTTTTATCTGCTCACCCCTGTATCCTTTTCTTGCTGTCTTGACTGCAATCTCTTCCAGGGTTAAGCCCCCTAACACAAAATGCTTTTTCTCAATGATTTTCTTTATGAGCAAACAGTTTTTTTGGAATTCAATTAATAATCCTAAATACTGCCTTGCCTTTTCCGGAGCCTGTTTTCCATAATGATAAATAAATTTTTTCCCTTTCTCTATAAAAGCCCAGTCAAGAGGATACAATTCAGGGGAAGTGCTTATATCATGCTTTTCCAAAAATTTCTTGTCCAATTCAACAATTCTTTTTAATGTATTTAATGTTTCCTGAATTTGATTTTTTGGTGTTTTTCCCCTTAACCTACTTAACCTTGATTTTCCTATACGGCTCAAATGCAATTTTTCTCTCTCAAAAAAAGCCAGTTTTTTTTCTACAAGAGCAGGAACTCTTTTTTTCATAATGCTCCGACCGGGATTTGAACCCGGGTTACAGGCTTACTGCCCCTTTTCTTTTTTAGAAAAAAAGAAAAGTGGTAAGTTGCCCCAAAAGAAAAAAACCATAATAAATTTGCCTGAAGCAAACCCTTTTTCTTTTGGATAGACCGTAGACTTTTCTTTTTCGGGAAAAAGAAAAGGCTTAGGGTGAAAGGCCTGAGTGCTATCGGCAAAACCAAAAATAATAATTTCTTGATTTTTTGGCCGGCTACACTATCGGAGCATAAAGCCTTTCCCAGTGTTTTACAACTGGTTTTTTAATATTTGGGGGGGAATAATTATTTAATTTGATTGTAATCGTTTTTTGTTTTTCTGTCAGGTGATGTAATGGCAAGGTTTGAGCAGGCGGATTCAAGGCTTTACAGCAATGTGTGGATTTGCATGAGGTGCAATGCAAAGAACAGGGCTACTCCCGGAAAGAGGCCTTCCAAGTGCAGGAAATGCAATTCCAAGAAATTGAGGTTGAAGAGGAAGGCTGTAAAGAAAGTGTAATGCTTTATGAGCTTAAGGGATTATATTAAAATCATAAGGCCTTTTAATTGCCTGATTGCGGCTTTTGGAGCATTCTTGGGTTTCAGCCTTTCAATGAATTCTTTTTATTTTGACTTGCCTTTGCTGTATTCAATGCTTGCTGTGTTCTTTGTGTGTGCTGGAGGCCAGGCAATAAATGACTTTTTTGATGTTGAAATCGACAGGATAATTAAGAGGCACAGGCCTCTTCCAAGGAAGGCAGTAGGCTACTTTAATTCATTGGTTTATTCTATTGCTTTGTTTTTGGTTGGAATTGGCTTTTCTTATTTTATTGGTTCATTGCATTTCTGGCTTGCAGTGTTTTTTGCTTTGCTCTTGATTTTTTATTCTGCTTTCCTTGGAAGATTTAAGTTCATAGGAAATTATGTGATTGCTTTCAGTGTTGCTTTCACTATAATTTACGGGGGCCTTTTAGGTGAAAGCCTTTGCCTGCCTGTAATTCTGGCTATTTCTGCTTTCCTTGCCAATTTAGGCAGGGAGATAACAAAGGACTTGGAGGACTTGAAGGGAGACAGAGGATTAAAGACTTCTTTAGGTTCATTTTTCTCATTGAGGCCTCTGGCTTTCTTTGCTTTGTTCTTGTATTTGCTTGCTGTTGCTGTAGGCTTTTATCCTTTTGTTGCCGGGATTTTCTTTAATTTTTATTACTTCTTTTTGATGGTTGCTTCCTTTCTTTTGTTTGTCTGGGCTTTCAGGCTTCTCCTGGAAAAAGAATTCAGGAGCTCTCAGCTTTACTCCAAGCTTGGAATGCTGGCTGGAATGATCGCCTTTCTTGTCGCATTGATTTAAATTTTTGTTTGAGCACAATTTTTTGTATGAGGGAAGTAGTTTTATTCAAGTTAGTGTCTTTTCTTAACGGGAAAGGCTTTACTGTGAACAGCTTTTTTGATTACAATTCCTGTTTTGATTTGATTGCCAAAAGGAACAATTTCACTTTGATTGTGAAGGTTTACTCCAATATTGATGCCGTAAGGCCAGAGCAGGCTTTGGAGCTTTTAAAGCTGGGCAAAACATTTAATGCAATGGCTTTGGTTATTGGAGAGAAAACAAGATTAGGCGAATTAAAGAAGGGAGAAATTTATGAAAGGCATTCTATTCCTGTAATGTCCTTTAATACTTTTTCTTCTGTTCTGGATTCTTTTGCTCCTTCTGTAAGGCATTTCAAGGGCAAAACAATTGTTGAATTGGATTACAATAAATTAAGGGAGGGCAGGGCGAAAGAGGATTTGTCCCTTGAGGAATTGGCTAGAAAAGTTGGAATTACAAAGGAGTCTTTGTACAGGTTCGAGCACGGGCATTCGACAAGCATTGGGACTGCAAGGAAGCTGGAGAAGGCTTTGGGCGTAGACCTTGTTTTGGAAAAGAATCTCCTTGACTCTTTCTTTCAGGACCAGTTGGAGCGCGAGAAGAGAATGCCTTTTGATTCAATGCCTAAGGACGAATCAATTGAGAAGATTCACTATTTAGGCTTGGATGTTTTTGAGCTTCAGCATTCGCCTTTTAGGGCTGTGGGCTCGAAAAAGGAATTTCTTTTAATAGACAAGGGAAAAGAGAAGCAGGAATTAAAGAAGAAGGCTTTGGTGTTAGAGAAGGCAAAGGCTGTCTTTGATTCCCATTCCCTTATAATTACAAAAAAATACAAGATTGAAAGGATTTCAGGTACTCCAGTAATTCAGGAGGAAGAATTGGATTCTTACAGCAGGATTAATGAATTGCTTGCAGAAATAAAGAGAAGGGAGAAGAAATGAATGAAAGAGAATTTGAGTTGAAGAGAAATAATTTAGTGCGCTACCTCAAAGAATCTGATGTAATAAAGTCTCTTTTGATTGAAAAAGCTTTCCTTAAAGTGAAGAGAGAGCTCTTCATGCCTTCTCATTTAACTGAATACGCTTACTCTGATAACGCTTTCCCTATTGGATTCAATCAGACAATAAGCCAGCCTTACACTATTGCTGTAATGCTTGAATTGCTTGATGCAGGAGAGGGAATGAAGGTGCTTGAGGTTGGCTCTGGCTCAGGCTATGTATGTGCTCTGCTCTCAGAGATTGTTGGGCCTAAAGGAAAGGTTTTTGGAATTGAGTTGGTGAAGGAATTGTTTGAGCAGGCAAAAGAGAACCTGAAACTGCAGGGCTGCAGGAATGCAGAGCTTTTCTTGGGTGACGGCACTAAAGGTTTAAGTGAAAGAATGCCTTTTGACAGGATTCTCTTGAGCGCTGCAGCAGGCGATGTGCCTGAAGCTTTGGTTGAGCAGTTAAGTGAAGGCGGAAAAATTGTTGCCCCTGTTGGAGACCATTGGAGCCAGCAAATGCAGGTAATAGATAAATCCAAAGGCAAGATCAGGAAGATAATTCCTTTGCCAGGATACTTTGTTTTCGTGCCTTTGAAGAAAACGTGAAAATTGCAGTAAATTGTCTTTTAGTGCATTCTAAGTTTTCTAGTGTGCCTTAAATTTTTTGGCTGCAAAAAAGAGGTTGTTTGAATTCTTCTGATAATACTATCTTTATCACTCAAAAAGATTCTTCTTTTGCGCCGGAGTCTTTTCCTTAATTTTTCAGCTGTCACCCAACCCTTTTTTGCCTCACTTTCTCGTATTCTATAGGCGGCATATCTCTCCATTTCTTCTCGTGTTAAACCTATTTTTTCCAGCTTTTCTTTTTTTCTAAGCACTTCATTTATTTTGCTCATCTCACTTTCAGGGATTTTCTTCCCGCTTTTATTAGCTGTTTCATATTCACCCAACAATTTTTTTTCTTTTCCGGTGAGTTGTCCTTCGCTTTGCACTTTTACCTTTTCAGCTATTTTCCTTATTTCTTCTAAGCCTCTTTTTCTTGGCAGGCCTTTTTCTCTTTCTGTTATAATTTCTTTTATATTTCTTATATCTGCTACTAGTGCACCGTATAAATCTGTGAAGTAATCGCCAGTGCTTGTTTTTTTGTCGTGAATGTGCTTGAGCAGAATGCCTGATTCAATTCTCGGCTCTAAAATTTGAGCAATTTTTTGCATATCTCTTTTTTTCCTGACAACATATCTTCCATCTTTCTTCTCAATTTTAACATCAAAATTTTCCAGGCGCCCTTTGCTGTGTGGGGCTATTTTTTTGAGTGCTTCTATCCTAAGTTTGTAGTATTCCTTGATGTAATTTTCTACTTTTTCTTTGTTTGGTTCTATTTTTCTTATTTCTTTTACTTTTTCTTCGAAGCTCATTTCCTTGGCTGGTTTCTTTAATATCTTTTTTATTTCTGGGGGGAACATTCTTGAGCCTGAAACAAGGTCGGGAATTATTTCTGGGTATTTGCTCTTATAGTAGAGAAGCAGTTCCTTTCTCGTGCGTTCTCTTGACCTTCTCTTTTTTTCGCTCATTTACGACCCCAATTTTTAAGTAGAAAACTGGATTAAATTCCTGCTGTGTTCTTGTATTCTTCAAGGCATTGCTCTGAGCAGAAGCGCCTGTAATACAAATAATTTCCCTTGTTTGTGAGGACCTTCCCGCAGTTCAGGCAGGAGAATTCTTTTTCCGGTTCATCCTTTTTCCTGAACTTGTCTTTCTGCCTGCTTAATTTAATGTATTTTTCGTCTATTCCTATTCCCATGGTTTCACCTTACGAACTTGATTTAATAATTTAATTATTGAACCAATTAATAAAAATAGTTGTTCAGAGCGCTTTCAAGGTGATTTCTTTTTCCTCTTTTTTTAGAGTATCTCGAAGTCCTCTGAACCAGAAAACTTTTTTAATTTCTCTTTTACTGGAATTATCTGTTGCCCGAATTCCCTTGGCGTTCTCTCCACCATTACCTGAGAGCTGTTACCCCTTTTCACGCTCGTTACAAAGGCGTTGATTTTGTCCATTGCATCTTCTTTCATTTGGCCTGCATAATTGCATTTAGTGCACACAAGGCTTTGGCCGTTGTACTTCAACTGCATTGAACCGCAGGAAGGACAGTATTTGAATTTCACTTTACATCACCCCAAATTTTTTCTGCTGGTTTTTGATAAAACTTTTTTTAAAAGTTTTTTTTGATAAAACTTTTCCCGGAGAAAAAGTTTTAAAGGCAGTTATTTATTGGCATTAAGTTATTTTTAAGCTTTTCTCTTGCGCTAAGCAAACTTCTTTCTTTTAATTTTTTTCTTTACATAGTTATTTTGCCGGGATGAAGAACGACGATGACTCAGATTCCGAAGGGAAGATGGTGAGAGATGGGCGACCTGACTGGTTTTTTTTCTTTTTCCTCTTTTTTTGACTGCAAGGTTTATTAATTATTTTACTGTATTTTTTATGGCATTAATTAAAAATAATTAAATAATTGGTTTGGTGTGGGGCATGAAGAGGATTCCGTCAGGTATTGATGGTTTGGATGAATTGATTGAGGGAGGCTTGCCTAAGGGCTCCTCAATTCTTATCTCAGGTGGCTCTGGAACAGGAAAGACAATTTTTACCTTGCAGTTCTTGTATTATGGAGCAGCAAAACTGAATGAGTCGGGATTGTATGTTACCTTGGAAACCAATTTGAAGAATATTACTTGGGACATGGAGAATTTCAGGTGGGACATTAAAAGATTGCAGGACAGGAATTTGTTTAAAATCTATAAATTGAATTTGGCTGAAAAAGAGGCAGAGAATATAGAGGATGAGGTAATGGAGGAACTGAATATTATCACCGAGTACGTTGAAAGGATTGGAGCCCAAAGGCTTGTAATAGATTCTACTACTGCTCTTGCAATGTGGATTAAGGGCTCAGCTGCAATGAGGAAGACTTTATTCATGTTTACTGATGGGTTGAAGAAATTGGATTGCACTACAGTTCTTACAACAGAGACAAAAGGGGACAAGAACACCTTCAGTGCCTTTGGAGTGGAGGAATTCGTGTGTGATGGTGTTATAGTGCTTTATTTTCATCCGCCTCACAGGTCTATTTTCGTGAGAAAAATGAGGGGCACCCAGCAGTCAATGAGCCCTCACCCGTTCGAAATAAATGATAAAGGAATTACAATCAGGCCCAAGGAAGAAATCCCTTGGGAAGGAATCAACCTTTAATTCTCTTTTTTTTACAGTTTTATTTCTTCGAAGTCTTCCATTTTCTTTTTTGTCTGAGTATCTTTTATTTCTGGGCCGCCAAATTTTCTTTTCTCTGTTTCTTTGTATTCTATTATTGCGTCTGCGAAGAGTGTTATTTCTTTTACGAGCATTGAGCTCACGTCTTCTTTGAGTGAAGTGAATACTGCCCTGCATTCTGTCTCCCTTACCTTGCTCATTACATGATGAATGAATTTCATGACCTCTTTTTCTTCATTGTAGATCAGGAGGGTTGAAATTGAATCGAACAGCATTTGTTTTATTTTCTTGTTTTCAAGCATTTTTGTTATTCCCAGGCCTAATTGCGTGAGGGAGTGAGGGTTGTCTATGAAGTAGAATCTTTGCGCTATTTTTTCTTGTTCTATTTTTGTTGCCTGGGAAGGAGAAAAGCTCCTGCTTATGCAGTCAACGCAGTAGAACTTCTCTGTCTGCCTTTTGTCCAATTGTTTAAGTATGTCTTGGCAGGGCTTGTTTATGCTGACGTAAAGAAAGTCTCCTTCCAGTGAAAGGAGTTCTTTTGCAATTGAAATTACTGCATCAGGATATCTTTCGTTTGGTATTATGAGCACAATGTTCTGTTTTGATTGAAGGTATTCTTTTATGGTCATATCCTTAGATTAGGCAAAAGATTAATATTAACCTTTCTCTTAATTAATTAAAATTCAAGTTTTTTTTGTGGTTTTATGGAAGGGGAATTAAATAAGAAGAAGGAGTCAATTGAAAGGGTTTCAACAGGAATTTTTGGTTTGGATGAATTGATTGAAGGAGGATTCGAGAAAGGTTCGGTAATATTGGTTACAGGCAGTGCTGGAACTGGAAAGACTACTTTTGGATTGCAGTTCTTGTATTATGGAGCAAAAAATTATAATGAGGCCGGAATCCTGATAAGCTTTGAAGAATCAAAGGACTCCTTGTACAGGCATAATGAAGAGTACGGCTGGAATTTCGAGGAGTTAGAGAAAAAGAAATTGTTTTCTGTTCTGGAGTATAAGCCTCATCAAGTCGGAAAGCTGTTGGAGCAGGGCGGTGGCCCTATAAGGGATGCAATAAAGGCAATTAATGCCAAAAGACTGGTGATTGATTCAATTACTGCTTATTCTCTTTTGTTCAAGGACGAGTACCAGCAAAGGGAGTCAATTCTTGCTTTCTTTGACATGCTCAGGAAATGGGGTTGCACTTCAATTGTGATTTCTGAGATGACCCCACAGGAAGCAGAGTCTGAGCGAGGCTCTGTTGGCTTTCTTGCCGATGCTGTTATTTCCCTTTACTATGAAAAGAAAGAGCAGAAGGACGTGAGAGTGCACAGCATGGAAATCCTCAAAATGAGGGGCACAAGGCATACAAACAAATTGTGTGCTATTACATTTGAGCAGGATGGAATTAAAATTTATGCTGATGTGGAAGTATTCTAATGAAAATAAAGGGGGGTGAAGGATTTGGCTGCTAGTGGAATTGTTTCTTTTTCTTCTGTGAAAAGCCAGCAGGCAAAGATTGTTTTTGTCATAATAATTGCAATTGTAATGACCTCTCTTGCTGTCACTGCTTTCATTGAAGGCCTTATAACCCAATTGCACGGAGACAGTTTTAGTGCATTCAAGTATTACTTTGTTTCTGTTTTATGTGTTGCAGCAATCTTTTGGGCTCAATCAAGGCTTTCTGCAATGCTGAGGGCAATGTAATTCTTTTTCTTTCATTTTTTTTCTTTGTATTCTTCTTTCAGTGAATAAAATTATTAAGCACTTTCCCCTAATTATAATGGAATGATTTTTTTTGTTGGTTAAAATGAGAGGCCAGAGCTCAATTGAGTTAATAATAATTTTTGCTGTATCCCTGATTGCGCTTCTTTCAATTATTGCTCTCGCGAACAACAACATTATTGGATTGAATTCCCAGAGAGAAAAGGATGACGCTTTGACTTCAGTGAATGAATTGGCTCAGGCAGTAAAAGATGTTTACTCTCAAGGCCCAGGAGCAAAAAAGCTTGTTTTTATCAGGATTCCTAATGGCATTGACCCAAGCAAGACCCTTATTTCTAATAGGACAATAAACTTTAATGTTTCTGGCTCTGACATTTTTGCTTCAACCGATGTGGATGTTTACGGGAGCCTTCCAACAGAGCCTGGAGGCCACTGGCTTTGGGTGACTTCAGCAGAAAACTTTGTAAGAATTGGAAGCACTTCAATTCAGTTGAGCGTTCAGTCCATTTACACTCAAATGCTTCAAAGTACAACAAAGACTGAGAGCATTACAATTACAAACCTTGGGAAAAGCAGCATTAATTTCTCCCTTTCAAAGGACTGGAACAATACTGCTGTCACTCTTTCCTTGAGTGATTCTTCTTTCATTCTTGCTCTAAATCAAAGCAAAATAGTTGATTTGAATTTTACGGCTTCCTCGAGTGCAGTGGGCAATTATGTCGGCACACTAAATATTATTGGCACTTATGGTTCAACTACAGAAAATCTGAGTGTGCCTTTGAATGCAGAAGTATTGGTTCAAGGAGGCCCCCAGTCTTATTTAGTTGTAGTACCGAATTATTTTACTGACACAATTTCTGCTGGCAGTTCAAGCACTAAAACCTTCACTGTATGCAATACCTCAGATTCCGTTATGGCAAATGTTTCTTTCACTCCTTCAGCTGGAGCGCCAGGCTCTTGGGTTGAATCAATTACTTCAATTTCGCCTCTTTCAGCTCAGTCCTGCCAAAGCAAATTAATTACTGTTTTAGTCCCTGCAGGAGCTTCAAGCGGAATTTATTCAGGCAGCATTGCCTTGTCTGACGGCGCAGGAAATGACACTTCAATTTCTCTTTCTATTACGGTTCCTGTTTCTCTCCCCACAACTGCTATGAGATGGGCTCTTTCTTTCTGTGATTGGTTGAACTGTAACTCCACAGCAAAGGTAATTAGTGCTCCGGACAATGTTTTTGACGAATCAACTCAAGCGAATAATTCTCTTGGCGGAAGGAATTTTGATTTCTCTGGCTTGAGCGGCACAATAAATTCTGTTTCTCTTTACTGGAGCCATGAAATTCCTCTTACAACAGCTCAAAGCTCTATAATTGAAACAAGTGTTGCAGATTTCTCTGACGGAACAAACACCAATACTGAAATAACAAATAATTCAGGAGGGGAGGTTGCCCTGAAACAAATTCCTAGAATTGATGTTATTACCGTAACCTCTGGCAATACTCAATTATATATTGCTCGCCGCACTACTCAAGCATGGGCTGGCCAGTCTTTTAGGCCAACCGTAAATAACATTACTGGTGTAAGCTTGAATCTTAGAAGATATGGGCGCCCACCAGTCTTGCTTGTAAGCCTGCGTTCAACTCTTACAGGCGCAGACATTGCGAGCGCTACAATTGATTGGTTAATTCCAACGGCTTATACTTGGATTGACGCAAACTTTTCTGCTCCAGTGAATGTTACTGTTGGCTCAACTTATTATATTGTTCTGTCAACTGGGTCAATGGGGAGCACAAACAATTATTATCGTTGGAATGCAAACAACACTAATCCTTATGCCAATGGAACTGCCTACCAGCAGACAACACAGCAACCTAATACAGATGCCTTGATGAGGACTTATTACAGGGGCTATGCTTCAAGCGGGAATTATGTTTCAAGCACTCTTGATTTTAGTTCCATGAAAACAATTAAGACTCTTGAATTTAATTCAACCTTAAACGGCCAGACTCTTACCTTGGCATACCAGCTTTCAAATAATGCAGTTGACTGGAATGCATGGAGCGCAGAGAACCCTGCTTCTCCAATTACAGTTGACTGGAATGCAAGGTATTTGAGGTACAGGGCAAGCTTCACTGGAAGCGGAAGCGCTACTGCTTTCCTGAATGACGTGAATGCTACAGCCCTTTCTCAGAGCGGATTAATTGATGACTCTGTTGCATTAACTTACGGCCTCACAAATTACAATGACCTTACTGCAAAAACATACAATAATTCCAATACTCCTGTAGATTTCATGGATTCAGACCCTTTGCTGGTTGAGAAAATTGATGTTACTTCTGCGAGGCCTGGAGGGGGCAGCTGGACTTGGGCTGACTTCAGCAACTTGAAGATTGGAGGCCTTTACTCTATTGTTTCTTCTCTTGATAGTTCTTGGAGGCTTGATGCTGTAGGAGTTGAAGTGAATTACGCTCCTTGAATGTGAGATTTATGGATTTGAATGCCCAGATTTCTGTTGAGTTCATTATTGTGCTGGTTGTTATATTTTTTTTGTTTGGTTTTGCTTTTGCTGTTTACTTGGGGCAGAACGAGGTTTCATTTTACTCTAAAGAGGCATTAAAGGCAAAAAGGAATGCCTTTGCCTTGGCTTCAGTTATTGATAGGATTAATTCTTCTGATTTTAATTCTTCTACAACTGTATTCCTTGAGCCTGACTTCAATTTCGCTGTTTCTAATGGTTCAGTGGAAATGCATTACAGGACCAATTACGTTTCAGTTCCCCTCACCACAAAAAATGTTTCTGTTGGAACCTCAAGCAATTCAACTGGAAAGAATTTTAAGGTAAGAAAATTTTCCGGGGGAGTATTAATTGAGGACTCTTAATTCAAAAGGCCAGATTTTTTCTGTTGAATTAATCTTTGCTGTAATTGTATTCCTGTTAATCCTTCTCTTGTTCCTGAATGTTTCTTTGAGTACAAGCCAGAAGATTGAAAGGAGGAATTCCTTCAATGAAAGATATTTTCTTGCAGTCAATGCATTACAGCAACTGCTCTGGAGCTCAGGCAATCCCTCAAACTGGCAGAATCTTTCCTCGCTCGCTGATGTGAATTCTCTTGGCCTTGCAGAAAGCAAGAATTATTTAAGCAAGGAGAAAGTGCAGAGAATGGTGGACTTAAATTCTTCTTCTTATCCTGAAGTGAAGGCATTGCTTGGCTTGAACAATTACGGGATGCATTTCGTGGTTTATGATTTTAATGGTCTTATTATAAAGGAATTTGGATTGAGCCCTTCAAGTGAAAGCCAAAGCATTGTAATTGAGAGGTTTGCTTTTTATGACGGCTCAATTGTTAGGGTGAAGATGGAGGCCTTCAAGTGAAAGGGAAAGGATTTGCAATTTCGCTTGATGCAGTTATTGCCTTGAGCCTTGCTTTCATTTTCTTTGCTGCCATATCCTATTATTTTTCTTTCCCTGAGAGCTCTTCTTTTGTTTCACTGAAACTGAAGGAGGCTTCATTTGATTTGGGTGCAGTGCTTGAGAAATCAGGTGAATTGGAGAGCGCTGTGAAAGATAATAAGACAATTGAATTGAGAAGGATTCTGAATAAAACACCAAACAACTTGTGTTTTCAATTGAAGGTCTTTTCTCCTGCAAGCAGTACTCCAGTCCTTTCAGTAAGAAAGAGTGGCTGCCCTGCTAAATACTCTGAATTAACTTCAATTAAGAGGAGTTTTGTTGTGCTGGAGGGTAATGATGCAAACTTTTATTGGGGTGAGGTAAATGCCTGGAACAGGGAATAGTAAAGGATATCTGCTTTCTTTCAGTGTTTTAGTGCTGTTTTCCTTGCTTATTGTTTTTTCGCAGTTTTATTTTAATTCTGAAAAATCATTTGATGAAACAATTGCAGGGCAGAGCATTATAGATAAGGCAGGCTTTGTTGCAGATGATATTTCTTCAGATCTTAATTCAATGCTTGGAACAGGGATTGAAGCTGATAGAAATACTGAATTCATTCAACTAAAATTTTTTGATGTTCTTCCTTCTGATTTGAACAAGCAGGAGGCCCTCTTAAATTACTCTGATTTCATTAATTCTTCTTATGCCTTACAGCAGAATGCTTTCCTTTCATTGGATTTGAATGATTTGGCTGACGGTAAAACTGAATTGGTTTTCTCGAACGGATTGGAGTATGACTATAATTATTCTCCTAACAGCAGTTATTCTGATGCAGTTGTGTCCTTTTACTCCAGCACAGGCAGCACTAATGTCTTAAGCTATGACATTAATGTTTCAGTAAATTCTTCTTCCATAAAAGTCATTCCGTGGACTTGGAATGCAGGCGGCGATATTTCAGTGAATTTGTATTATTATGACCTTAATTCAAGCAATACTGTTTGGGTGAGCGGGAAAATTGATTCTGCTCTGGATAATTCTTATAAGATTTATTTTTCTGCAAGCCCTGATGACGTGCTTGAAATTCATTTGGGCTTGATTGACGGAAGGCAGAAGTCATTCAAATTGCTGGAGGACATTGATACTCCTTCTTCTAAGGCTTCTTTGTATTTGGGCGCATTAATTCCTTTTGTTTCAAACAATGATTTTTCTTACTACTATAACGGCACAATTAATTACAGGCAATTGGATGTAAACAATTTTTCTTTCATTGAATTAGGGAAAGGTTAATAAAGGTCCTCACACCTATTTTTTCAAGAGCTGATTTAGCATGGCAGAAAAGCATGACCCTGAAGTCATTGAAAAATTAAGGCATGAATTTAAGGGCCTTCCATTAAAGTGGATTGCATTGATTGAAGTCCCAGGAGAAAAATTCTTTGATGTCAGCATGGCTGCCCTTCAGGTTCTGGTTAACGAGCAGGACTACCGTGGCGTTTATATCACCTTGAACAGGCCTTACAGCAACATGGCTCAAATGATTTCGGATAACGACATTAACAGCGAAAAGCTTTACTTCATTGACGGGGTCTCAAAGCAGAATTTGAGGCCTAACGAATTGAAGAGGGATGAAAAGGTAATATACATTGAGAGCATTAAGAGCCTTACAGACTTAAGCATTGCCTTGACTCAGGTAATACCAAAAATTGAGGCTGAAAAAAAGTTTTTGTTCTTGGATTCTATCAGCACCTTGCTCATATTCAATTCTCCTGAGGTGATAGGAAGGTTTTCTCACGCCCTCACAGCAAAAATGAGGGCTTTAGGCGTTTCAGGGGCAATTGTTTCTATTCCCTCTGACACGGAGCCTGCAATAAGGCAGATGCTTAGCGCTTTATGCGACAAAGTGATAAAAATATAAACAACAAAGGCATGATAAGATAAGGTTGTGAATAAAATGAATGAATTGATTGCAAACTTCAATTTGATTGTTGTTCCCTTGTCTTTGGCTTTGACCTTGCTTGCCTCTTTCTTTACCTTTCAGTCCTATAAGAAGTTCACTCAAGGCCAGGTGAAGAACTTGACTAAATGGCTTTTAATGGCAAACATCTATATTTCCTGCTTTCTCCTCACAATGCTCGTAGCATTGATTGTAAGCAATTTCTCTCCTAATGCAACACTGGAATTCTTCTTGAACTTCCTGAGCCTGGCGTTCCTCATCATTGCTTCAACCTGCATCATCAAGACAGTCCTGGTAGTAAAAGAGCTGGCGCAGGAATTCGGGTTCAATAAATAGTGATTGAGTAATGAAGTTTATTAATAAAAAAATTGCAATCATTATTTTGGCGGTAATAATTGTAATTATACTTGCAATTTTGATTGGAGGGCTAAATAAACCACAAATAGTATTCCAAATAACCCCCAACGAAGTAGAAAAAAAAATTATGCACATTTTCTAAGATTTCAAATTTTGAGATTGAAACTAATGAATTAATGAAACTTGAAAAATGTGTTCTTGGAGGAATAACCCTGTATAAAAAAACAAGAGATACTAAAAATGCAACTGATTCAATGCAAATTTTTTTTTATAATGAGTCTGGTAGCGAAATTTGCCAAATTTACTTGTTTTCTAAAAAAAGAGACTGCAATGATGAATTAAAAAAATGGAACCCTGATTTTAATATTTCTAATTGTAACTGGCAGAAGATCTGCAGTGCCGGCGGATGGTAGCTCAATAGTAGAATTTAATACTTGAATTTTCTTTCGTATTCTTTGTGTTCAAACCAGTCCAGTATTACTGAAAGTATTTCTATTTCAGTGCCTTTAATTGTATAAATTAATCTTCCCGTTAGGCAAATCATATTTCCAGAGATTGTTGATTCCATATTTTTGAATGTATTCTTTTGGCCAATTTTTCTTGGGAATATGGATTCCCACAAAAGGGTTTTCTTTTAAGTCATCAATTGCCTTATCAATAAACTCGTAAAGTTGTCTGTCTTCAAACTTTCCTGTTTTAAGCTTATCAAAAGATTCCTTGGTTATGTCATCGATGAAAATAACAATTTTTTCTCTGTTGTCATGCTTTTTCACCTAACCACCAAATGCTTTTTGTCCAGCAATTTTCTGACTCCTTCGGGGTCCCAGATCCAAATTATTGATCCGTCTTTGGCGATGAAAATCTTGCCGGAGTACTCCAGATAGTCAAGAATTAGTTTGAATGTTTGGTACATGGTCTTTTTAGGAAGGCTCCTGTACAATTCAGCCTTCGTGGGATACTCTTTTGCTTTATGGATTGCCTCTTCCACCATTAAAACAGTATCCAGCCTTGGATAGCGAAGAATATTAGAAGGCTTAAATACAGTCAGAGTTGAAGCCATAAAACAGCACTATATCAATTGATATAATAAGTTTATTTAAATGTTTCGCCTTGATTTATTTTTTTCTTTTTCTGCATTAGGTTTATTAAGAATAATTGAATAATTTTATAGCGCGAAGCATTTAGGGTGGGAGAATTAAGACTAAGATAACTGAACTGGCTGAATTGCTCGAGAAAGGCAAGGCACTTGAACTGGAAGAGATAGAGAAAAAGCTGGACTGGAAGAGGGAATTAATAGAGAAGACAGCAAAGGTTTTAGAGAAGAAGGGTTTGCTTGAATTAATGTATCCTTCGAATATTTTCTCCAAGCCCCACATTAAATTGAAGCAGAAGCTTGAATGGCGCAAGGAGAAGAAGGTGCAGGGAAATATTCTTTCTTCTTACAGGGTTTCAAGCGACTTCATTTCAGCTGAAGTGAAGATAATTGAGGATTCTTCTGATAGAAGGCCTTTCTATGACATTTTCATTGACAGGCCGTGCCCTTACACTGAAGCGTTCTTAGAGGAGATAAAGGAGCATATTGCAAGGAAGATTCCTGTAGAGGTAGAGGAGATTACAGACGAAAAAAGGGCAAAGGCCTTAAAGGAAAAATTCTTTTATACAATAAAAAAAGAGTTGGGAGACTATTTTCAGGGCGAATTATTATTGAACGAGCTTTCAGGCTACATGATTCACTCAATGTACGGCATAGGGGACATGGAGTTGTTGATGGCGGACAATTTCCTGGAGGAAATTGTAATTAATTCTTCTGCTACCCCGATTGCAGTGTACCACAGAGAGTTCGGCTGGATGAAGTCCAATCTTCAATTGTTCACTGAAGAGGAAATATTCAATTACAGCTCGCAGATAGGGAGAAAGGTTGGAAGGGAGATAACAAATCTTGCTCCAATCCTTGATGCTCACCTTGTTTCAGGCGACAGGGTGAATGCTACACTTTATCCTGTTTCCAGTTATGGGAACACTATTACTATAAGGAAGTTTGCAAGAAAGCCTTGGACTGTAATTGATTTTATTGAGCCTGAAAGGCACACAATGAATTCGGATATTGCTGCTCTCTTATGGCTTTCAATTCAGTACGAAATGAATTTGATGGTTGCAGGTTCAACAGCCTCAGGAAAGACTTCTGCCTTAAACACTTTGTGTGCTCTGATTCCGAATTATCACAGGATTATTACTATTGAGGATGTAAGGGAGCTCATGCTTCCCGAATACCTTAAATGGAATTGGGTTGCTTTGACTACAAGGAATGCTAACCCTGAAGGATTAGGGGAGATAAGCATGTTTGATTTGATGATGTCTTCTCTCAGAATGAGGCCTGACCGTATTGTTTTAGGGGAAATGAGGCAGAGGAAGGAGGCTGAAGTTCTCTTTGAGGCAATGCACACAGGCCATTCAGTGTACAGCACAATTCACGCTGACTCTGGCACTCAAGTAATCAGAAGGTTGTTAGAGTCACCAATTGAAATTCCTCCTTTGGAGGTAGAAGCATTGCATCTGGTTCTAGTGCAGTACAGGGACAGGAAAACTAACAGGAGAAGGACTTTTGAGCTATCAGAGATTGAGTCTGGTGTTTCTCCAGGGCAATTGAGCGTTAACACTATTTTCAGGTGGAGGCCGAGAGAGGATGCATGGGAGAAGGTGAATGAGCCTGCAAAGCTTTACAGTGAATTGAACTTGCATACAGGAATGACTGAACAGGAAATAAATTCTGAATTGGAGGACAGGAAGAGGGTTCTTGAATGGATGCTGGAGCAAAAAATGTTTGAATTGAATGATGTAGGCAATGTAATGAAGTTGTTTTATTCTGAGCCTGAGACAATAAAAAAAGCTGCCTTTGAAGGCAGAGCTTTCTCAAAGCTTTAATTTTTTTTTGTGGTGGTTATGAGGATTAAATTCATGCTTTTTTCTTTAGAGAAAGGAGAGAAATTCAAAAGATTTAATTTCATTGGAAGAAGGATTTCTTCCCTCTTTTACGGTCTGAAATATGACTTAAGCAAGGCTGGAATTGAATTGGGGGCAGAAGACTACTGTACTCTCTCATTTTTTTCCGCCCTCTTGTACGGAATAATTTTCTTTGCTTTGATTTCAGTTCTTTTATTCGCAAAAAATGCTTCACTGCAGGGCGTCTTTCCATTAAATTTAATTATTGGTTTTGCTTTCTTTCTTGTTTTTTTGCTTTTACATTTATTTTATCCTAAAATTATTTCTGGAAAGATTGCAGCGGAAATAGACCAGGACCTGATTTTTGCTTTGAAGAGCATTTTAATTCAGGTTTCTTCTGGTGTTTCGCTTTTTGAGGCAATAAAGAATGCAAGCAAGGGCTCTTACGGTTTAGTGTCAAAGGAATTGGAGTTGTTAGTTCAAGACATTTCTTCTGGTGTTTCTGAATTAAAGGCTTTCGAGAGGATGGCTTTAAGGACTAAATCTGATTACTTGAGGAAAACAACATGGCAGTTGATGTCTTCTCTGAAGAGCGGAGCAAGCCTTTCTTCTGCTGTCTCTTCTGTTGTTGAGACCCTTAATAACAACCAGTTCAGGGCAATAAAGAATTATGCTGCTGAACTAAATTTATGGATTCTGATTTACATGTTATTGGCTGCAGCACTTCCAACTTTGGGCGTTACATTCCTTATTGTTCTCTCTTCCTTCGGCGGAACAAATATTGGTGAAATTCATATTGCAATGATCATAGGTTTTGCTTTTATTGTTCAAATAATCCTGATTGGATTCATTAAGAGCAGGGTGCCAAGGGTGATGGTCTCATGAAGTATTCTTCTTTTTCCAGGCTCTTCCCGCGCAAGAGAATGGAGTGGGCCAAAAAATTGTATGACTTCTCTGGCTCAACTCAAGACTTTGATGGATGGCTTGGCCAAAAAATTTTTGTTGCAATTCTTTTTGCTTTTATTGGGTTCCTTCTGCCTTGGACTTTATTCAAATACTTTGCCTTAATTGACTTTGCCTCTTTTTTGGTTCCATTAATTCTTTCAATTTTTTTTGCGATAATTTTTTTCGTTTTGATTGCAGTTCTGTATTACCTGCACGTTTATTATGTAATTGAGGACAGGACTAAAAGGGTTGAGGCAATCCTTCCTGACTTCCTTTCATTGCTTTCTTCTAACCTGCGCTCTGGCATGACTCCTTTTGCTGCCTTCCGTTCAAGCGCAAGAAACGAGTTTGGCCCGCTCAACGAAGAAATCAAGGCTGCAACCTCCAAGAGCTTAGGCACAGAATCATTCAATGAAGCTTTGGGGGAACTGGCGAAAAGGATTAATTCAAAGGTCCTGAAAGAATTTGTTTCTTTTTTCGTTCAAGGAATGATCTCCGGAGGCCACATAACAAGGCTTCTTGAGTCAAGTTCAGATGATTTAGTCAAGACACAGGAAATGAAGAAGGAATTAGTTTCAAGCACCCGCATGTACATTATTTTTGTTGCGTTCATTATTGTAATTGCAACGCCATTGCTTCTTTCAATCTCATTGCAGTTCCTTTCAATGATCCAGTCAATTCAGGCCCAGAATACTTCCTCAGGCCTTTCTTCAACTCCAGGCCTTGCAACAGGATTCCTTAACTCAAAAATTAATATTTCCACTCAATTCATGTTCTACGCTTCATTAATTCTACTGGCAGGGAACGCCTTGCTTGCAAGCATTTTTGTAGGGGTAATAGCAGAAGGCAAGACAAAGAATGGATTGAAGTATTTTCTTCCAATGCTTGTCTCTTCAGTCATACTGTTCTTTGTGTTCAAGGAAATTATTTCCTCGCTGCTTTCTGTTTTGGGTTGAAAAAAGCAAAGGAATTTAAACCCTAAAACAATTATTATAATCAATTAATGTTTTTTATTGTAATAAAATTGAAAAGGAGGAATTAAAGAATGCTTAACTTTAAAGCTCAAGGAACAACAGAGTACCTGATTATTCTTGCAGTGGTAATAGTGATTGCCTTAGTGGTTGTAGGCATAATGGGCTGGGTTCCAGGATTAGGCGGAGGAATTTCCGAACAGCAATCTAAAACTTATTGGGCGGCAGCAGCCCCATGGAGCATTACAGACTGGAAGGTCGGCTCGACAGCCCAATCAATTGTATTGCAGAACATGACTTCCGGGAGAATGGAATTAAAGGAAATAAGCCTTGGAGAAACTGCTCTTACTATACCAGACCAGAATGTTGCAGGTGGAAGCACTTGGACGGCAAACGGTTCAGCAGCTTTGACTTGCGCTTCAAGTTCAAGATACAGCTTTGATGTAGTAATAACCTATGACAGCCCTGGCATTGCAGGAAAAACCCAGAAAGGCGACAAGCCATTGATTGGAATCTGCACTTAAAAAGCAATTCCTTTCTTTCTTTTTCTTTTTGTTTTTTAATTAGTTATTGGGTTTTAATAGCATATTATTAAAACAGTTTTCATGGAATTACTGTTTTATGGTTAACTCTAAAGGAAAGACAATAATGAGTTTCTCTGCTGAGCCAGGCTTCGCTAAATTAGTGGATAGGACGATAGAGAAAACTGAAGCCTATCATTCCAAAAGCGAGTTCTTGAGGGATGCCGAAAGGCAGAGGATAATTCAGCTGATGGGTTTAGAGGAAGAGATGAAGAGAGTTCACAAGGCAACATTAAAGCTCAGGAAAAAGATTAAACGATACCATCACTTAACACAAGAAGAAAGAGATAAGCTGGCATTAAAATATGCTTAAGTGAACTCCTCAATGAATTCTTTTGGGTTCAAACAATTTATCAGGCTTCTGGCTTTAAGGAAATCTTTTTTGTTCCAGGAAACAATTAAGTCTGCCTTAGAGTCAAGTGCTATTGCAATATGCAAAGCGTCTCCAAAACGAATTCCTGTTTCTCTAGCTATATTTTTCATTTCAAGGTAATATCCTTTTCCTCTCTTAATTTCTTGAATCAAAACGGCATAATTACTTTTCAGTAATTCAACCACTTCCTCTTTTTGAAGAAAAACTGATTTTTCTATTTCTTTAAAGAACCAATAAGAAAGAAGCAATGAAAAATTCTTTTTTGAACAAATCGAGAGAAACAGCTCTGTGTCCTTGAACAATATATTTAAGCTTCCGTTGATTTCTTCGCGCACAAGAGAAATGAAGACATTGGAATCAAGATACAGTCTCAAAAAAACCAACTCTCTGAAAATTAAGTCAATGCAATAAAAATAAAAATCAAGCCAAACGTGAATCGACGAAACAAAAAATAAAAAAAGGTGGGAAGGATGGGACTCGGACCCATGACCTATCGGTTATCAGCCGATTGCGCTACCACTGCGCCACCCTCCCATAACCAGCAAATTCATGGCTAACCAATTCGTTAGAAATAGAATTAAAATTCCTGCAGCAGAATCCGTAAATCCCTTCTTGAAACCATAACAATCTATTCCACGAAAAGCAATTTAAATGTATGCAGAACAAATTTTTATTGCATCACAAACAGCCCCGTAGTCTAGAGGCCAAGGATGCAGGGCTTTGGACCTAAGACTTTTCTTTTTCCCGAAAAAGAAAAGTCTCCAGGCCATCCAAAAGAAAAAGGGTTGGCTGGCTTTCCAAAAAGAAGAGTTGTGCAAAATTCAAAAATTATTTAAGCTCCCTTTTCTTTTTTGGGCAACCAACCTTTCTTTTCTTGGGATAGCTTACCACTTCTTTTCTTTTGGAAAGAAAAGAAGGGGGAGAGACCCTGAGACAGGAGTTCGAATCTCCTCGGGGCTATCAGACGCGAGGTTTTTGAACCAGCAGGCTCAAATTTCCTCGGGGCCATTAATTCAAAAAAAGGGAAGTGCAAAATGCCTTTAAGAAAATTCATTCAAAGAAAATTCAGTATTATTAATAAGGCAGAAAAGAAATGGAAAAAAGCAGTGAAAGAAAAAGGTTTCCATGAATTAGAGCACAAAAAATTTCTTTATGCAAAAAAGTTTATTGTTCAAAGGATTTACTTGCACGAGTCAAGTGATCGCCTTAAAAGAGAACTTGAAAAGACAAAGCCCCATTCAGTTAAGCATTCTCAAATAAAAAAAGTTATTGAAGAAAAATATCATGAGCTTAGAGCCATTGATAACAAGGTTGAAGGCTTTGCTAAAAGCGTTTTAAGGCCTTTGGGATTTTACGATGAATTCTTTAAAGCAAAAATGGAGAGACTGCACAGAGAGAAAAAAAATAATATTAAAAATCATTGAAATGGTTGAGAGGAATTTTTTTGAGGCTTGACTTAATTCTTTCAAGAAGGAAGTACGACAAGAAGAAGCTGCTTGAGCAATTGGAATTGGTTAGAAAGAAGTATCCTAAAAAGGTTTCAGGAATTCTTGGAGCTAATGTGTGGCTGAGGATGAGGACTGCAATAAAAGACTACCCGTTGCAGGTGAAGGAGCTTGAAAGGCTTTACTTTCTTTTGGGAATAGAGAAAAATGCTTTAAGGAAAAAAGAGTTGAGGGATGAAATTCACAGAGTAGAATTAAGGATTTTGTGGTGCAGGGAAGAATTCAAGAGCTTTGATGACAGGATAATGAAGAAGTTCAATGCAAAAAAGAAAGAAAAGGACAGGTTCTGGTTTGGCAGGTGAATTCTCTTGCTTGTAAACCTTGATTTGACAATGCTTTCAGGTCAGCCCCCGCACTTCATTTGGGCAAAAGAAAACGGAATATTCAAGAGGATTTGGAAGGGAAAAATAATTGAATTAAAGCAGAATGAAAATGGAAAGATTGAAACTAATAACAGGAAATTCGCCAATTTCACTTTGCGTTCTCAAGACGACCTCAAAAAAATTTACTCTAAAATTGCACTTGACTCTTTCATGAAAAAGGCAGTGAAAGACTATGAAGGAATGAGGATAACCCAAAGCCCTGTCTGGGAGGCTGCAGCCTGCTTTGTTTTAAGCTCAAATAATTCTATTTCAAACATAAGGAATTCAGTTCAATTGCTCATGAAAAAGTTTGGAGAAAAGAAAGAAGAATTGCATGAATTTCCTTCCATTGACTCAATTGCTAAGGCTAAAGAGTCAGAATTAAGGGAATGCAAGGCAGGCTTTAGGGCGAAATACCTTAAGTGCGCTGCAAAACTTCTTCTAGAGAATGACTATAATTTTGATTCAAAGGATAAAACAAAAGAATTCCTTCTTGAATGCCATGGAATTGGAGGAAAAATAGCTGAATGCATTTGCTTGTTTGGTTACGGCTTCCTTGATTCCTTTCCTGTGGACGTATGGATTAAAAGGGCTATGCATGAAATATATTTCCAAGGAAAGCATTCAGGCATTGATTCAATTCAAGAAAAGGCTGAGGAGTTGTGGGGCTCCTTTCAAGGATATGCAAACCATTATTTGTTCTATGAGTTCATGAGCAAGAAAAGAAAGTAATTCAATTGATTTCACGGGCGTTTTACTTCAGAAAAGATATAAGAAGCCTTCAAGGCAAAATAGGTGGGGTATTGCAATGGAAGAAAACAAGATGGAAGAAATACAGGAAGAGCAGGTCAAAAAATTCGATTTCCTGCTTAAAATTCACGCCCTGCGCTTAGACTCCAAGTTCTGCAATGCGTTTTAAATATTTTTCTTTTATTCTTTTGATTTGAAGGGGTTTCTTAATGGGCGTAAGGCTTGGCAGAAGCCAATTAATAAGAAAATGGAAAAAGAAAGTTAGGTGGGCTGCAGCAGGGGCGTTGAAAAAGGAATTTCCTTCACAGAAGCTTGGAGGGAGAAAGCAAACTAAAAAAAGAGGGGGAATTGAAAACGGCTGAAAAAATAAAGAAGCTTTACCGCTCGGAAAAAGACAAAATGATTGCAGGAGTCTGTGGTGGCATAGCAGAATACATTGGAATGGACAGCACGGTAATAAGGATTCTTTGGGTTCTGCTCACAATTCTGAGCTTGGGCTTGGGCGGGATAGCTGCGTATATTATCTGCTGGATTCTAATTCCAGAAAAGCCCTAACTATTAAAACTATTTTTTTGTGTGAGAAATAAAAACAATATTAAACTAATCATGATTATAGTTATATAAATTGCAATAATTAAAAGTGTTTTAATTGAAAGCAAAAACACCTAAATATGTAGAGCGTTTATTTAAAAAAATACATTGGGCTTGATACAAAAGAGACCGCCATAAGAAGAGAAGTTTTCAATAATCCTTTGTTGCCACCCAGAGAAATAATAAAAAAATTGAGAAAGCAAAGAATAAATACAACTGTTAGTTCTGTTTGGGCAGTTAAGAGTTGGATGAGAAGAGAAGGGATAGAGCTTCCAAGACTTCCTGCATCCATAAAAAAACCGAGAACTATTTTAATTGAAGAAGTTATTTCTGATAATCTTTTTTTACCTTCAATAGAAATAAAAAAGATGCTGGAAAAAAATAAAAGAATTAGAGTAAAAACAGACTTTGTTACATGGGTTAGGTCTAGGCTGAGAAAAGCTGGAATTCCTTTGCCATATTTATTTGAGAGAAAACAACCTAAAATTAAAATCCCGAAGCTTTCAAAAACCGAAGAGAAAAAGATGAATGAAGTAATGCCTAATGTTACAACAACACTGCGTATAATAAGATTCAAACACAGATTTACAAGAAAGACTTTTGAAGAATTCAGAAATGATGCGTTATTACTTCTTCCTTACTGAATAAAAAAATTCAACCCAAACAAAAAGATGAAACTTTCAAGCTGGGTAGACCTTAAAATGAAGTATTATGCAAAAGATTTTATAAGATCAGAGCTGAAGAAAGAACTGGGCATTAGAAGCACAGAAATAAGACGTTTAGGGGCATTAATTGGGCGTCTTAATAAAAAAATGAGCTTAGAAGAGGCAGCTAAAGATGCTAAAATTCCTTTAGAAGAGGCAAAAGAATTATTAGCTGCATATTCTAGTTATAAGAATAGAATTCCTTTAGACTCACTAAAAAAATTATAATTTAATGGAATTCGTGCTTTCCGTAAGAGGTTTCTGGGGGCAGCTTTTTTACCTCGGAATAAGGAATTTTTATTTTTTTTCTTTTCTTTTTCTCTTGCTCTTTTTTTTCTTCCAATTCTATCGCCTTTTAATATTTCTTATTTTTTGAAGCCTTTTAATTGCGTTCAATCTTCTTTCTAGTCTTTTTTCTCTTGGGAGGAAAGGCCTTAATTTTTGCAGGTATTCTTCGCCGAGCTCTTTTCTTCTTTCTCTTAATGCTTTGATAGATTCATGCCTTTGCTTTGATGCATTCCTTGCTTGTTTTTTCAGGAGTTCTTTTATTGCTTCAGCCAATTGACTGTCTTTTTTCAGATATTCTTCCTTTAATTTTCTTATTTCTTCCAGCTCAATTGCAGTTTCTGCTTGGGTTTTTGGCAGTAAAGGCTTTGCCATGAATAAAATTAATTAGAAAGGTCTTATAATTCTTTTTTTAAATATTTTCTTGTAAGGATATGCTGGGGGAAAGAAATTGCACGAAATACAGGTAGGATACAAGGAAAACAAAGCTGATTTTACGGCAATTGCCTTAAAAAGCTCTATTGAGCAGGATTTGAGGATTAAAGGCATAAAAAGCCTAAAAATTATTGATGTTTTCAGGGTTGAATCCAATCTTTTTCCAAGCCAGATACAGAAGATTGCAAGAGAGCTTCTCCATGACCCTATAACACAGAATTATTCAATTGAAAAGCCTTTCAGCTCTCAGTTTGACTGGCTTATTGAAGTGAAATTCCACGACAATGTCACAGACAATGTTGCTACTGCAGCCCTTGAAGGAATTGAGGACTTGATTGGAAGGAGGTTCAGGGACAATGAATGGGTGAAGACTGCAAGGCATTATTTAATTGAAGGCAAGCTGAGCGAAAGCGAGGTGCGCGGAATCTGCAAGGACTTATTAGCAAACGAGCTCATAGAGTATTATTCTTACAGGAAGGGGCATCAATGAATCAGGGCGTACAGGAAATAAAAATTTTAGGGCTTAAAGAAAAGCAGTTGGGAGAATTGAGCAATAGAATGCTTTTGTCTTTGAACAAAGAGGAGTGGAAGGCAATACAGGAATACTACAGCAAGCTGAAAAGGAATCCAACAGATGTTGAATTAGAAACAATTGCGCAGACATGGAGCGAGCACTGCAAGCACAAGGTTTTCAACGCAATAATAAATTATGTAGAAGTTGATGATAAGGGGAAAAGGAAGAAGTTGTTGATTGATTCCTTGTTTAATTCTTTCATTAAGAAATCCACTCTTGTTATTGCAAGGAAGAAGAACTGGCTTGTTTCTGTCTTCTCTGATAATGCTGGAATAATTGAATTCAATAATTCTTTTGATTTGGCTTTCAAGGTTGAAACACACAACCATCCTTCTGCCTTGGACCCTTACGGTGGGGCAGGCACTGGAATTGGCGGGGTCATAAGGGATATAATTGGGGCTGGCTTGGGTGCAAAGCCTATTGCTAATACTGATGTCTTCTGCTTTGGGCCTTTTGATTTTGATTTCAAGAAATTGCCCCCGAAAATTCTGCATCCTAAAAGGATTGCTAAGGGCGTCAGGGCTGGGGTGGGGGATTATGGCAACAGGATGGGCATTCCTACTTTGAATGGAGCAATACTCTTTGATGAAAGATATTTGGGCAACCCTTTGGTTTACTGTGGTACTCTGGGAATTATGCCCAAGGGTTTAGGCTCAAAATCTGCAAGGCCTGGAGACCAAATAATTGTTGTGGGAGGCAGGACTGGAAGGGATGGAATTCATGGGGTTACATTTGCTTCAACGCAATTGACTGAAAGCACTCCAAGCACTCCTGTCCAAATAGGAAATCCAATTGAGGAAAAAAAGGTTTTGGATGTAATCCTTCAGGCGCGAGACTTAAAATTATATGACTGCATCACTGACTGCGGCGGAGGCGGATTTTCTTCTGCCATTGGAGAAATGTCAAGGGAATTAGGCTGTAAGGTCTACTTAGATAAAGCGCCTTTGAAGTACAAAGGTCTTTCACCCTGGGAGATCTGGGTTTCTGAAAGCCAGGAGAGAATGATTCTTTCTGTTCCGCCAGAGAATGTTCAAAAAACAATTGAGTTGTTTAATGCAGAGAATGTTGAGGCAACAGTAATAGGCGAATTCACTGCAAACAGGAAGCTTGAATTGTATTACAATAATAATTTGGTTTGCAAGCTTGACATGAAGTTTTTGCATAAAGGCCTTCCGAGAAGGAATATGAAGGCTTTATGGCATCCTGCTAGTTCAAGGGAGCCAAAACTCAAAGAACAGAGGTCTTATGATTTAACACTCAAAAAAATTCTTGGGATGCCCAACATTGCCTCAAAGGAATCCACAATAAGGCAGTACGACCATGAAGTGCAGGGCTGTTCTGTCTTGAAGCCTTTGGCTGGAGCAGAGAATGACGGCCCGAATGATGCTGCAATTATAAGGCCTTTGTTTGATTCAAGTGAAGCTGTAATTGTAAGCAATGGAATTAATCCATTGTACGGAGACTTAGACACTTACTGGATGGCTGCTTCTGCAATAGATGAGGCTTTAAGGAATATTATTGCTGTTGGCGGATCATTAGAAAAGATTGCTTTGCTTGACAATTTCTGCTGGGGCAGCCCTGAAAACCAATTCGCTTTAGGGCAATTGGTCAGGGCAGTGCAGGCATGCCATGATTTCTCCTTGATTTATGAAACTCCTTTCGTTTCAGGAAAAGACTCCTTCTATAATGAATTTATTGTGGGAAAGAAAACAATTTCTATTCCCTCTACTTTATTGATTTCTGCTATTGGGGTAATTCCTGAAGCATCAAAGAGGATTTCCATGGACTTGAAGGAAGAGAGAAGTTTAATTTACATTGCAGGAACAACCTTCAATGAATTGGGCGCATCCCATTACTTGAAGTTGCATGGTTTTATTGGAAGGAATGCCCCTAAAGTTAATGCTTTGAAGGCAAAAAAATTGTATGAGTCAATTTCAAGGATTTCTGCAATGGGCGAAAAGAATTCTGAAAGGTTGATCAGATCAATGCATGACTGCTCTGAGGGAGGCCTTGCTGTTGCTGCAGCAGAAATGGCTTTCGCCGGAATGATTGGAATGGAGATAGAATTGAGCAAAGTTGTTTTTGAGGGCGTAGAAAAAGATAAGAGGAATGATGCCCTGCTTTTCTCTGAGTCCAATTCGAGGTTATTAATTGAAGTGCCTGAGAAATTCAAACAAGAATTTGAGTCCTTGATGCAGGGCAATCCTTTTGCTTTGATTGGGAGGACAGTAAAACAAAAAAAGTTCATTGTGAAAGGCCTGAACGGCAAAGAAATCATTAACTCAGACCTTTCAGAATTAAAGAATGCATGGAAGCAAACCCTGAAGTGGTGAAAAAATGAAGAAGGCAAAAAAGGCCAAAAAAGCAGTGAAGCATAAGGCAAAGAAGGCAAAATTAAAAGTAAAGGCTGTTAGGTATAAGGCTGTTAAAAAGATTAAAATAAAGAAACATAAAAAAATTGAAAAGAAAAAATTAGTGAAGCATAAAATTGCTGAAGAGAAGAAACTGGTTCACGAAATTCCGCCTCGCATTACTGTTCAGCCCAAGCCCTCAAAGCAGCCTAAGGTTCTGGTGTTAAGGACTGCTGGAACGAATTGCGATTATGAGACTGTAAATGCATTCCAGAAGGCCGGATCATTAGTTGAATTAGTTCACGTGAACAAGCTCATAAGAAGAGAAATTGAGTTATCTGATTTTCACCTTCTTGCAATTCCCGGAGGCTTCTCTCACGGGGATTATTTAGGTTCAGGGAAGATTCTTGCGAACAAGATTTTGTACAGGCTTAACAATTTGGTTCCTGATTTCGTGAAGCAGGGCAATCTTGTAATCGGAATCTGCAATGGATTCCAGATCCTTGTAAAGGCAGGCCTTCTGCCTGGATTCAACCAGAATTACAGGCAGCAGTTAATGACTCTCACATTCAATGCTTCAGGCAATTTCCAGGACGAATGGGTTGTACTGAATAATATGAATAAAGGGAAATGCATTTGGAGTTCAGGAATAAGGAAGCCCTTGCATGCGCCCATTGCTCACGCTGAAGGCAGGCTTGACTTGAATGATTCTGAATTGCTGAAGAGGCTGTATGCAAACGACCAAATTGTATTCAAGTACGAAAGGAATCCTAATGGTTCAATTGATTCTATTGCAGGGGTCTGCGATGAAACAGGCAGGATTTTTGGTCTCATGCCCCACCCTGAAAGGAATACATCTTTCCTTAATGACCCGCGCAGTACAAGAATTGAATTGCCTGCTGAAGGCGAAGGCATGCAGGTAATAAGGAACGGCGTTGAATTCGCGCGAAAGAAACTGCTTTAAAATTTTTATGCCGAAGGCGAAAATTGCAATAGTTAAAGGCCCTGAAAGAAAAAAGAACTTGCTTGATGCAATAAAAATAATTGAGCCCGAAGTAAAGAAGGCAATAAAAGAAAAGAATTCCAAGGCTTTATTCATTAAAGTGAATACAACCTGCTTTGACTGCCTGCCTTCAATCACTCACCCTAAAGCATTAGAGGCAGCATTAAAATATTTTTACCCTAAATTCAAGGAAGTAATAATTGGAGACAGCAGTGACGCCTTCAGGGAAAAGAAAAACAATCCTTATTCTTCTCTCAAAAAAAATTTCCCTAAAATCAAATTCTCTGACCTCACAGAATTCAAGGCAAAAAAATATTCTGCTGAAATGATTGGCGGCTCAAAAAAGAATGCAGTTGTTTCTCTCCTGCCAGAAGAAGCTTTCACAGTTTCTCTTGCCCTGCCTAAAACCCATGACTGTTATGTTTTCACTGGCTGCACCAAGAACATGTTCGGCTGCACAATCAAAGGGAGGGGCTATGTTCACGGCCTGAGAATGATGCAGAGGGTTTTCTTGAACAATGTAATTGAAAGCAATAAATTCAAAGACAAGAATCTGATTAAAGCCCTTATGGCAGCAAAAGCTGACCTGCATTTAATGGATGCTTTTACTGGAATGCAGGGCAACGGCCCTGTCCTGGGAGAGCAGATTCGCTTAAGCTATGCAATGGCAGGATTGGACGGCATTGCAGTTGACTCCATTGCTTCAAGGCTTTTCTGCATTGAAGAAGTGCCTTACCTTAAACTCCTTGAAAGAAAAGGCTTTGGTGTAGGAGACGCAAAAAAAATTGAGTTAATAAAAAAAGGCTTTAAGGAATTGGACGAATTGAAGATTAAGGCAAGGCTTCATTACACGTACAAGTATCAAATAATTGACCCTAAAGAAAAATTCCTGTTTCCAGTGCCTGACCTTAATTTAATCAAGGATTCATTAAGCTTTGGCCTTCCAGCAAAATTCATTAAAAGAATGATGACAAGAAATGAAGAATAAATCTCAAATCAAAAAAATAGTCCTGCTTCTCAGAAAAGAGGTTGGAGGACATGAGGCTATAGTGCATTATTCTGACCCTTTTCGTGTACTGATTTCCACTGTCCTCTCCCAGCGCACAAGGGACGCAAACACTGACAAGGCGTCAAAAAATTTGTTTGCAAAATTCAATTCACCAAAAAAACTGGCCCGAGCAGGATTGATGGAAATCCAAAAGCTCATTAGGCCAAGCGGCTTCTATAAAGTGAAAGCAAAAAGGATAAAGGCTATCTCCAAACAGTTAACGGAAAATTTTAATGGAAGAGTTCCAGAAAAAATTGAAGGCCTCCTCTCCCTTGAAGGCGTCGGCAGAAAGACTGCAAACTGCGTTCTTGTTTATGCATTCAATATTCCTGCAATCCCTGTTGACACTCACGTGCACAGGATAAGCAACAGGATTGGGTTGGTGAAAGCCAAAACTCCAGAGCAGACAGAAAAAGCTTTAGTAAAAGTGATTCCAAGGAATTACTGGATTGAATTGAATGACTTGATGGTGAAGTTCGGCCAGAGAATATGCCTTCCAAGAAACCCTAAATGCAGTATCTGCCATTTAAAAATTTTTTGTGATTATTATTTCTTGGTTATGAAAAAAAATGAATCAAAGGCTTGATTTGACTGCAAAAGGAATAGTTCAGGGCGTTGGATTCAGGTTCAGTGTTAGCAGCTATGCCTCTGGCTTGGGATTAACTGGTTTCGTGAGAAATCTTCCTAACGGAAATGTTGAAGTAATTGCAGAAGGAAAAAAAGAGAAGTTGCAGAAACTGATTGAATTCATTAGGAAGGGAGGGCATTACGCCAGAATAGAGCAGGTTGAAGAGAGATGGCTTAATGCAAAGAATGAATTCAATTCCTTTGAAATAGAGTATTAAACGCTTTTCACTGTAAGGGTTACTCTCTTGCTGTAAACATTGCTTCCCGCAGTGAATTTGATTTCAATCTCATAATTCCCTGAGGCAATTTCTTTTGCTGGAGCATTTGCTTCAACAACAAATGGAAGCGTTCTATTTTCGCCTCTGCCTAAAACACTCACTGTCTGCTTTGATTCTAGAACCCTCAGGGATTTCTGGTCAATTGGAGTAACTTCAATTACTGCATTTGATAAGTCTTGGTCCAAGGGATTCCAGACAGTGACTGAAAGCAGGGAATCGTTTTTTGGGTTTGAGGAGATGTCCAATGGATTAGAAGAAAAGCTTGCCTGTATTGGGTCTGATTTCGTGAAGCCCACAACCAGATAATAAATTACCACAATAAGGACGGCAATAATTATTACTGCCAAAGGATACTTCAGCTTCTTTAAATTAAAATTCAAGCCCAAGGCCTTCTTCTCTTTCACTTCCTTGTCATATATGCCCATTTTTTTCACCTTTGCGTGAAAAGCCTTTCATCTTCCCCTTTCAGTATTCCTGCCCTTACGCCGGCATCAAGCCAGGCGTGCGCATAAGATAATGCAGCCAAAGAGTTTATTAAATCTTTTTTTTGCTTGAAGTGCTGTGCGTCAGAAAAATAATTCCTTGCCATTGAAAGATAATCCATTGCAATATTGTACTCCTTTGAATCCTTTTTTGCTTTTACTGAAACCTTCCTTAAGGCTTCTTCTGTGAGCAATTCATAATTCCTGACCTTGACTGCAAGTTCTTCCTCCAAGTTCATTTCATTTCCCCTTCATTTTCAGCCCGCAGAATTCTTTTAATCCCTCTAACTCTTTTTCGCTGGGCTTTGCGCAAACAATAAATGACTGGGGGAAGACATTTGAATCAAGATTTTTTATTTCATCAAAATTTCCTGCAGCCATTTTCTCTCTCCTGCCCCCAATTCCATAAAGCCCTACAATGATTGAATCCCTCACATTCCTTTCATCTCTTTTTTCTTCTATTTCTTCTATTATCTTCAGTCCTTCTTTTGCTTTCATAAATTTTTTTTCTTTCGGCTTCAGGTCCAGAAGGCATAATGTATGTAGGCCTGCACTCAAATTTTTTTTAATTGCATCATAAAAGCTTTCAGGTGAATAATTTTTTGAACGGAATACAATTGAAACTGTTCTGCCGAAATTATAAGCGCTCAATCCTGTCCCTCCCAAATGGCTGTACAGTGAAATGCCAGGCATTGCCTTAAATTTCACTCTCATTTTTTTTGCTTCAAGCATAAGCTGGATATGGGTTGTAGCATAAAACGCGTTCCCAATTATTATGATTGCAAGGTCTTTTGCTTTTGCTTCTTTTATTATTTTCTTGCTTCTTTCTTCAAGGTCTTTCCTTTCGAGCAGAATTATTCTTTTTCCAATTATTTTCTGCAGTTCTTTAATGCTTCCCTCTGCGTAAACGCTTGTATATTCTTCAGCATAAACCTTGCTGCATTTTTTTATTGTATTCAATTCTTCCAGCGTAAGGTCTTCTGGTTTGAGTCCTGCACCTATCAAGTAAAGCATGAATATTTTTTTATCCAACCATTTTTTTAATTATTTTACTGGAAATTTTTAGAAAAAAAATTTTTTAACGCAACATTTAAATATTAGAATGATTATAATCTAATTGAAATAAATTTTTTTATTTAGGAGGCAAAAAGGATGGCAAAGAAAAAGAAAAAAAAGAAATAAATTTTAATTCTTGATTTTTGAAAAAAGGACTTCGAAGTTCTTTTTTCTTTTTCTATTTTTTTAGGTTGTTAAAATTCTGTTTTTAATCTGGTTTTATAGCACGCCCAAGCTGAAGCTATCCCTTATTCCCGGAGCAAAGCCTATTATTATCACGAAAACCTTTATGAAATTCTTCAATTTTGCGTCCTTGATTTCTGTTTCCGCAAAATAGATTATTAGCAATGCAATAACTATTTTCACGAGAAGGAATGCAAAGGGGCCAAAGAATGTTGAGTTTGTTGCATTGTTCACTGCATCCATTAGAAAATTTGATACAACGTGCTGTTCAGAGAAAGTGGAAAAAGAGGTCAGCGCTGTAAAGGTTGCTCCTCCGTCCATTGCCTGTCCTGCCGCAACCATTAAGCTTGAATTGTCTTTGAAGATTTTTGTTTTGAGTTTATTTGATAAAAACTTTATTAGAATTACAACTACTGCCACAATCAATAAAACTTGAATGAATTCCTGCACGTGCTTTAATTTGAATAATAAGAATAAGACAACCGGGATGTCTGCAATCAATCCTATTGCACCAAAGATTTTTAGTGCTTTGTATAAATTTTTCTTGCCTGCTTTAATTGAAGCATAAAGCGCAACAATAGTGAATAATCCAATCATTATGTAAATGCCCGGGCTCACAAAATAATAGCCTAACTCCCACGGGAAAGGATTGCGCGTAATCAATTGCAGGTCCTCAAAAATTCTCAATGTTGAGCCCAAAACAATATAGGGGAAAACTGCTTTCACGAAATTGAAGTCAAAACTTATTCCTCTTTTCGCAAAAAAAGGGAAGATGATTTTGAATGAGACAAAAAGAAGGATTGCAGCGTAAACAATTGTGTTCACTAAATTGTATCCTGAGTAATCTATTATGGGCTTCACGAAGTATTCCTGGAAGAAATCAGAAATCATGAAACAATTTTTTAATACATTAATTTAATAATTTAATACAGTGAAAAAAATGAAGAATCCAAGAAACCTGAAGGAAGCCCTGGAAGGCAAGCTCTCGCACAAAGAAAAAGCTTTTCTTGTTTCCTCTTTTGACCAGGTAGGAAACATTGCAGTAATTGAAGTGCCTCAGGAATTAAATAAAAAGCAAAAAATTATTGGGGAAGCACTGCTCAAGGTAAACAAGTCAATCAAGACTGTCTGCAAGATTGCTGGAGCCCACAAGGGAAAATACAGGATTCAGCCCCTAAAGATTATTGCAGGGAAAAAGAATTTCATTGCAGAATACAGGGAGGCAGGCTGTCTCTTCAGATTTGATTTGAGAAAGGTCTTTTTCTCCCCAAGGCTTGCAGGCGAAAGGCTCAGGATTGCAAGACTCATTCAGCCTAACGAGATTATAGGCGCATTTTTTGCAGGGGTAGGCCCTTATCCTATTGTGTTTGCAAGAAATTCTCCAATGAAAAAGGCTTTTGCTGTTGAATTGAATCCAATTGCAGTGAAATACCTGAAGGAGAACATTGCCTTGAATAAATGTGCAGAAAAGATTGAAGCAATAAAAGGCGACGTGAAAAAGATTGCCTCAAAAAAATTGAAGGGGAAATGCGACAGGATTGTAATGCCACTGCCTCACAGGGGAGAAGACTTCCTTGATTCCGCTTTCACTGCATTAAAGCCTGAGGGAGGAATAATTCACTTCTACCAGGTTGTTCCGAGAGATGACCCTTATAAAAATGCATTGCAGAGAATTTCTGAAACAGCAAAAAAGTTCAAAAAAATTTTTTCCGTCCTGTACAAAAAAGAGGTCAGGCCTTTCTCTGCCTCAAGGATTCAGGTTGTAATGGACTTCAAGGTGCATTGAATGAAGGAATTGGGCATGCACAAAATAATCCAGAAAATCAGGAAAGCAAAAATGAGGGCAAAAGATTTTGATTTGGTGGTTGGGGTTGGAAGGAATGGCTTGATTCCTGCTTTGATTCTGGCTTCAAAGCTGAAGAAAGAGCTGGGTGTAATTAAAATAAAGTTCTACAATGATGGAATGAAGCCAAAAAAATTGTTTTCAGAACCCAGAATTCTTTCTCAGCCAAAAACTAAAATTAAGGAGAAGAGAGTTCTTTTAGTTGATGATGTTGTGAGGACTGAAAGCACAATGAATTCTGCAAAAAAATTCCTTGAAGGGAAAGGAGCAAAAAAAGTGAAGAGGTTCGCTTTGGTCGGCAGCAAGAATTACTGCCTCGTCAAATGCAGTGAGTGCGTCAAACTGCCCTGGAATTAATTAATAAATTTAATGTATTTTTATTATTCTTTAATGAACAAAAAAAGGTGATTGAATGAATTTGATTTTTTTTGGTCAGCAGGGAGCAGGTAAAGGCACTTACGCGCAGTACATGGAAAAAAATTATGGTTTCAAGCAGATAAGCACTGGGGACTTGCTTAGAGAAAAGGCAAAAGGGCAGACTCCTTTAGGGAAAAAAATCAAGGAGATAATTAATTCAGGCGCCCTTGCAGACGATGAGACTGTAACGCAAATTCTTGAAGAAAGGTTAAAGCAAAAAGATGTAAATAAAGGCTTTGTGTTGGACGGCTATCCAAGAACCCTCAAACAGGCCGAATTACTTGATGAATTACTTAAAAGAATTGGAAAAAAAATTGATTTGGTTGTGAATTATGCTGTTACTGATCAAACCTCGCTTCAAAGGCTTGGAGGCAGGCTGACCTGCCCTAAATGCAACAGGATTTACCACACAAAAAATATTCCCCCAAAAGTTCCAGGCATTTGTGATATTGATGAAGCCCCGTTATTCCAGAGAGAGGATGACAAGCCCGAGGCAATAAAGAAGCGCTTGGAAGAGTACAGGAAGCAGACAAGGCCCTTGATTGAATACTATAAGAATAAAGGCCTGCTAAGAGAGATTGATGCTAACCCTGAGCTTCCCATAGTAAGCAAAAGGATAGACGAACTGTTCAAGGAATTCATTAAATGAACAATAATATTTAAATATTATTTTGTATTACTTTGTATTATATGGATGTTTTAACTGTCAAATTAGGCGAAGGATTTCTGAAAAAAATTAACAAGGCAATGAGGAAATTCAATTACAGCACTAAAACTGAATTTATAAGAGAGGCAATAAGAGACAAGCTTGATGCCTTGGAGAACAGGCGTGCCATGAAAAGGCTTTATGCAGTGAAAGGTACTGCTTCACGTGCTGTTTCAGAGGAAGAGCTTGAAGCAGTAAGGGAAAAACTAAGCAGGGAACTAGAAAGGGAACTCAGCAAAAGATTCAAATAATTTCCTCTGGAGGTCTGCATTCAACTATTGCAGATAAATCTTCAAAGTGTTTGTCCCTTGATATCAGTACTGCATTTGAATCCCTTGCCATAATTGCATGGATAATGTCATTCAAAGGAATTTCTTTGAAAACCTTTTTTATTTTATTTGCTTCCATTAATTGCTTTTCTGAGACACTAACTTTCATAAGCAAATTCTTTTTTATTACTGAAAACAGGATTTTTATTTCTTTCTCTGGAAAGAACTCTTTGAGTTCAAAAAGGACAAAATCTGAAAAAAACACCTTGCAATTATTTTCATTGCAATGCTTGAAGAATTTGAAGGCAAACTCTCCCAACGGCCTAATGCCATCTTTCCTGTCGCCATAGTAATCAAGCCAGACCGAAGTATCAACATAAAATCTTTTCTGCAATAAAAACCAACTCTCAAATTAAATAGAATTGATTGCTGAAAGGGTTTTAAATTTTTTTATACGTTGATTGCAGAAACGTTTAAATACTTTTGAAAGCATTAGTACTTTGCAGAAGTGAAATTTTATGGTGAAAATTCCAGCAGAAAAAGAAATTAAAAAGAACAGAGCTGATTTTCCGTACAAAAAAGGGCAGACAGTAACTGTTGTTTTAGGTCATAAAAAATTCCCCTGTGTTGTTTTAGGGCCTGCGAAATACTAAAAGGTCCACTTGGGCAAAAAGGCTTGTATCAATGGTTACATTTGGACAAAAAATTAGACAAGTTTCAGACTACAACAATATTAAAAATGACTGGCACTTTCTCTGTTCCAATTGAATTAATTCAAATAAAAGAAAAAAGTGAACCCAAATACAGATTAGTACCGAAAACTGAAATAAGAAAGTCTAGAAGGGAAGCTTTAATTAGAGAAGCTGGCGCAAAGATTGCTAAACACAAAAATCCAAAGAGAGTGCATAGAGAGCTTAGAAGAAAAGGAATTTTAGCTCCAATCCATAAAATACGTTGGCATTAAATTTTCTCATAAGTCTTTTTGAGGAGTAGAGCATCTTCTTCCAGGTTCGGGCTCTCGCACACTATGAAGCCTTTTGCTTTGAATTCTTTTAGTGACTGGAGGAGTTCCTTGTAATTGAAATCAGATTCTTTCAATGGCATGTGGTTTCTTTCCCCTTTCTCCGAGTAATTTATTCCCGAGACATGGCAGTGGAGGTTTTGCAGCCCTTTCTTCCCTAATTTTTTTTCCACTGATTCCAGAATTGCTTCGAATTCTTCCCTTGAATTAAGTTTCTGTGTTCTTGCATGCATGTGGGAGAAGTCAATGCACGGCATCACCATCTCTAATTCTTCTGAAAGTGAAAGTATTTCTTCTAAGGTTCCAAACTGGCTGTGCTTTCCTGTTGTCTCAGGCCTAACCCAAATTTTTATCCCTTCTTCTTTCAGCGCATTCAGTATATACTGCATTTCTTTTTTCACCCTATCGTAAACTGCCTGCGAGTCCATTTTCATGTAGTATGCTGCGTGAAATGCAACTGATTCTGCCCCGCACAGAAAGCCTATTTTAGCAGAATTTATTACGTGGCTTTTGCTCATTCCTATTGTCTGCTTGCTCAAAGAATTCAAATTAATGTAATAAGGCGCATGAACCGTAAGCCTTATGGAATTCTCTTTTGCTGTTTTTTTTACTTCGGGCGCAGCACCCTTCTTTATGTTTATGCTGTGCACGAACTCTAATTCCATGCACTCCAAGCCTAATTCTTTCACTCTCTTTATTCCTTCAACTGTATTAGGCTTTCTTGTTGAATTAGGTATTCCTGCTGGGCCAAATAATAGTCCTTCGCTCATTTTTTCACGTGATGCTTCTTTTTTTTCTTCTCGTAATGCATTCTTCTTTCCACGAAATAGATTATTGCAACAACTACTGCGGCTATCCCTATGGCGTCGGTTTCTGTTGCGTTAACCTTTCTTATTTTTATCACAGAAAAAATCGTCCTGCACTCGTTGTTTTTCAGGTATTTCTGTTCTTCAGGCAGCAGGCTTTGAGTGGCTTCAGCGTTAATGAAATAGTTCTCGTTTTCTTTTAAGGCAGTGGTATCATATTGTGTAATGCTGAACATTTCTGTGCTGTTATCAGGAATGCCTTGTGAAATTGTTCCTATTGACTGCCCAACAGGATTTCCTTCTTCGTCTGAAATAAAGAACGTTACCTTTACATTCAAGCCAGTATAACTCATGTTTTTTACATATGCATTGAAGGCCATCTTGTCTCCTGCATAAACAATGCTTGGCTCTGTCTTCAGTTCATACAGCCATAAAACATCTCCGTAGCCTATATTTACTGTGCAGGTTGCAGTGCCTGTTTTACCGTTTTCATCTTTCACTTGAACTGTTGTGTTGTAAGTTCCGATATAATCGAAAACATGGAATGCTTTTTTTTCTGTTGTCCAGTCAGTATTGTATGTAACACCATCAATATCAGCCCAATCCCATCTTACTTCCAAGTTTTCTTTTGGCGTGTGGTCGTCATTGCTGTCTCCTGCATCAAACTCGAATTCTGTTTTTATGTCCCCTGAAGTTGGCTTCACCTTGCATACAGCCTTTGGCGGCTTGTTTGGGGCAGGCAACGGTCTAGTGCAGTCTCCCCAGTAAACCATCCATATCTGGCCTTTGTCTGAGCCAGTAAGTTTTTGTTGCCAGGCAATGTAAGACCTTCCATCATAATTTAATCCAATAAATGGATAGTCTGCGTTATGAACGCTTGGATCAGACCATATAAGGTTATTTCCTCCAAGGTTTTGCCATGAATTTGATGCATTATTCCAGTACTTGAAATAAATCCTCGAATGGTTTGAATCAACTTTTGGTTCACTCCATGCAATTTTTGGAACTGCATTTGCATCCACAGCAATTGTTGGATGCAGTGAGTCTTCAATTGTATTGCTTATGTTTGGGCTTCCACCCAAAGGTTTTGTGATCCAGTTACCGTTTTCCAGCATTCTGTAATATATTTCTCCGTTGTTAGGGGGCACTCTTTCTTCGTATGACACGTGAAGGCCCCCGCTGTTGTCAGCTACACTGAAAGGATGGCTTGACTCGTTTGTTGAGGTTTGGTCTAAATAATCTATTGCAGTCCATGATGCCCCTGACTCAATGTTTTTTTGCTTGTGAACAATTTTTCCGTCAGCCATGTTCTTCCAAATTATATGAATTACATCTGGGGGGCAAACCCCGCAGTCTCCGCAGCAGTTTGCTGCTGTTTCATAGCAGTCTTCGCATAATCCGTTTCCGCAGCTGTAAGTACATGGTTCTGGCCCGGGCCCTGTTGCAAATTCTATTAATTCTTTTTTCCGGGGTAAATCCATTAAATAAAAAATTGGTTCTGAAGGAACATTAGGCACTTTCTTTTTGTCTACTGTAATGTAGATTGGATTTACTCTTTCTGTGCTTCCTTCCGATGCTGCCTCCCCTATTAATTCTAGGTTGCTCCATGCGCCCCCTGTTTTTGTTGTGTAATACACTTTTTGTATTCCTCCAGAATCATAATAGAATATGACGTGGGGGTTTCCGTCTGAATCCAATGCAACATAAGGGAATTTTGCTTTATTTAATGTTTCACCACTTAATCCATCCAATGGTTCTGGTGCAGTCCAAGGGTCCCCGAAACCTGCTGAAAAAGAGTAGTATACTTTATTGAATGAAGATTCCTCTGTGCTCCACACTAAGTGCATTTCCCCGTTTTTTATATTAATTGCAAAAACTGGGTTGTGCGCTTTGTTGTTTCCTGTCTCGTTGCTGACTGAAATAGGGGTCTGCCAGCCAATTCCATTCCAGTAAGTGAAAAATATTCTTGTCCAGCTTACTCCAGTCTGCTGTCCTTCATAAGCGATATAAGGAGTTCCTTCATACACTACAATTGTTGGGCTGTTGGACCAATTGTTTGCTTGGCCGAGGATAGTAATCAAATTGTTTGTGATGTCTGGGTTGCCTGGACTGGCAGCGCACCAGTCTGCTCCTGCATTAAAGCTTAAAATTAGTAAAGCGATTAAGATGGATAAAATACGTATTTCTGTTTTAATTCCTGTCATGCTATTCTAATTAATTTCTTATTGTTTATATATCTTTCTATTTATTTTGTAATACTGAAGGTGAAGCAGATGGCTTTGGTTTCTTCAAAGAAAATTCTCCTGAAAGCAAAAAAAGGAGGATATGCTGTAGGCGCATTCAATGCATTTAACTTGGAGTCAGTGCAGGCAATAATTGGAGCAGCAGAAGAGCTCAAGGCTCCTGTAATCCTGCAGACAACAGAGAAAGCATTAGAGTATGCTGGAACAGAGAATCTGGCTGATTTAATTATTCCAATTGCAAAAAAATCAAGGGCCCAAATTGCGTTGCATTTAGACCATGGTTCTTCTCTTGCCTGGTGCAAGAAGGCAATTTCTTTTGGCTGGACCTCAGTAATGATTGATGCTTCAGCCTTGGATTTCAATAAGAATGTGGCTCTCACAAAAAAGGTTGTTTCTTTTGCGCGCAGAAAGAAAGTTTCAGTTGAAGCAGAATTAGGCAGACTGCAAGGAATAGAAGAAGGAATGCATGTTAGCGAAAGAGACTCTTTTCTCACTGACCCGATTAAAGCCCAAGAGTTTGTGGAAAAAACCAAGGTTGACGTCCTTGCTGTTGCTGTTGGAACATCTCACGGCGCATTCAAGTTTAAGGGAGAAGCATTAATTGATTTTAATAGAATAAAAGAAATTTCTTTTGTTACAGGACTTCCACTTGCACTGCACGGCGCATCCTCTGTGAAAAAGGAAGTAATAAACAAAGCTGTTTCCCTTGGAATTAAATTGGAGGAAGCAAGGGGCGTTGACGAAAACTCGATAAGAAAAGCCATTTCTTCAGGCATAACCAAAATAAACATTGACACTGATTTAAGACTTGCCTTCACTGTTGCAGTGAAGGGATTCCTGTACTTCAACACAAGAGAATTCGACCCGAGAAAATTCCTGGGTGAAGCCCGCGAGGCAGTAAAAGATACAGTGAAAGAGAAAATCAAATTATTTGGCTCTGAAGGCAAGGCTTAAGAAAATTATTTTTTTGTTTTAAAACCTAATTCTTTTTTTATTTGTGCAATTTCACTTTGTAAAGCGATAAATTCTCTTTGTTGTAAAGGATTTAATTTTCTTTGTGACATCTCTTGTAATAATCTTTCTTTACTATTAAGTTTTTCCCATAAATTTTTTCTTTTAAATTCTGCAATTTTCTTTTCTCCCATAAAATTAGTCGCTGGTTTCATACCTAATTTTACTTTTATGCGTTGAATTTCTTTTAATCTGTCTTCATAGTCAATTTTAGACATTTTTTTGTTTTGTACTAATTTCATTAAATGAAATAGTCTTTTCTGTAAATATTTTTCAGGGGTTTTTTCTTGCGGTGGAAATATCCTTTTTACAAATTTTCTTCTATTAGTTAAATTCAAAGCTTTCCTTTTTACCGTTACAGCACTCATTTTTTTCACCTCACTCCAATAGCCTGTTTGTTTTGCGGATTTTTCTTTTTTGTTTTTCTGTGATTTTCCTGTGGCTGAACCTTTTCTGGAGCTCTTTCTCGATTCTTGCGAGCGATTCATCTATTGCTGCAATCAAATCCCATTCCTCTCCTGAGGAGGCAACTTGGGTTCCGCTGAAGCCAAGCCTTGCGTCAACAAAGAACTTCTTCTTTTTCCCTGTTCCACAGCATTCCTTCAAGTGCAAGTGCAGGAATTCAATGTTTTTTAATGTTCTGTTGTTTTTTTCAATGAATTTCAGGCTTATGTCCGTGACCTTGTCTTTTTCAAACGAATCAATTTCTTCAAATCCGTTCAACTCAATTCTTTCAGGCATACAAAAAACCACTAATTAAATAGTAAGGCCTTCTCTGCTTTAAATTCTTTTCCATTTCATTTCCTTCCTTTTCTTATCTCCCTTGCAGGAATGCCTGCATAAAAGGAATTTGCAGGAACATCTGAGTTCACAAGAGAGCATGCTCCAATTATTGAGTTGTCTCCAATTTCAACCCCTGCAAGCACTGTAGAGTTTGCTCCTATTACCACATTCCTTCCAATTACTGTTTCTCCTGTCCTGTATTCTTTGATTAAAAATTCATGGCATAAGATGAGCGCATTGAATCCTATGACTGAATTTTCTTTTATTGTGATGAGCTCAGGGAAGAAGATGTCAAAGCTTGCGCCCAATCCTACCGATACATTTTCTTCAATTTTCATTCCAGTCAATCTAAGCAGGAATCTCTTGAGCGAGAGCGAAGGAAGGTATTTGCATAAATAAATTACAATGAAATTGAATACCACAATAAGAGGGTTCTTTACTTTATACCATTCTGTGAGAGAGTTTGGAGTTGAAACCTTTACTGTCCTCAGATGCCTCATAATTATTTCTTTATTTCTTCTGCTATTTCTTGTATTGTGGGAGACCTTACTGGCAGTGAGGGAGCCTCTCTGGATAATTCCTCTATTGTTTCAGAAGGCTTTCTTTGTGTTTTCGGAGCAGATTTTTTTATTATCTTTTTCTTCTTTTTTACAGCCTTTTTTTTCGCTAATTTCTTTTTCTTTTTTGCTTTTGCCATAATTCAATCAACCCCTTTTTTTTCTTCAAGATATAATCATGAAGAATTTAAAAACATATTTCTTTTCAGGAGATTATCATTTTTTTGTAGTCAATGAGCCTTATCATTATTTCCATTTCTTCTTCTACTGTACCCTTTAAGAGGAGGCCGTTGATGCTGTTTGTTCCGCTTCTCGTAAGGCTTACCTTCATTTCAGGATAGAATGAATTGCCTTTCTTGAAAATCCTCCCCGAAACTGCTATTACTTGGTACGGGGTCCTAAATGCCGTGTTCTCTATTTTTCCTGCTCCCTTGAATCCGCTTATCTCGAAGTCTTTAATGTATCCTGAGCCTGAAATGAAGTATCCTTGAGTAAGGTTATTGTTTTGCGCGAACTCCTTCAATTTGTCTATTATGTTGTCTCCGTGCACTAGCTTAAGAACGAATTCAGTATTTCCTGAAACCATAAATTTCACACCCCCAGCAATTCTTACATTAAAAAATAATTCAATCAGATATATGGGAAAAACAATTAATAAAGCGTAATGGTGGAGAAAGAATTAGCCTTCAATTATCCTTGAGCCTGAATTGCTTTTTGGGATCTTGAATTTTATGCCGCCAACCTGCCTTACTCTTTCGTCTTCCTGCTTAATTTTTGGCCCAAACACTACATCGTGCCTTATCTCGTGCATTTCTTTTGGTTGTTCTATTTCTTTTCTTTTCCCGCGGAAAGGGTTTTCCTTCAAGAATTTAATTAGCACTTCATTCCCGTCTATTACATTTATTCCATGATACCCGCATTCATCGCAGTAATGCACTTCAGCAAAGTCATCGGGAATTTTCAGGAAGTCTCCTTCCCTATACAATTGCGCTCCATGCTTTACCTTAATTTTTGTTGAAAAGCATTTTGGGCAGATAGTTTTTATTCCCACTCGACTTCACCTCAAATTCTGCATTCAATTCTTTTACAGTTAATTAAAACTCTTTTGCTGCTTTTAATTATTACTGGTTTGAAAAACTAATTATATATGTTGCCTGCGCTTAAAAACCTTATGTGCCCTGCTCCCATGAAGTTAAATACTTCTTCTGCTCTTCTGTTAACTCATCAATGCCTACATTCATTGACTCTAATTTCAGCCTTGCGATCCTTTCATCTATTTCTTTAGGCACATCGTACACTTTATTTTTTAATTTTTCTTTATTCTCTTTCATGAATTCAACGCTTAAGGCCTGGTTTGCAAAGCTCATGTCCATTACTGCTGCAGGATGGCCTTCTGCTGCAGCCAGATTGATCAGCCTTCCTTCTCCGAGCACGTAAACTTTCTTTCCGTCCTTTAAAGCGAATTCTTCAACGAAGTCCCTTATAATCCGCCTGCTCTTGCTTATTGCTGCAAGCTCTGGAATATTTATTTCCACATTGAAATGCCCTGAATTCGCCAGAATGCATCCGTCTTTAAGAAGTTCAAAGTGCCTTTTGTCCACAACATTAATGTCTCCTGTCAATGTTACAATTAAATCAGCATTCCTTGCAGCCTCTTCCATTCTCTCTACCTTGAAGCCGTCCATTAATGCTTCCAGTCCTTTTAAATGATCAACCTCTGTTACTGTAACATTTGCTCCCATGCCTTTCATTTTTAATGCAAGTCCTCTCCCGCACCAACCGTATCCTGCAATTACGACATTTCTTCCTGCAAGAAGAATATTTGTTGCCCTCAGGATTCCATCTATTGTGCTCTGGCCTGTTCCGTACCTGTTATCAAACATGAATTTTGTTTGCGCGTTATTCACTGCAATTATTGGATACTTCAGCACCCCGTCCCTCTCCATGTTCTTGAATCTAATGACCCCAGTTGTTGTTTCTTCTGTGCCCCCGATTATTTCTTTCAGGCACTCTGTTCTTTTAGAGTGGATTTCACTGACCAAATCGCCTCCGTCATCCATTGTAATTTGAGGCTTTAAGTCTAAAACAGAATTCAAGTGCTTGTAGTAAGTATTATTGTCTTCTCCCTTGATTGCATAAACATTTATCTTCAAGTCTTCTGCTATTGCTGCAGCAACATCATCCTGCGTGCTTAAGGGGTTTGAGGCGCACAACCTTACCTCTGCCCCGCCTTCCTTCAGCACTCTAACCAAATTGGCTGTCTCTGTTGTAACGTGAAGGCATGCTCCAATCCTTATTCCTTTCAATGGCTTTTCTTTCTCGAATCTTTTCCTTATAAGTTGAAGGACAGGCATCTGCCTTTCAGCCCACTCAATCTTCAGCATTCCTTTTTCGTGCAATGAAATGTCTTTAACGTCATAATCTGTCTTGCTCATTCATTTATCACCTTTATTCTGCTATTTTATTATCTTTAGCACGAATGAAATTAAAATTATTAGTGCTATTGCTGCAATTATTATGAGTACCCATATTATGCTGCTCGTCATTGGCTGGATCTGTTCTTCTGTTATTATTGGAGCAGTCTTCTGGTATTCTTTTATTATGTCTTGTTCTTCTGGGCTTACCTCTCCAATTACTTTCATTGGAACCACATTATTTTCTCCACTTCCTGTTGTAGTATTAGCTATTGAAGTGCCTCTCTCAAAATTGTAGATTTCAATATAGTATTGCTGCATTAAAGCGCTTTTTAATCCGCTCAAATCAATTCCTGCGCTCAAAAGCTTCTGCATTCCGTCCAGGTCGCTCAGCACAAAGCTTAATTTTATTTTTGCCTGGTCTTTGCTGAATGAGCCTGAAGAATAATAATTGTAATACTCCAAGTAATCGCTTGAAGTTCTTGTCTTGATTTCCTGCAGTGACTGTGAATTAGCTTGCCCTTCAATTATTTGCGTGGGGGTTGGCTCTGTGCCTGAAGTAGAATTCATTGAATTTATCATCATTATGTTATCCAGCCTTTGATTGAATTCTGCCGGAGTATAAAGTTTTCCCCAGACATTCACTGCAAAGAAAATTAAAACCAGTGCAATTAATGCGATTTTCTTCATCTGCCTTTCACTCCAATCAATAATGCTGAAATTAATATTACCACGATCAATGCTGTTGTGGCGTCTGCTTCAGGTAATGGTGAAAGGCTTTTTGCTTTCACTATAAACCATAAGCTCTTAAAGTTGTCTGTCCTGTCTGATTCTGTCGGCAGTACTTTCACTTGCGCGTAAACATAGTATAATGAATGCAGTGACGGTTTAGGGAGAGCGCATGGAGGAGAGGCAGTTGGATTGCATTCGAATATTGTTGTTTCCCCTGGGTTCAGCAAAGGCACTGAAGAAGGACCAAACACCAGCTCATTTATTGTAGTATAAACATTCAGGTCTGCTATTGCAGGCTTGTCTCCTGTGTTTTTTACTTCCACTCTGAAGCCTATATTGTCATCTATATTGAAGTATTGCTTGTTTGGAATTAATTCAAATTTGGTTATCTTCAAATTATTAGTAAAAAAATTGAAATTCAGGTTCAGGTCGTCATACACATAAGGATATGTATTAGATGCCGACCGCACGTCATAATGGCCGTTTGAGTCCCTTACATTCCTTGCATCAATGTACAGTTTGCCGTAAGTGAATCCGTATTTTCCTGTCGTATGATTGAATCCTGGCACTAGTTTTTGCTGTGAATCAAATGTAATGTCTGGAAGAGTAACCTTTTCAGGCAGTGAAATCAAATTGTATAAGTCATTTATCTCTAAAGGGCTCAACAGCTTAATGTCAAATTCTGTTACATTATTCTTGTTCAAGTCTATTTCACCGTAATCAAATGTATTAGTCCAACAGTAATCTGCTCCACCTTGCGGTGTAAGGCATTCGCTTTGAGGTACAGCAGGATGCCTTATCATTATGAGCCTTTCAATTTTTGGGTTAATTATTTTCCTGTCATAAAGCCAGTAACTCCCATTATGCAAGCCTTTCACCTAAGCGATTATTGAATTCAGTTTAAGGAAAGTAGAATATTTTTCTCCAATCCTGTATGAAAAAACATAAGTCTTATTGTTGTCAGTCAAAAAAGTTTTTGTGCCTGCATCATATTGAGATGCTTGAAGATCTGTTATTGTTTTTCTTTGGCTGTCAATCACAGCAAAAGTGTCATCTATAATGTTGACGTCAACGTAAATAGTGTTTTCTGCTCCATCCCCATTCCAGTCCCATGGCTGGGGGGACAAATTGAATAATGGCACGTAAATGTTGTAGTCGATGTCAGGCTGGATGTATATTTTGCCCGACCCAAATCCCGGCCCGACTATGGCGTCATGTCCTTGCACTGGAATTCCTTTAGGGAAAAATATGTCTGAGTGAGGCCAGGGAGTGTAATTGCCGTCATAGGTTAGGGGGTCATATGGCGAACCGCATCTTGTAGTATTAATGTTATTTGTAAAACATATGTAAGCCCTGCAGTAAAATCTGCCTCCAGTATCATCTACCAGCACATTGTCTGAAATTATTTTGTTTTCATTTAATTGGGTGAAATGGTAATAATTCCTGTTTACATTTCTGTCAAAATAAAGATAATTAACGTTATAGAAAACATTTGTGTCAAGGTCTCCTGGGTTTACTGTTGCTCCACCGCACCTGCTTTCTGTCAGTGTTTGGCTGTTGAAATCGCATGAAGTAGGAAAGACTACATCGCATTGGAATTCATTTTCAGCTCCAGAGCACGCCCACCTGTCGCTTCTATGAAAAAATCCTCTTTGTGCTCCTATACTTTCTATTTCACAATAAATACGGTAATAATTTAAGTACACTTCGCTGTTCTTGTTGTTGTATACATTTAAATCAAAGTATATCCTTTGCCCTTCTGCTCTTATGTCCTTGAATTTTACTCCCATGCTGAAATTTTTAATTGTTGGGCTCCATAAAGGATTTTTGAAGTCTGCTGCTACATATGTAGGACTGTAATAACTGTTGTCAGGGTATGTTATTTGTATTTGGATATTATAAAGTTTTGGTTCATAGCTTGTGCCTGGAGGTTGAAATTGCACTTGGAATGTTTTTGATTCATTACTTGAAAAGTAGACAGTGAATGTTTCTGGCACGCGGCCATAATAAAAGGCTTCCCAGCCAACTGCAGTAATTGTTGCGTTTGTAATGTCAATGTTATCGTCATCTGAAGGGTCAGGAGTGCCTTTGTCGTTATATGAAGTATTGCGCAAAGTGAAATTGTAGTCAATTACGTCTGTTGTATTCACATCCCTGTAAGGCAGAACATCATTTCTAGTATAATAGTTTGCATTATCGCCGTTATCATCATGATACAAGTGATTATAATCTACCGCAACCTGATAATGCAGTGCACCAAAAGCACTCCCAGAAAAAATCAATGCGAAAACGCTTACTGCAATTAATGTAAGTATTTTATTCATTTTACTTCAAGTTATTAATTAGTACTAAGAACTTAATATACTTTTCTTAAATTTTGGCTTTGGGACAAAAATCAGCTGTAAAGGTGTTTCATTGAGAAGTTGTGTAGTATTGCTCTTGTGAGTGCTGCTGTTATTCTCCTCACATTTATCTTTTGTCTTATTTGACCGAACTTTCTTTTGTC
>JBFMAK010000002.1 GCA_040755695.1 Candidatus Diapherotrites archaeon | reverse complement strand
ATTGTTAGGAAAAATATTTATATAAGTAATGCATTCTATTTAATTGGTTGAATTAAAAATGTTATTTTCAGGAAGGGCATGGGGGTTAATAGCTTCTGTTTTCTTTTTAATTTTTTTAATTAATTATGTTTCAGCTGAAGATGTATGCGGAGACGGAAGTTGTACTGGGGCTGAAACATGCAGCACGTGCTCTCAAGACTGCGGGCAATGCGCGCCCATATGTGGTAATGGTCAGTGCGAGTCAGGTGAAACTTCTTTAACATGTCTTACAGACTGCCCTGCTCCAGCTTGTGCTCAAGGATATATTCCGCCTGCAGGATGTAATTGTGGTGGCAGCATATATAGTTCTGGATACTGCTGCAATGGAATATGGCAGTCAAATGACTGCTCACAACCTTGTGCAGAAGGAGGAATCCCTTCAAGCGGTTGCATGTGCGGAGGAGCAATGTACTACTCAGGATGGTGCTGCAGTGGAGTTTACAAGAGCACAGACTGCAGTCAACAGACATACTGCCCTTACAATTCACCAATAACCTACTCATGCACTTGCGGAAGCGGAACATATAGTTCTGGATACTGCTGCAATGGAATATGGCAGTCAAATGATTGTACAACACAAAACTACTGCCCTCAAGGACCAATAATATATTCCTGTTCGTGCGGTGGATCAACTTACAGTACAGGATACTGCTGCAATAACGTATGGCAGTCAACAGCATGCACAATGCAGTGCAGTTCCAATCAATTATGGAACTGCTATAATCAAACAGACTGCAAAAACGCAGGAGGAAACTGGTGCAACAACTACTGCCAAACTTCAACGTGTCCAACGTGTAGTAAAGAACAGCCATGGAACTGTTATACTCAAACAGAGTGTACTAACGCTGGAGGCTATTGGTGTAATACCTGGTGCCAAAGTACAACCTGTCCTCCCTCTGGTTATTGTGGCAATGGGGTTTGCGAGGGAACAGAAACAGCGCAAGACTGTCCTAACGACTGCGGTCAAAAACAGTCTTGTAGTGCTTTAGGGGGAATTATTTGCCCTGAAAACATGACGTGTCCTGGAACAGTTCTGCCTGCTTATGATTCAAGTAAATGCTGTAATACTCAATGTGCTACATACCAAAAAGCGTGCGCTTATGGTTCAGTTCCACCAGAAGGCTGTAATTGCAGTGGAGCAATGTATTATTCAGGATACTGCTGTAATAATATTTATCAGACAACGCCTTGCGGGGAAGTTTCTAAATGCGGTAACTGGACATGTGAGAGCTGGTATGGCGAAACCTATCAGTCATGCCCTTCGGACTGTAAGCCTGCTGCCTGCGGTGACGGAAGATGCGATTACATGTACGGAGAATATGAGGTGTCCTGCCCTCAAGACTGCGGCTCAAAATGCCCCAACGGAATATGTGAGGGAGCAGAGACTTATATTACCTGCCATGATGACTGTAAGCCTCCAATTCAAGTAAAGTGTGGGGATGGAGTCTGCGATTATGGTATGTGGGAAAATTCTACAAGCTGCCCGCAGGATTGTTTTAGCCAGACAAGGTGTGGTAACGGAATATGCGAGTATCCTGAAACAAGCACTAGCTGTCATGATGATTGTAAGCCTATTACTTACTGCGGTGACGCAAGATGCGATTATGGTTTTGGGGAGAATGAATTTAATTGCGAAAAAGACTGCCCTAAAAATTTTATTTCTGTTTGTGGTAATAAAATGTGTGAATATGGAGAAGATCCAACGAAATGTTCTGTTGACTGCATACAAGGAAAGTGCGGCGATAATTACTGCAATTTTGGGGAGGACCCTAACACTTGTGCTAGCGATTGCGGTGCAATAATAAGGCTGCCTGTGCTGCCAGTGTGCCCTCCACAGGAAGTAATAAATCAAGTCTTAGAAAAATGCAAATTGTATGGAATGCAGTCATACACGAGGATGACTCCTGATGGATGCAATATTGCTGAATGTGCTCCTTCTTCTGGGCCTGTTCCAGTTACCCCGGCTGAATGCAAGAGCTATACAGACCCTGTTACTGGAATGGAAAGAACTGAATGCTGGGCTCAAACGCAATGCGGGCCTGAGCCACCTGAAATAAAACAGCACTGCATTGAACAGAATGGAACTCCAAGGCTTTCAAGAGATTCTAGGGGCTGCGAAATAACAATTTGTGAGTATGGGGCTTTCGGCAAAGAAACTCAGCCAAGGTTAATTTCTGAAGAAAGCTGTCTTGCGCCTATGGAAATAGACAAGTTTGCAAGAGAATGCAGGGGGAAAGTTTTAATTGAGGTCGCAGGTAATGGCTGCAGATATCCTAGATGCGAGGGAGAACGCGTTGGAATAACTGAAACCCTTTGCCCTGCATTTAATTTGGATTCAATAAGGAAGATTGAAGGAGACTGTGCTGCAAGAGGGGGCAGAATGTACAAAATGTTTGACGAAAAGCTTTGCCCTACGCCTAAATGCGTTGAACCAGGGCAAGAGGAAACAATGTGCGAGGATGTGCCAGAAGAAGCCCACGCTAAATGTTCAAATGATGGGGGGCAATTGGTTGTAAAGAAAGATGAGAAAAATTGCGTTGTATTTGTTGACTGCGTCACGCAACAAAAAGAAAAATATGAATATGATAGAATTGAGGAATTGCCTGAAACAACAGAATTAATTGCTATGGCATTCAACCTTGAAAAATTGATGGTGGAATTTGATAAATTGCAGAAGAAAGCAGAAAAAATAGCAGAATATTATAATTCTGTGGGAGACAGTGCTGCTGCAGAAAAATTCACTAAGGTTGCTTCAATGTTTGGCTCAGCAAAGGATAGAATAGAAGAAATAAAGGATAAAATGAGGGAAATTGCAGGAAAAGAGGAAGAGCCAACAAAGAAAGATATTATAGAATTAAAACTTGATATAAAAGAAATTAAGAAAATATTAAAGAACGTACTATTTGTAATGCTTGGGGTCTCCAAAAAAGAAAAGACAGAAGAAGGAAAGCTTGCAAAAGGTGAAGACTGCGGGGGAGACAGTGCCTGTTTCATGAAAAATTTCAAGGTCTGCAATAAAGCACAAATAGTTAGCAGTGAAGGCGGAGGAAATAAAATTATTGGAGAAATCAAGGGATTGGATAACGAGGCTTGTTCTTATCAGATAAGGCTTGAACTTGAAGACAAAAAATACGTAATGAACTGCAAAGAAAAAGACTATGCCTTTGCTGAATTCACGCCTCAAAGATTCAGGGATACTTGCACTGGAGATGTAGAAGAATTCCTTGGAGTAATGGAAACTAAAGAAACTAAGCCCCAAGCACAAATAGGCCCAACAGAGGAACCAATAGAAAAAGTTGAGCCAATAGAACCTGAAGTGGCTTCAACAATGGGTTGCAGGTCAACCACAATGGACGGGCAGCCGGTTTATACCTGCCCGCAAAATAATATTATTAAAGTTGAGGTTAAGAAGAAGAATCCGTGGGTTGGGATGATTGTTGGTGTAAGGCAATGGAGGAAGTGATTAAATGAATAAGACAACATTAATTTTGCTTGTTTCAGCGATAGCACTTTTAATTGTGTTGGCTGGATGCACTCAACAGCAAGGAGGGGCTCCATCAACAGGAGAGGCTGCTGAAAAGATTACCTCAAAAGAAGGAGCAACAGATGCCTTAGTTGAAATTGGAACTGACACTCAAGCAATTGGAGATAGCTTAAAAGAATTAGATGACCAATTATCAGGCAAGAGCTAGTGGAAGCCTTACTCCCTTTTTTATTTTTCTATTTTATTTTTTGCGCCACTGCTTTTTTTAAAAGCGATGTTTTAATTTCTCTTCATTCCTGTTCCTTGCACGCAGATTTCTGCGGGCTCATTCAATTTTCCTTTTACCTCGAATTTTACGTCCAAGAATTTTTGTGTTACATGAATGTTTGTGAGGCAGTGTTGTGTTAGCTTTGAGCATTCTATTGTGCTGAATCCTTCTGCTAAGGCCATAAAGGGAATTAATTGGTCTGCTAAGAATTGGTCTACTGGCTTCTTTGATTCAATTTCTTGGAGAAGGGATTGCGCTGCTTGCCCTCCAATTTTTTCTGCTGGCTTGTTTTTTTCGCTTAAGGAGCAGGCGCCCATTCTGGCTCCATCGGAAAAAACTACAATTAGTGTTATCCCTGAGCCTTCGCTTTCGCCTGTCTCCCTAAAGTCTATTACCTCCTCTATATCACAGTCCAGTTTTTCTGAAAGCAATTTTTTTGCTGAGCTCGCTTGTGTTAAGGCAGCCTCCTTTGGAAGATTTGAGGAATGGGAAACAATTTTAATGTACTGCAATTCTTTCTGTTCGGCCAAGTACAATGGCTTTAAAGGAAGCTTTGATTTGAGTGAAGAAAAGGTTACAAGGCCCCTGCCTTTGGGGTAATAGCCCCTCTTCTTTAATTCCAAATTGAATTTTGCCCCCATCTGGTTCAGTGTGGGCAGTAAAACTTCCTTCATGTAATCAAAAGGGGGGCTCCATGCAACATCTGTGCCTCCGAAAATTCTGAGGTTTAATGGGGTTTTAGAGAAAAGAGAGGGAAGCATTATTCCCTGAAGGAGCAGTGTGATAGAGCCTGCTGTGCCAATGTTCACGCTGTAATTGCCTCCAATAATTTTTTTGGGGTAAAATATGATTTTTGTTGACTTGAGTTCAAGGCCTCTTGTTTTTGCATTGCAGATTTTTGCAAGGGTTTGCACGCCCGTAAGGTGCTGCGCCTGGAGACCAGGATTAGGCCTGTTCTTTCTTATATTGAATATAGAGCAAGGCTTCTGTGTTACAGCAGAGAGCGCCAAGGCTGTCCTTAAAACCTGGCCTCCTGCCCTTCCGTCAAGTTCAGTAACTTTTAATGGCATGAAAATAATTCTAATGCAATAGAATTAAAATTAAATTATTAAATTAACAAAAATTGACAATTAAAAACAATTAAATGAAATAAAATTATTAAGAAGGATGCACTTCAATTTAATTGAGGTTCAAAAAAATGAAAATTTTGGTGACTGGAAGCCAAGGCTTCATAGGAAAAGAATTGGTTAAGGAATTAAAGCAAAGGAATTACGAGGTTAAGGAATTTGATCTGGGGTCGGGGCAGGACTTATTGAACGAAAAGCAGGTGAGGGAAGCAGTGAAAGGCAGTGGGGTGGTAATCCATTTGGCTGCAATTATTTCGGATGAATTCCCTAAAGATAAATTCTTTTCTGTGAATGTTAAAGGAACAGAGAACCTGCTTGAGGCAAGCGCAAAAGAGAACATAAGAAAGTTCATATTCGTAAGCAGTGTTGGAGTTTATGGGCCAGTAAAAGAAAGGGCAGATGAGAAAAGCGAATTAAGGCCCCAGACCAATTACGAGAAATCAAAACTCGAAGCAGAAGCCCTTGTGAACAGTTATCAGGAAATCTTTCCTGTCACAATTTTAAGGCCAGCACTTGTTCTAGGCCCTAATGTCTACTGGAAGCAGATAATTCATTTCATTAAAAAGGAATTCCCTTTAATCGGTGAAGGAAAGAATAAGTTCCAGGTAATCTACTACAGGGATTTAGTGCAGGCAATAGTATTCTGCCTCAGGGAAGAAAGAACAGAAAATGAGGTGTTCAATGTAGCAGAAGAAAACCCCAAGACATTAAGGGAAATAATTGAATTAATCAGAAAGGAGCTTGAAATGAAGGGAAAAATAAAAACAATCCCTGAATGGCTTGGAACAATAATGGCTTGCTTCTACATAACCACTAATTTGTTTAGCAAAAAAAAGGGCTTGCTCATCCCTGCGCACATCAGGCGGCTCACAAAAGAAAGGTTTTATGATTCAGGCAAACTCATGAAATTAGGCTGGAAGCCAAAGTACGGAACAGAAGAGGCTTTAAGGGAGACAATAAAAGAATTGCAAGCATAAGGTTTTTTAAAGACTTTTGGCTATAAGTACATATGGTATTATTATGGAGACTTTGAAGGTTCAATTGGATAGAAAAAAGGCTGAGTTGTTCAGGATGAATGCAATGAAGACTTATGGTTATTCTAAAGGGGCCATAAGCAGGGCTTTGAATGATGCTATTGATAAATGGCTCGAAAGATTACAATTTAAAGGTACAAAAAAAAGAAAATATAAAGTAGATGAACTTGTTGGATTGATTAAGGATATTAAAATGGATTCTGTTGAAGCCCAACATGAAGCTCTAAAAATTCTTTTGAAGAGTGGAAGAAATGTACATAATTGATTCAAATATTTTCTTTGAAGTTTTGCTTAAAAGAGAACACTGGAGTGAAAGTAAGGCTTTGCTTGAAAAAATCTATTCAAAGGAATTGAAAGCGGCCATTACATCCTTTTCCATTCATTCAATAGAAATTTTTATGATTTACAACAAAAAATTCAAAGAAGCAATAGAATTTATAAAAAAACTGAGTTTGTTTGAATTAATTGTTTATAACACTTCTTTTGAAGATGAGATTGAAGCAATAAAGCTTGTTGAAAAAGGCATTCTTGATTTTGATGATGCACTTCAATATGTAACTGCAAAAAAATTAAAAACAAAAGCAATTGTTAGCTATAACAAACATTTTGATTCAACAGACTTGAAAAGAATTACTCCTAAAGAACTTATTTGACTTATTATTTTCTTTCTCTTCCGCCTTTGAGGGCTGCCTGGGCTATTGAAGTAAAAATCTTTTTTGCTTTTGCTCCGTCGCCTTTTGTTCTCTCAAGTGCTGCGCCCACGTGCACTATTGAAGCTCCAGCTTTGATTGTATCGTAAGCGAATTTTGGTGTACGAACACCGCCTGCAACTATTAGGGGAACGTCAATTAATTCTGCTGTATACTTCACCATCTCTTTTGGTGCTGGAGCAGGAGCGCCGCCTCCTGACTCAAGGATTATTGCATGTGCCCCCATGTACTGGCCTGCCAGTGCAGTAATGCCTGCAAGGTAAGGCATGTTTCTTGGGACAAGTTTTGCCCTTCCAACCCATCCTACTGCCCTTCCAGGCTCTACTATAATGTAGGAAGTAGGAATTGGCTCTACACCAATCTTTTTTAATGGAAGAGAGGAAGCTGTCTGGGCCCCGGAAATATAGTACGGGTCAAGGGAATTAAGCATTGACATAAAGTATATTGCGTCAGCGTGCTTTGAGATTGTGGCAATGTTTCCTGGAAAGAGTATTACTGGCAGACCTGAGTCCTCTTTAATTGAAATAATTGTCTTGTCAAGAATTTCCCCTTGCGCTCCAACAGAGCCTCCTACTGCTACTGCTGCTATGCCGCAGTCTGCGCCAATTCTTGAAAGTTTTCCTGCTATCTCAGGGCTCTGGTTTGGAGGGTCAATAACAAGGAACACTAAACCCTTTTTTTCCTCTATCAATGAAAGTATTTTTCTATAAGTTTTTCCGAAATGCTTTTCTTCCTTCAATTTGTTTCCCCCCATAATTTTTTGGATTGTAAAGGCTTAAAAAGCATGAGCGAAAAATCAAATTAATAAATTAATTGCATTCTCTAAGTTCTTTTTGTTTTCTTCTGCTCCTTCAAGGATTTCTCCGTGCCCGGGAAGAAGGAATTCTATTTTCAGCTTGGACAATTTTTTGAGTGACTCAACCAATTCCTCTTTATTTCCCCCAATCAAATCACTCCTCCCTACAGCGCCATTGAATACTGTGTCGCCTGAAAAGAGGGCCTTGAGTCCAGGCTCATAAAAGCATAAGCCCCCCTTTGTGTGGCCAGGAGTTGAAATCACCTTGAGCTTGAAGGGCTTTAATTTTATTTCTTGGCCGCCCTTCAAAAAAGAGGAAACCTCGGGAAAATAATTGCTTGCAAAAAGCTCTGACGCAGTATAATAGTAATCTTTTCCGTTCAATTTCTCTGCTTCCTCTTTGCTCGCTAGAATTTCTGCTTTGGGAAAAAGCATATCTGCTTGAAAGTGGTCGCAGTGTGCGTGAGTGTGGAATATGAAGTTAATGTCTTCAAGCTGCAGCCCTGCCTGTAAAATGAAGTCTTTTATTGCAATGGAATTCTTCTCCAGACCTGAATCAACCAAAGCATTCTTTTCTCCTTTCAAGAGAAAGCAGTTGCTGCTCTCTCCTGTTGAAATCAAAGCGTAAAGGCCTTTGGCAATTTGGTTTGTTTCGCTCAATCAAAGCACCTTATTTTTTTAATTTTAATTTCCTCTCAATATCTTTTTTTATTCCTTCTTCTGTCATTATCAGGTCTACTGGAATAAATTTAACGCCTGCCCTGTCATACATTCTTGCTCTTTTATATGCCGTGTCCATCTTCAAACCTAATAAGTTAATCGTATTGTAAATTTCCTTTCTTTCAAAGTATTCTTTTGGGGTTTCTATGCGGAAAGTTTTTCCTGATTTCATGCTGGTGATTAATGCTTGGGCGTTTCCTCGGCTTATGCCTGGTGTCAAATAGAGTGTTTCTTCAAGCAGGCCTGAATCACTTATTTTTTTTAGGGCTGCATCGGGCCATATCTTAATTCCTTGTTTTGCTGCCTCAGTGCTGAACTGCGTTGGAGTCAAGACATCCTTTTTCCATTCAATCAGGAATTCTGCTGTCTGCATTGGCAGCAGGATCATTTTTTTCCCTTTAACTTGTTTTTCAATGAAAGGAATTCTTTTCTCTTTAATCAATTTTCTGACTGTGCCAAGGTTTATTCTTGATGCCTTAATTTGTTCAAATAATTCTTTTTGTTTTTCAGAGTAGATTTTAACTGTCGGTATTTTGCGCCTCTCAAAAAACTTTAATGGAATGAATTCTCTTCTGAGGTTAAATTCATTCAATTTTTTCTTTAGTTGGATTGCAGTAATTTTTCTGAATCTTTTTTCCCCGAATCCTTCACTTTTCAAGAATTTTACTGCTGTGCCTTTTGTTATTGAGCCCCCGAGTTCTCGAAAAGCTTCTATTGTTTTTTTAGTAGAAAATAATGGAGTTCCTAAAAATTCTTTTCCCTCCTGCTGCCACCATTCTTTTACTGGTGTGCCGCGCCTTTGCTTTATTCTCTCTTCTGGCGGGAGCTTGAAGTAATCCAGTGCTTTTCTTCTTAATTGCCTTTGCCTTTCAAGTACGGCTTTGGGGGTTCTTCTTGAATGCATACATTATAATTGGGCAAGTGAAGCGTTTAAAATACTTTCAATCCAGTGGATTGAAAATTTTCAAGCATAGCTTGAAATATTTTTTTGTTTAAGAATTGTTTTCATGCAGTCAATTGTTTTTGACTTGGATGAAACCCTTTACCCTAAAGGCATAGGACTCCTGGGAAAGATTAATGAAAGGATTGTGGTTTACATTCAAGGGAAGCTTAATTGCCCCAAGGAAGAAGCTGAAAAGGCCAGAGTACAGTTATACCAAGAGTACGGCAGCACTGTAACCGGGTTGATGAAAAAGAATTTGGTTGACCCTCTAGATTACTTTTCTTTTATAACCAATATTGACATTGATGTGAATAAATTACTGCATGAAAACCTTGAACTTAAAAGAATTCTTGATTCAATTGAGTGCAGGAAATACATTTTCACTAATGCAATTGAAAGCCATGCATTCAATGTGATCAATGCCTTGGGGCTTAAAGGCTGTTTTGATGGCGTTTACGGGCAGGAGTTCCTTGAGTTTGGGGGAAAACAGAACCATTCCTCCTTCAAAAAATTCATTTCTGCTACAGGAATTGAGCCTGAAAAGAGTGCTATGGTTGATGACGAAAAGAAAAGCCTTGTTATAGCAAAAGATTTTGGAATGAAGACAGTTTTTGTTGGGGGCAAAGCAGAAGAATTTGATTTCTGCATTAATAGAATTGAGGGAATTAAAGAAGTGTGGGGCAAACTCAATGGAATGAATACATAACTTGCCTTTGCATTAAAAATTTTTTGGTTATTTTCTTTTTTTGTGAGAGGAAAGTGAAGTATGGCTGACTCAACTGCATCAAAGCAAAGCTTAGTTGAAAGGATTGTTTCTTCTACTAGGAAGAGCGAAAATGAAGTAATTGAATTGATTGAGAAGAAAAAGGAAAAGTTTTCAGGTCTGCTTTCAGATGAAGGAGCAGCATTCATTGTTGCAAAGGAGTTGGGATTGCAGGTTGGAGTGCCTTCTTTTTCGCCTGAGAAGCTCAGGGTTTCAGAGCTTGAAACAGGAATGAGTAATTTTGAGCTTGTTGTGAGAGTGCTTAATGTTTTCTGCCCGAGGGAATTCACCAAAGACAGCAGGAAAGGCTTTATGTGCAATCTGCTTGTAGCAGATGATTCAGGCAGCATAAGGCTTACTTTATGGCATGATTTTGTGAAGAAGCTGGAGGAATTGAATATTAAGAGGAACAGTGCGCTGAGATTGAAGGGCTGCTATGTAACTGAATTCAATAATTTCAAGCAATTGAATTTGGGTTCAAATGGTTCAATCGAGTTAGTGCAGGAGAAAGAATTGAAAGAGGGGTTGCCTGAAGAGAAGCATTTGCATTTGAAGGTCTCGGAATTAAAGGAAGGATTGAATGAAGTGGACGTAATTGCAAGGATTACAAAAATTTTTCCCGCAAAGTCTTTTGATTCAAATGAAAGGCAGGGGAATTTAACTGCTTTTGAGTTGGGCGATGACTCAGGAATTGTAAGGGCTGTTGCCTGGAATGAATTGGCAAAAGAGTTAGGAAAATTTGCTGCGGGGGACATTGTGAGGATTGAGGGTGCCTACACCAAGGCAGGATTGAATGGAACTGAACTGCACTTGGGCTGGAAGGCAAGGATAACAAAGGAAAAGGATTTAAGTGCAGCAATCCCTGCATTGAATGAATTGCTTGGAATTCAAGTGAAATCCAAGGCATTGAATGAATTGGGTGAAGGCGATAGGGACATTGAAGTTAAAGGAAAAATAATTGCATTAAATAAAGGCAATCTGATGTTCAGGGTCTGCCCTAAATGCAATGCAAAGCTTGAGAGAATTGATGAAAAGGATTTTACTGAAGGCCTTTTTTGTTCTCGTTGCGGAATGGAAGTCTCTGAGCCTGATTTTACTCCTGTTGTTTCATTTGAATTGGATGACGGCACTTCCTCCATCAGGGTACTTGCATTCGGTGCAACAGCAGAGAAATTCCTTGAGCTGAAAAAAGAGGAATTAAAGAAAAAGCTTGAGCAGACTACAGCTGAAGGCGTAATAGAGGAATTAGCTCAGAAGATTGAGGGCAGAGAGGCAGTGGTATTAGGCAACGTGAAATTGAATCCTAAGAACAATGAGCTGGAGCTGACTGCAAGGAACATTATTTTAACCTGATTTGGCGATTCATTTAAATATTTCTTATTGCCTTAATTTAATTGAATTATTTTTTTAATTTAAAAGGGGGTAAAAAAAGATGGCTGATTTTCCGGCAAAGCTTTCAATCAATTACGAGGAAAACGGGAGCAGGGTTGAATTGATTGTGAGAATAATTTATGGGATTATCCTTGCAATTATTGCTGGCATCTGGGGGATTTTTGTCTGCATTGCAGTAGTAGTCCAATGGTTTCATATTCTTTTCACTGGAAGAAAAAACAAGGACTTATGGGAGTTCACTGCTTCATACTTCAGGTTTTACATGAGGTTTTTTGCTTACTGCCACATTCTTACAGACCAGAGGCCTCCGATTTCAGGGGAATAATTTTTTTTCTTTATTTTTTTATTTTCTTTTCTTGGGATAACATCAGGGGAACATGACTACTTTCCCTGAGTTGCCTGAGAGCATTGCCTGCATTCCTTGCTCAAATTCATTCAATTTTATTTTGTGGGTAATGATGGGGCTTATGTCTATTAATTTGTTTTTCAGCAGAGAGGCTGTCTTGTACCAGGTATTGAACATCAGCCTTCCATTGATTCCATGGACTTTTGCTGCCTTGAATACTACCGCTGAACTTAAATCCAATTCTATTTCCTTTGAGGGAATGCCTAAAATTGATGCTTCCCCTCCAGGCCTTAATGCCTTGAATCCTTGTTCTATTGCTTGCTGGCTTCCGGACATTTCAAGGAATACATCTGCCCCTTTTCCTTCTGTTATATCCATTACTTCTTTTATTACATCTACTTCTCTTGCGTTTAATGCATAATCTGCCTTCATTTTTTTTGCCAATTCAAGCCTGTAAGGAACCAGGTCTACTGCAATTACTTTTGCTGCGCCTGCAGCCTTTGCCACTTGAATTGAGCACAATCCAATAGGACCGCAGCCCATTATGAGGACTGTGTTTCCAATTAATTCCACTGCAAGGGCAGTGTGAATTGCATTTCCCAATGGCTCTTGCATTGAGGCAATTTCTAATGGAATCTTTGGGTCATTCACCCAAGCGTTTGCTGCAGGGATTACAGCGTATTCGGCAAAGCAACCTTGAGTGTCCACGCCTAAAATTCTGACGTTCTCGCAGATGTGGGCGTTTCCTGTCTTGCACTGGAAGCATTTGCCGCACGCAATATGTGTTTCGGCTGAAACATAGTTCCCTACTTTTACTTCAGATGTGGAGAAAACATGTTTTCCTATTTCTATTACTTCCCCTGTGAATTCGTGACCGAAGATTAATGGAGGCTTTATTCTGTTCTGGCTCCATTTGTCCCATTTATAGATGTGAACATCAGTGCCGCAGATTGAGGTTGCCTTTACTTTAACTAGTATTTCATGGGGCTTTATTTTTGGTATTGCAACTTCTGTTGTTATTGCCCCTTCCCTTGGCTTGTCTTTCATTATAGCTAGCATTTTTTCTTTCATTTAATTGCCCCTCCTTCTTTATTTTTTGTTTGCAAGGATTATTAAAAAGAAAAGAAATAAAAGAAAAATCTATCGTCAATGAACGATTGAAGGCCATTTTATTTCTTTCGGCGCATAATTGTAATTTAATTGGAGGTAATTTTAATGCCGAATGCAGATGAATTCTTCAGGCAGTGCGTGAATGAATTAAAGGAAAAGAATCTGGATTGGAAGATCAGGGTTCTTGGAAGCCCTTCAAGTGCAAGAGGCATAATTGACGGAAAAAATGCAATTATTTTATGCTCTAACAATTATTTGGGTCTTTCAAATCATCCTAAACTGAAGAAGGCTGCAGTTCAGGCAGTAAAAAAATACGGTGCTGGCTCTGGCTCTGTTAGGACTATTGCAGGCACAATGGACTTGCATGTTCAATTAGAAAAAAAGATTGCTGAATTCAAGCATTCAGAGGCAGCACTCTTCTTCCAGACAGGCTTTGCTACGAATGCCGGGCTGATTCCTGCATTAGCAGGAGAAGGCGACCTAATTATAAGCGATGAATTGAACCACGGCAGCATTATTGACGGGGTAAGGCTCAGCAAAGCCGAAAGGGCTGTATTCAAACACAAGAACACAGAAGAATTAAAGAAGGTTCTGGATGAAAGCCAGGCAAAAAATTACAAGAAAACTTTAATTATAACTGACGGTGTTTTTTCCATGGATGGAGATATTGCCCCAATGAAAGACATAGTGAAATTGGCTGAAGAATTTAATGCAATAACCTATGTTGATGACGCGCACGGTGAAGGGGTATTAGGAGACCACGGGAGAGGCATTGCAAGCCATTTTAATTTGGAGGGAAAGATTGATGTTGAAATGGGCACCTTCAGCAAAGCTTTTGGTGTAGTAGGAGGCTATGTTTCAGGCTCAAAGAGCTTGTGCGAATTCGCTTTGAATAAGAGCAGGACCTTCCTGCTTTCAGGCTCTCATCCTCCTGCAGTTGTCGCTGCATGCATTGCTTCCCTCGAGCTTCTTGAGGGAACTGACAGGTATGTGAAGAAGCTGTGGGAAAACACCAGATACTTCAAAAAGAAATTAAAGAAATTGGGATTTGATACAGGCGAGAGCGAAACCCCCATTACCCCAGTAATGCTTGGCGATTCAACTTTAGCGCAAAATTTCGCAAGAGAATTATTTGATGAAGGCATCTTCACCATTCCAATTGTTTATCCAATGGTAGCACAGGGAAAGGCAAGAATCAGGACAATGGTTACTGCAGCGCACAAGAAAGAGGACTTGAATGAAGCGCTTGAAGCATTCGAGAAAGTAGGAAAAAGATTGAGTGTCTTGAAGTAGCCCAATAAAACATTTATAAACTTATACATAACCTATTTCTTTTTATTTTGTTTAACACCTAATTATTATTAGTACATTTATTTGGAGGTAGTAAATTGAATAGCAAAATTTTATTTGCACTACTTTTCTCTTTAATTTTAGCTGTGAGCGTTTCAGCTGAAACCCAGAGAGCTTATTTTAAAGTCAAAGACTTGGCTGGATTCAATTCAATTGCTTCTTATGCAAGGCATTCTTTCCCTAGCGGCAATATCTCAATCGAAGCTCCAAGCGAGGCAATAGACGGATTAAAGCATAACCCACACCTTGAATTCATTGGCTATGCGAACAAGTGGTACATTGAAGGAAGCCCGGCAGGCGAATTAGGCGCAGTAGGGGGCATTAAAGGAAAGCCCGGCACAAGACCTTGCGTTCTTTCAGATTACGGCCTTCCTCAGGTATGGTACGGAGTAAAGCAAGTCTATAATAATTTCAATATTACAAGCACTTCAGGCGGCGCAGGAGTGAACGTTGCTGTTTTGGACACTGGAGCAATAAAGCATTTTGACCTTGCGAGCAATATTAAAGTATGCCTTGACGCTACAGGAAGAGGAATAAAGAACGGTTGCACTGACAGAGACGGCCACGGAACTCATGTGGCAGGCATAATTGCAGCAAATTCTGGTTCTGACGGAAAAGGAATTTACGGTGTGGCCCCTCAATCTAATCTATGGATCTACAAAGTGTGCGGAACTTACTGCTGGAGCGATGACGTCGCAAGAGCAATAAATGATGCTACAGCGAGAGGCACTAATGTCATAAGCATGAGCTTTGGCGGAACAGGCCTTGCTGCAGACGAAAAAGCAGCATTAGACAATGCTTATGCCCACGGAGTCCTCTTGGTCGCAGCAGCAGGAAATGCAGGCCCAGCATACAATACAATTGAATATCCTGGAGCTTATGACAAGGTAATGGCAGTTGCAGCAATAGATGACCAGTATGCAACAGCAAACTTTTCAAGCAGAGGAATAAATGACGGGGACTACATTATAGAGGAAAGAGAGGTTGAAGTTGCTGCCGGCGGAGTGAACATACTCTCAACTTACAAGGACGGCTGCTATGCCTATTATTGGGGCACAAGCCAAGCAACACCCCATGTTTCAGGTTTAGCAGCAAAACTCTGGCAGGGCTCAGGCACAACAACAAGAACTTACTTGCAGAATAGAGCAATGCTCTGGGACTTGGATGTTCTTGGGGACGACCCAGCAACAGGATTCGGCCTTCCAACAGTTCTAAACTAAATCCAAAAATTTTTGAAGGGAATTTTTTTCCCTTTCTATTTTTCTTTTTTTCACCGGCATTCTGCTTCCAATAATATTTAAAATCAATTGAATGATTCTATTTATTGAGCGCAGGCTAAAGTGCTTCTGCCAGCTCAGGCACTCGCACGAAAAAGTCTGGCGCATTGGAGGAGTTTATATGAGCGATAAAAGCGATAAAGAGAAAGAATCAAAGGAACCCAAAGATAAAGAAAAGAAGCCTAAGACTATTTCTGATTTGCCCGGAATAGGCCAGCAGAGCGCAGAAAAATTGATGGGCGCAGGCTACAGGAGCCTAGAGTCAATTGCTGTTGCTTCGCCTGCAGAATTAATGGAGGTAGCAGGATTGGGTGAAATTACTGCACAGAAGGCAATCAATGCTGCGCGCGAGAGCCTTGAAATGGGCTATGAGACAGCAGACAAGCTTGCAGAGAGAAGGAAATTAATTGGAAAAATTACTACTAGCTCAAAAGAGGTTGACTCTCTTATAGGCGGCGGAATTGAAACTGGAAGCATAACTGAAGTGTACGGAAAATATGCAAGCGCTAAGTGTGTTTCAAAGGACACTAATTTGTTTTACTTTAATCCGGATATTTCTCATTTGAAAACAATAGAAGAAGTTTACAATGAATATGCAATAAATGAAAAAAAAATTGAAGAAGGATTTATTGCGGATTTAAAGAAGCCAATCAAAGTAATAGGTATTGATAAAAATGGAAATATTATTCAAACAAATGCCTCGCATTTGTATAGGCAGTTTTCAAAAGAATTGCTTGAATTCAAAACTGAACACGGGATAGAAGTCAGGCTGACAGAACAGCACCCCTTACTTACGCTGAACGAGACCGGCATTCAATGGAAGTCAACCGGATTGTTGAAAGAAGGGGATTTTATTGGAAGTCCTTCCAAAATTGATTTTAACAGAAAGAAAAAGTTGAGTAGGATAGTTAAATTAAGCAAAAACAAAATCAAATGGGAAAAAATAATTAGCGTAAAAAAAATTGAATACAACGATTGGGTTTACGATTTAATTGTGCCAGAAACACACAGTTTTATTGGAGGAAACAAGCCAGTCTTTTTGCATAATACTCAAGTGTGCTTTCAGACAGCCGTTACGGTTCAACTACCTAAAGAGAAAGGGGGATTGAATGGTAATTGTTTATGGATTGACTCAGAGAACAGTTTACCCTATGATGAAAAAGTTCTTATTTTTAGGGATTCGTACCAATTTGTAAAAATTGGTGACCTTGTCGAAGAGCATCTAAATAAAAGCAATGGACTATACTACTTTGGCACTACTGTTTCAACCTCTGATAACCCAGATAATGTGGAGGTTGTGAGTTTTGATCCGCACAATTATAAAACACAGTTGTTCAAGATAACTGGTTTTATTAAGCATGCTCCACAAGAAATTTTTGAAGTTCTGCTAAAGAGCGGCAGAAAGGTTAAAGTAACAAAAGACCATAACTTTTTTGGTTTAAATCCTTTGGGTGGACTTAAGGAAATTAAGACAAGCGAGCTTTCAAATGGTTCTTTTGTCGCAGTGCCTTCGAAACTGCCGCAAACTGGTAGCTCATTTGAGCTACACTTAGACGAATTGTTAGGGGATTTTACAAGTGAAAAATTTTATGTGAGGGGGAGGGGAATAAAAGAAGCGATTAAAAAAGTATCCAAACCTTTAAGGGGAATTGCTGAAGAAAGCGGTTTCAGAAGAGCGGAAGTTGACAACTGGAAAAAAAGAGAACTGTTACCGCTGAAAATATTCAACAAAATAAAACACGGCATAGACATTAAAAGAGATATGCTTCGCATTGGTGGATGGAGCAGGCGTAACACGCTTCCTCTTGACCTCAAAGTGGATAAAACTGTTTTAAGGTTCTTAGCAGCATATATTGCAGAAGGTTGTATAACTCAAATAAATAATGCAGTAAGAATTGCAACAACAAGCAATGAAATCAAAAAATACCTGAATGCATTTTGTAATGAACATAAACTAAAGTTGCGATTGTCAAAAACAGTTCCAGAGTATGCGATTACATCAAAAACATTAATGTACTTGTTATTTGCCCTCAAATGTGGTGAAAATGCTTACAAAAAAAATATTCCTGGGTTTGTATTAAACTTCCCGGAAGCATTAAAAAAGGATTTTTTGGGGGTATACGTTAAATGTGATGGTTCGACAAACAAGATTGGACATATCGATTGTGAAACAGTTAGCGAAGACCTTGCTAACAGCGTCTTATATGCAACTACAAGTATGGGCATCCCTTCAAGAAACTACACAATTACACGGCAGTATAAAGGAAAAGACCATATTTCCTTTAATGTTGGCTGGTCAAAGAATATTGACAAAGAAGCTTTTTTGAACCATATCCCAAACAACAACAATGCCATCGGTAGCACGATAAAGAGGGTTAGAGAGAATTTGGGTTTAACAATGAAGGCAGTATGCGAAGAGGCAGGGCTCAAACAAGAAACCCTGCTTTGGGAGTTAGAAAGTGGTAGAACTAATAAAATAACAAGACAAAAACTTAGAAGAGTAATAAATGCTATAAAACGATTGAAGAAGACAAACGAATTTGACTGCCTCTTTTCTTTAATGAGCGGAAATGTTTGGTTTGATGAAGTCAAAGACATTAAAAGAGTCGGATTTGAACAAACATACGATATTGAAGTAATGCCTAACAATAGGGAAATCCAAAATTTCGTTGCTGGTAAAGGGGGTATTTTCTTGCATAACAGTTTTCGCCCTGAGAGGATCATTGCTATTGCAAAGCACTTGAAGTTGGATTCAGAAAAAGTTCTGAAGAACATTTATGTTGCAAGAGCCTTTAATTCAGATCATCAAATGCTTTTGGCTGAAAAGGCCCCAGACTTACTAAAAGAAAAAAATATCAAGCTCATAATTGTGGATTCACTCACCTCTCAGTTCAGGGCTGAATTCATTGGGAGAGGACAGCTTTCTGACAGGCAGCAGAAATTGAACAAGCACATGCACACCTTAATGAGAATGGCTGAAATGAATAATATTGCAGTCCTTGTAACAAACCAGGTAATGCAGAACCCTGGAATATTGTTTGGCGATCCTACAACGCCAATTGGCGGAGAAATAGTTTCGCACAATTCAAAGACAAGGATTTACCTCAGGAAAAGCAAGGAAGACAAGAGGGTTGCAAAATTGGTTGATTCCCCTTCACTGCCTGACGGGGAAGCATTATTTAGGGTAACAGAGAATGGAATTGAGGACGTCTAATCCATAAAACTATTTCTTTTATTTTTTCTTTTAGTTTTTTTCTTTGGAATGCATACAAGTAAATTATGCCTGCTATTGCGCCGAAGGCATGGCTTAATGGATTGGTTTTTGTTTCTATCTGGAATTGTTCGCCTTGCTCAAATTGCTTTTTTTCAATTACCACCTTTTGTAATTGCCTGTTCAAATCAACGGCCTTGTTTGTATCCTTTTTTTCTACTGCCTTATTGAGGTCAACTGAAATCTGCTCTTCTTTCTGCACTATTACTTTTTTCTCTGCGGAGAGAAGGTTCTGAGAGAAAGGAATTAATGCAAGCAGGAGCATTACTGCAATAATTATTATTCCTATTATTGTATGCTTTGGCTTGAGGAGAAGGGAAGAGGTAAGCAGGCCGCTTATGCCAATGCTTGCGCCCATTAATCCTGTGTCAGGCGCATAAAGGGCAAAAAGTATTGCCCCAAGGAATCCTGAAAAAAAGAATAATGCAATCAAGTGCTTTGAGCCTGTCACCTGCTCCAAGATTAAAGCGAATAGCGCAAGAGAAAAAATGTTCACGAACAAGTGAAATAAGCCAATATGAATGAACATGTAGGATAAAATATTTAGTGGCTGCTCAAAGTTGAATGAAAGGGCAAACAAGTCCTGCATTGGAATAAAGTATTTTCCTTTAGAGAAATAAAAGAACAAAACGAATAGAAGCAATGCAAGGAATGATGAAGCAATGAACTTTATTTTTAATTTCTGTTTTTTCATTTTTGAGTCAATTACAATTAGGGGTTTTAGAGTTAATAAATTTATGTTTCCCTGAATTTTTTGAGTGTTTCTGAAGCGAATTTTTTGAATTCTCCTTCCATTATTGCAGTCCTTGCATTTTTCATTAGGTTTTGCACGAAGAAGAGGTTATGGTGGGAGGCATAGCGCATTGCATTCTGCTCTCCAACCCTGAAAAGGTGGTGAATGAAGGAAGTGCTATACTCTCTGCACACAAAGCATTCGCATTCTTCATCCAAGGGCTTTTTTTGCAGGGAGTGCTCCTTCTTTTTTATGTCAATTTTTCCTTTTGAGGTAAAGATTGTCCCGTGCCTTGCCATTCGCGTTGGAAAGCAGGAGTCAAAGAGGTCTATGCCCAAAGAAATGCATTCAATTAATTCTTTAGGGCTTCCGACACCCATTAGATAAACAGGCTTTTCTTTTGGAATTAAGGGGATAGAGAACTTTATTGTTTCAAGCATTTCATTTTTTGGCTCTCCAATGCATAACCCCCCCAAAGCTATGCCGTCAAAATCTAATTCAATTATTTCCTGCAGGCTTTTCTGCCTGAGTTTTTTGTTCCTGCCGCCCTGGCTTATGCCTAACAGTAATTGCTTTTTGTTTTTGTGTTCTGCCTTGCATCTCTTTGCCCATTCTGTTGTCCTTTCAGCTGATTCCTTGAGCCTTGCGAGAGGGGCATCGTGCAATGGCACGTCATCAAGGCACATTGCTGCATCTGAATTCAATTCTTCTTGTATTTGGATTGCTTTTTCTGGAGTGATGAAGCGCCTGCTTCCGTCAAAAGGGCTTTTGAATTCTACTCCTTTCTCTTTTGGCTTTGGCTGGAACTCTTTTTCTATTATCTGGAAGCCTCCGGAATCAGTGAAAATGCTTTTAGGCCATTTAATGAATTCGTGGAGCCCACCAAATTTTTTTATTGTGCTTAATCCGGGTTTGAGGTATAAAAGGAAGGAATTGCATATTATTGCGTTTGCCCCAAATTCAAGGAGTTCTTTTTGGCTTACGTACTTTGCTGTGCCTTTGGTTTCAACAGGCATGAAGGAAGGCAGTTCAATTTTTCCGTGGGCAGTTTTTAGTTCGGAATAACGGGCTTTGGTTTTAGGGTCCTCAAAAATAATTTTAAGCATAAAAATTTATTGCAATACATTTTCTATTTCGCTTTTCAATTGAGTCCAGTTGTCAAGCTTCTTTCCGTTCACGAAATATGTTGGTGTGCCTTGCACGCTCCTCTTTTCGCCTTCAGCTTTATCTGCATTAACATATTTGTCTTTTACCCCGCTTTCAATGCATGCCTTGAACGATTCCTCGTTTAATTTCAGTTGGCTTGCAAAGTTCAGCAGATTTTCCTTGCTTAGGTTCTGCTGGTTTTTGAATAAGAGTTCGTACATTTCCCAGAACTTGTTTTGGTCTAAGGCGCACTCTGAGGCTACTGCTGCGGGGAATGCATTAGGGTGCAGTGAATTCAATGGAAAGTGCTTGTACTCGAATTTTATTTTGTCCTTGAATTCCTCTATTACCGGGCTGTTTAGAATGAATGCTTGACCGCAGGCAGGGCACTGAAAGTCAGAGAATTCTTCAACTAAAACCTTTGCATTGGGGTTGCCGTAATAAGGCCTTGCAGGATGCTTGTCTTCGTAGGCAGGCTTATTGAAAAAGGCAAGGTAGGCAACCAGCGCAATTATTATTACTATAATTATCCCGCCAATTATGCTCCAGGGAATTTTTGTTTGTCCTTTCTCCCTTTTTATTTCCTTTTTCTTTTCTTTTAATTTAGTCATTTAACTATTTTTTTCCCAGGAAGATTTTTATTCTTTCCCTATCTTTATGCCTTGGTTTTACCTTTCCCTTTATATATTTTTTCAGTGGGAAATATAGGTAATTGGAGTCTTTTTGTATTCCTTGAAAAGGTTTTTTTGATGTCTAAAAAAAGGCATAAAAGGGGATTTGAGCAGGAAAAGCCTAAAGAGGAAGCAGGCAAAAAAGAGGAAAAGGAAGGTGCTCAAACCAAAGGCATTCTTATTGCTGCAATAATTTTTTCTGCTGTCCTCCTTATTGTTGGGGCTTACATGCTTATACAAGTGAATAATGCAATTAATTCTATTGGAAGTATTCCTAACAATCCTCCTGTGCTTGAGCCGGGCAACCAGAATAATGTAATACAAGAAAAGCCTGAAATTGAGGTAATACAGCTGGCTGCTTCCTCTTGCGCTGAATGCCCGAAGCTTGACTCTTTTGTGAATGCTTTAAAGCAGCTGGATGTTAATGTTACAAAAGATACCTTGTTTGAATTCGATTCCACTAAAGGAGAGCAATTGGTGAAAGACTTCAATATAACGAGAGTTCCAACGGTAATAATTTCAGGCGGCATAGATGACGCAAACATTGTTTCACTGCTTCAGGATTACGGAGAAAAAGTTAATGGAAGCTTTGTTGTAAGGAATGCGGGCATCCCATACTTTGACTTAAAGGACTTAAAAGTGAAAGGAATTGTCGACGCAACAATATTGAGAAAGGAATCCTGCACTGAATGCTTTGACATGAATGCAACATTCATAGAATTATTGAAAAGCAGTGGGGTGTATTTCAGGAATGTTAACTTTGTTGATTCTAATTCAAGTGAAGGCCTCTCTCTCACATCAAATTATTCTTTTAAGACCCTGCCTGTAATGATTCTCTCGCCTGAACTCAAGGAATATTCCTCTTTAATCCAGAACTGGAGCAATGTGGGCTTTGTTGACGGAAATGGTTTCTATGTTTTGGACAAGATTTTCCCGCCTTACTATGACCTGAATTCCAATTCAGTGGAAGGCCTTGTTGAGGTGACTTACCTTGTCGACGAAAAATGCACTGATTGCTACAGCCCTAAAGAAGTTCACGGGCCAATACTGGAAAGGCTTCTGGTCAAGGTTTCCAAAGAGACATTTATTGACGTGAATTCAACGCAGGGAAAGGAATTGATTGCAAAATATAAAATCAAGGAAATTCCAACAATGATTCTGTCGCCTGAAGCGAAGTATTATGATTCATTGAATGGCGTGTGGGATACTGTGGGCTCAATTGAGGCAGACGGATTTTATGTTTTTAGGGATGTGAACTCATTAAGCGTTAAATTTGTTAGTCTTAAATGATTTTTATGGTATTCTGCATTATTGCCATGGTCATATTTGGATTCTTAGGGTTATTTTTGGCAAAATACAGAGGCTACGCAAAAGAATCATTCAATTGCGTTTTCCGCATGGCAACCTTAAGGAAATGCAACACCTCTTTCGACAAAAAAATGCAGATGAAGATTTCAGGCGGCCTTGCAAAAAGGAATAAAGCCTTGGGAAGATTTGTGTACAAGAACTTCTCTGTAATTTCCTGGATTTTTGTTATAATAATGTTTGCAAGCCTTGCTTATTCTTTGTACGGGTTGTATAACCTTGCTGTCCTTGGCACTTGCGACCCCAAAAACCCTGAGAACTGCATTTTTGCAGACCAACCAAAATGCGGGAGCATTCATTGTGACATAAACAGTTGCTATTGCAGTGAACAAGAAATTGGATGCAGTGAAGACAATAATTTTGCTGCCTGTGACGGCAACTGCGACTGCAATGTAGGGGCGTGCCCTGGAGCACTTTCAGCTAATAAATAAAAAGCCTTTCATTCAATAATTTTTTGTGGGCTAGATTGGAGGGTCAGCGGTCCTCTGTAGCCTGAAATCCGCTTCATGCAGGGATCTAAAAGCTTGGCTGAGGATTGCGCTCAAGCTTTAAGCCCTTGTTTTAATCCATGACCTTCTGCCCCATGAGATTAAAGTATGGAGTGAACCCGCCAGGTTTGGAAGAAAGCAACGGTGGCTTTATAATTTAATGCTTTTGGGTTAACGGAAGCAAGAAAAAAGCAAGAAAGCTTTAAAGCTATCAGCCGATTCGATTCCAGGCAGCCCACACTTTTTTTAAGCCTGAATTAAACAGGAAAGTTCGTTGATTGGTGAAAGGAAAAGGCAAAACATTAAATTCAGTTTGCTCTTACTACTTAATGTTTTTTGTTATTTTTAGATTAAAATTAAAGGGGGGAAAAGCTAATGGATTTGCAAGAGATAGGAAGCTATGCATTCATTTTAGGAGTAATAATTGCAGTTCTGGCAGGGATAGGTGGCTACTTTTTTCCGTTCGGCGCAGATATAGGCTACTGGATTGTCATAGTGCTTGTCATTCTGGGAATAATAGTTGGCCTGCTTAACATTACAGAGAAAGAGACAGTCACATTCCTTGTGGCAACAATTGCTTTGATGGCTACAAGCGCTATCGGCTGGCAGTACATCCCTAAGATTGGCATAATAATAGCACAGATACTTTCATACATCGGCGTTTTCGTGGCTCCAGCAGCAGTAATTGTTTCATTGCTTGCAATAAAGAAAATTGCTTCAGTGAAGTAATTTCAAGCTTTGCTTGAAATTTTTCAAAGCTTACTTTGAAATAATTTTAATTTAATTTTTTATTTTTCTATTTCTTTTTTTTATTTTTCTGACATCATTTTAAATTATTTTTTGTTATATTAATTGCACTAAGGCTTCCTTTATGATGGGGGAACAGCTTCAATCGCAATTCTTCAGAGAAAAGAGCTCAATACAGCACCTTACTATTGTCTTGAGCGAGGGAGAAGACATTCTTTCTTCCTTAAAGCAGGCTCTCCTTGAAAACAAGATTCACCAGTGCAAGGTAATTGAGTGCAATGGAATAATAAAGGAGGGTTTCATGAACTGTTTCTGGAAGAATTCATATAAAGCAAAAAATCTTAAGGGCATTCCTGTAAGCAAGGCTTCAGGCAAATTCTCTTTGGGTCCAGAGGTATGCATTGGAGACCTTCATGTTTCTGTTTTGATAGGAAACCAGTTATGGCAGGGCACTCTGGTAGAGGGAACAGCAAAAGAAAACTTCTCCCTGAAAGTTGAATTCATTAAATTCGAGTGAATTTCATAAAAAATGTTTATAGTTTGTGGCCTAGTTTTTCTTTTTTTGTTTTAAGGTATTTCCTGTTGTATTTTGTTGGTTTTGATCGCAAGGGAATTATTTGTGTTACTTTAAGGCCGTATCCTTCCAAGCCAATTATTTTTTGGGGGTTGTTGGTGATAAGCCTTATTGAACTTAAACCTAATTTTGAGAGCACTTGAGCTCCAAAGCCGTATTCTCTTAAGTCTGCTTTGAATCCTAGTTTTTTGTTTGCTTCCACTGTGTCAAGGCCTTTGTCTTGCAGGGCGTAAGCATTCAGTTTGTTGAGCAATCCAATTCCCCTGCCTTCGTGGTGCTCTATGTAAAGTATTACACCAAGACCTTCTCTTTGAATCATTTTCATTGCATTGTCTAATTGGAAGCCGCAGTCGCATCTGAGTGAATGGAATGTTTCACCAGTAATGCAGCCGCTGTGGGCTCTCACCAAAACATTCTTTTTCCCCTTTACTTTGCCTTTGATTAATGCAATATATTCCTCGCCATAAATTTTGTCTTTGAAGGCAATTATCTTGAATTCACCAAATTTTGTTGGAAGTAAGGCTTCAGTTATTTTTTCTACAAGGCTCTCGAAACTCATTCTGTATTCAATCAAGTCTTTTATTGTGCCTATTTTTAAGCCGAATTTTTCCTTGAATTCCATTAGTTCTGGAACTCTGGCCATCTCTCCGTTTTCTTTCATTATCTCGCAGATTACAGCACAGGGCTTTAGGCCGGCTGCTCTCATTAAATCAATTGCTGCTTCTGTATGGCCTGCCCTCTGGAGGGTGCCCCCTTCAACTGCAATCAAGGGGAAAATGTGGCCGGGTTCAACCAATTCTTTTGGGTTGCTTGAATTGCATAAAACTTTTATTGTCTTATTCCTGTCAAAGGCACTTATGCCTGTGGTAATGCCTTTTCTTGCATCAACAGATACAGTGAAATTGCTTCCAAACCTGTTTGTACTTTCTTTGGTCATTTTTTTTAGTTTGAGTTTTTCAGCCTTCTCTTTTGTAATTGGGGTGCAGATTAAGCCTCTGCAGTGCCTTGCAAGGAAATTTATTTTTTCTGGGTTACTGTGCTGGGACGCAAAAATTAGGTCTCCTTCATTTTCTCTGTCTTTATCGTCAACAAGTATTATCATTTTGCCTTTTTTCAAGTCTCCAATAATTTCTTTAATTGAATTGAATTGGTACATTTAAAAAAACCTTAAAAATTTGTGTTTTACTGCATTCCTTCAAGCATTTCTTTTATTGCAGTCTTCTGGTTTGGTGCTTTCACTATGCCTGAAGAGACAAAAACGCCCTTGCAGCCCAATTCTATTGCTTTTTCTACATCTTCTTTTTTCTTTATGCCTGCGCCTGCAATCACTGGAATCTTTTTTATTTTATGAATAGCTTTAATTGAATTGGTGATCAGAGAAGGCTTTGCTGTGGAGACAGAGACCTTCCCCCCAATGAGTTTGGGGGGCTCGATTGCAATTAAATCCGGATTCATTGAAGCAATCTTTTCTGCTCTTGAAATGCTTTCAGCGCAAGCCATTACAATTAACCCTGATTCTTTTGCTCTATCAATGCATTTCTTGAGCTCTTTGTCCGAAAGCTTGTGTTCTGCGTGATTCAATACTGTTCCAATTGCTCCTGCCTCTCTTACTGCTTCGGGGAGAATGAATCCTGTGCTGGCGCCAAAAGAGATTAGGTCAGTGTGCTGTGAAAATGCTGGCAGGGAGACTTTTGAGGCAATCATCCTTATGTCTGCTGTCTGTGCGACAAGTACAATTGTTTTATTGAATTTTTTTGATTGGGTTTCTGCAATCCCCGCAAGCTTTAATGCCTTGCTTCCAGTGCCCTCTCGGTAGGTTTTGAAGTTTATGAAAAGAATTGGTTGTTTCATTTGATTTAATTTTAAATGTAAAAAGCCTTAAAATCATTTGCAATTAATAGTTTATTAGGGGTTAAGTGGAAGTCAAACAGTATTCTATTGATGACATTATTTCCAAGACAATTGAATTAAAGCCAAAGGCAGATGCCTCCATAATAAGGAAGGCCCACGGTTTTGCTGAAAGGCTTTATGCTGGAGAAAAGAATCTTGCAGGGCAGGATTTCTCGCAGCATTTGCTTAACACTGCTTTTATTGTCTCTGAATTAGGATTATACGAAGAATCAGTTGCTGCTGCCCTCCTTCATAATGTAATCTATAAAGGAAAAATGAACCAAACTGAACTCCAAAGAGAATTCGGTTCAGGGCTGGAAGAGCTTATTGAGGGATTCACAAAAATCAATTCCCTTATTGACAAAAACAAAAACAAAATTGATTACAATACCTTAAGCAAGTTAGTGCTTGCAACAGCAAAAGACATCAGGGTGCTTATAATAAAGATTGCTGACAGGCTTGATAGCCTGCGCTCAATTGAATACCTGGAAGAAAAAGAAAGAGAAGACGCAGCAAAAGAAACCCAGAACATTTATGTTCCAATCTGCCATAAGTTAGGGCTCACTGACATTAAATGGGAGTTGGAAGACTTAAGCTTTAAGGGATTGGACAAAAAAAATTACAATAAAATAAAAGAATTAGTGAAGGAAAAAAGGCCTGCAAGAGAAAGGAAACTGAAAAACATAATAAAAGAAATAGAGGAACAATTAAGAAAACAAAGGATTAGGGCTTCAATTATTGGCAGAGTGAAAAGCTTTTACAGCATCTACCAGAAAATGTCAAAAAAAGGAAAAAGCTTTGATGAAATCTATGACCTGCTTGCAGTAAGAATCATCTGCAATTCAATAAAAGACTGCTATATCGTCTTAGGATTAATTCACTCAACCTTTGAGCCTTTGCCTGACAGTTTTGATGACTATATTGCAAAGCCAAAGCCTAATGGCTACCAGTCAATCCATTCAATAGTAAAAAATAATGGAGGGCAAGTCTTTGAGGTTCAGATAAGGACAAGGGAAATGCATTCAATGGCAGAACAAGGCACTCCATCCCACTGGATTTACAAGGAAGAAGCAAAAGACAAGGACTTCGATAGAAAGCTTGTATGGGGAAGACAGTTGATGGAATGGCTGCACTCTAGCGGCAGGGCAAAAGAATTAATGGATTCAATGAGGCTAGGCTTTGAGGCAGACAAGGTTTTTGTTTTAACCCCAAAATCAGAGGTTGTGGAGCTCCCGAAGAATTCAACCCCAATAGATTTTGCTTTCGCCATACATTCAGGTTTAGGGGAAAGGATTGTGAGGGCAAAAGTAAACCAAAAAATTGTTCCATTGAATTACACGCTGCAGGACGGGGACACTGTGGAAGTGATTGCCTCAAAGAAGCCTACTGCAAAAAGGAACTGGCTTAATTACAGCGTTACACAAAAAGCCAAAAGCAAGATAATGCAGTTGCTCAAGCTTGAGCCTTTGGCTGAAAGAAAGAAAAAGGAATTAAAATTGCCCAAAAAAATGGTTGAGGCAATAAGGATAAGCAAGTGCTGTAATCCATTGCCTGGGAATGAGATAATCGCATTTCAGACAACAAAGAGAAAGATCAGCGTGCATAAGAAAGACTGCATTAACGTTGCCGGATTAAGAAAAAAAATGAATGAAATAAAAATTGACTGGAATTATGTTCCAGAAAAGGAATGCCAGTCAGAAATAAAGATAAGGGCAGTTGACAGGCCAGACCTCTTGATTGACTTATTGAATGCAATAAAAAAATTTGGGTTAAAGATTATTTCAACAAGCACAAGCACTGAGCCAAACAATGAAATCGAATGCTCTTTTCAAATAATATTCAGGAATTCAAAAGATGCAGAGAAATTAATTCAAAAAATTTACTCTATAAAAGGGGTAAAAAAAATAAAAAGGAGCTGAAAAAAGAGCAAAATTTATATTATGTAAGAGCATAATATTATCATTGAAATTAAAACAAGAGAGTGAAAAAAATGAACAGGATCAAATCTGGGGTAATAGGACTAGATGAATTGATTGGCGGAGGCTTCCCTGAAGGGAGGACAATTCTTGTCACTGGAGCCTGCGGCACAGGAAAAACAATTTTCTGCATGCAGTTCATTCACGAGGGCGCAGCAAAATATAATGAGCCTGGAATTTACGTTACTATGGATGAAAGGCCTAATTTGATCAGGGAAGATGTAATGCAGTTCGGCTGGGACTTAAGGAAGTTAGAAGAAAAAAATTTAGTTCACATAATTGACGGCAGCGTTGCAAGGATAGGCATGCCCTCAGAAGAGGAATTCAGCCTTCCAATGACAGGCTTTGACTTGGACAAACTGCTTTTGGAGATAATGAGGGTGACAAAAAGGATTGGAGCAAAAAGGGTTGTAATAGACTCCATTCCTGCTTTGGGATTCAATTTCAATGACGAGAACGAAGTAAGAAAAGCAATACTCAAATTAAGTTACATGCTGATGAGAATAGGTGTAACCTCACTGCTCACTTCAGAAGTGCAGGAAGGAGCAAACCGCTTTGGCAGGTACGAGGTAGAAGAATACGTTGTGGACGGAGTAATAGTATTGCATTATTCTGGAATTGGCGGGGGCGGCACAAACAGGACATTGCACATAAGAAAACTTAGGGCCACAAAGCATTCAGAGGACTTGCATCCTTTAACCATTACAGCCAAAGGAATTAAGGTCCACCCATTGGAAGAAGTGTACAAGGAAGGCTGAGCTTTTTATTTCTTTTTTCCATAATATTGTTTATGCAGGAAAATATAAGCGACTTAAGGAAAAGCAAGGAAAGAAACCTTCAGGCAGTAATTGAATTAGGCTTCAATCCCTATGAGTATGAATACGAGAAAAACTCTTTTACCTCGGAAGTGCATGAAAAGCACGGCTCAATAAAGGCGGGAAAAGAATTAAAGAAGCCCTCTTACAAAATTGCAGGCAGAATTATTTCATTAAGAAGCTTTGGGAAACTTGCTTTTGGAGACCTTATAGACGAAAAAGGAAAAATACAGTTCTGCGCTCGAGAAGGAGTGCTAGCAGAAAAAGAAATGAAATTGTTCAAGCACCTGGATATAGGAGACATAATTGGGATTGAAGGCACAGTATTCAAGACAAAGAAAGGCGAGCTGACAATACTCGCAAAAAAACTGAATCTGCTCACAAAATCGATTGAGGTTCTGCCAGAGAAATGGCATGGCCTCCAAGACAAGGAGCTAAGGTACAGACAGAGATATGTCGACCTTATCGTGAACAGGGAAGTGAAAGAAACCTTCATTAAAAGAAACCTTATTGTTCAATCAATAAGAGAATTTCTGAATAAGGAAGGATACACTGAAGTTGAAACCCCAATACTCCAGCCAATCTACGGCGGCGCAAGGGCAAGGCCTTTTGAGTCACTGCTGAACGAATTAAAGATTAAGGTTTACATGAGGATTTCAAATGAACTCTACCTAAAAAGGCTTATTGTTGGAGGCTATGAAAAAATATTTGAGTTCTCTAAAGACTTCAGGAACGAAGGAATTGACAGAACCCACAACCCTGAATTCCTGCAAATGGAAACAATGTGGGCTTTCGCTGATTATACCGAAAACATGAGGGTATGCGAGGAAATGATTTCTTTCACTGCAAAAAAGCTTTTAGGCAAAACGAGGATTGAGCACGAAGGGAAAAGCATTGAATTGAAGGCCCCATGGAATAAAATTACCTTCACTGAAGCAGTCAAAAAATATGCTGGAATTGACTGGGAGAAAATCAATTCACTGGAAGAAGCAAAAGAAAAAGCTTCAGCGCTCGGGATTGAAACAGCAAAATTTGAGGGCATCGGAGAAACTGCAATGAAAATCTTCGAGGAAAAAGTCCAGCCTCAGTTGGTTCAGCCGACAATTATTTATGATTATCCTAAAGAGGTTTTTGGCCTTGCAAAAACAAAGAGGGGCAATGAAAGGCTCGCTGAAGCCTTTGAGCCAATAGTTGACGGCATAGAATTAGGTCTTTCTTATTCTGAAGAAAACAATCCTGAAAAGCTGAAAGAGTACTGGAGGAAAGCAGAAGACTTCTTTAAAGGAGGAGACTTTGAGGCTGAGAGAATGGATTTGGATTTCCTGCGCGCACTAGAGTACGGCATGCCCCCAGTCTCAGGCTTAGGGCTTGGAATTGATCGTTTAACAATGCTCTTAACAAATTCTGCCTCAATAAGGGACGTAATCTTATTCCCCTTCATGAGGCCAGAGAAATAAATTAATCATACTCTTTTATTTTTGTTTTTCTTTTCAATTTCCCAAATTTATCGTATTCTTTTGTTTTTTTAATATTAGTTCGCACATTTCCTTTCTTCTCTATTCCAAATAATTTTCTTACTCCCTCTTTATCCCAAACTTTTGTTTTAGTAATATTACCACGCAAAAAAGGAAAGCCTTTTCCTGTTTTAGTAAATTCTCCTGTTTTTGAATTCCAAGTGATTTTGTCATGTATCCCAGCTATTGCTTTTCCCATCGTTTTCAAGCTTAATCTCTTCTTTATTGGCACTTGAAATCACCTCAAATTATTAGGGGATTAGGTTATTAATAAATTTATTCGTATTCTATTGTTGCAGGAGGCTTTTGGGTTACATCGTAAAGAACTCTGTTCACGCCTTTGACTTCGTTCACTATCCTGCTGGAAATCTTTTCCAGTGCATCTAAAGGGATTTTGCTCCAGTCTGCTGTCATGCCGTCAACAGAATTCACTGCCCTCAAGGAAACAATGTAATTGTATGTTCTTTCATCCCCCATTACTCCAACGCTTTTTGCTGGCAATAGGACAGCAAAAGCCTGCCATATCTTGTCATACAAATTCTGCTTTTTTAATTCTTCAATGAATATGTGGTCAACTTCCCTGAGCAAATCCAGTTTCTCTTTTGTTATTTCTCCTAAAACTCTTACTCCTAAGCCGGGGCCTGGAAAGGGGTGCCTGAACAGGAATTCTCTTGGGATTTTTAATTGCAAGCCTATTTCCCTTACTTCGTCCTTGTATAGTTCTTTGAGCGGCTCAAATACTGTAAGTTTCATTTTTTCTGGGAGCATCAGGTTGTGATGGCTTTTGATTTTTGCTGCAATCCTTGAGGCAACAGCTGACTCAATCCTGTCAGGGTAAATTGTTCCTTGAATGAGGAAGTCTATTTTCCCAAATCTTTTCTCTAATTCTAACGCCTTTCTCTCAAAGACTTCAATGAATTTCCTTCCAATGATTTTTCTCTTCTCTTCAGGGTCCTCAACGCCTTTTAATGCTTCAAGGAATTCTTTTTCTGCGTCAACCAAAAAGAAGTGCTTGAATTTCAGCTTCTTTTCATACAAGTTTTTTACGTATTCAACCTCGTTTTTTCTTAGAAGACCATTGTCTACAGAAAAGCAGAACAAATTGTCTTTTATTGCGTTGTTTGCAATTGTTGCTGCCACAAGGGAGTCAACGCCTCCAGAGACGGCAATCAATGCTTTCCTGTTTCCAATCTCTTTTCTTGTTTTTTCAATTAAATTTTTTGCAATCCCTGTAAGGTTCCAGTCTTTCCCTGCCTTGCATATCCTGAAAGCGAAATTTTTAAGGATGATTTTCCCGTTGGGCGTATGATGCACTTCAGGGTGGAATTGAAGGCTGTAAATGTTTTTGCTTTCATTGCACATTGCGCTTACAGGGCAGTTTGCTGTTGAGGCAATTGCACTGAAGCCCTCTGGCACTTTGATTACTGTATCTCCATGTGAGAGCCATACAACCTGCTTTTTTGCAAGGCCTTTGAATATTTTTCCCTCTTTTAATTCAATTATTTCCCTGCCGTACTCTTTTGCTTTTCCTTTCCTGACCTTGCCCTTGAATTCTTTTGCAATTAACTGGTGGCCGTAGCAGATGCCTAGAATTGGAATCCCAAAATAGAAGATTTTTTTGTTGCAGTACAAATATTTTGCTTCATTGACGCTTTTCGGGCCGCCTGAGAGAATTATTCCAGCAGGGCTTGCTTGTTGGATTCTTCTTATGGGGGAACTGAAAGGCATTATTTCTGCTCTCACGCCCAACTCCCTTATTTTTCTTGCAATAAGGTGGGTGTATTGAGAGCCAAAGTCTAACACTACAATCATATATAACCAATTCACTCCCAGGGATATTGAACCCATTTCTCTGCTTTTTCAACAAAATAATCCGGAACAATTATTGAGGAATGCTTGAAGTGGATTACTGCTGTCTTTATTTCCTTTGGATTAAAAAAAGCCAGGTAGTCTTTTATTAGTTTCAGGGTTTCGCCTGAATCTGCTATTTCATCCACCAACAAAATTTTTTTTCCTGTGAGGTCTACGTTCAAGCCCAAAATTATTCTTACCTCCCTTGTCCTCTTGTTTCCCTTGCGGCAATATTTTGCCCTGAGGCAGTAGACATCATTGCATTTCAGTTCAGTTGAAAGAATCCTTACCGGAATTAGGCCTCCCCTGATCATTCCCACAAGCACGTCAGGCTTGAATTCTGACTCCCTGATTTTTTTTGATAATTGCTTGCATAAGGGAATAATTTCGTCCCAGGAAACAATCAATTTTTCTTTCTTCATTTTTTTGTCATCTCAATCCTTTTACTCCAATGTCTGTCCTGTAATGCATTCCATCAAAATCAATCAATTTTATTGCTTGGTATGCCTTTTCCCTTGCCTCTTTTAGGTCTGAGCCAATCCCTGTCACCCCCAATACCCTGCCTCCGTTTGTGAGGAATTCTTTTTCTTCAATTTTTGTGCCTGCATGGAATACATTCACTCCAGAAACTGTGTGCACTGAATCAAGACCTAAAATCTTTTTTCCTTTCTCATAGCTTTCAGGATAGCCTTTGGAGGAAAGAACAACACAACAGGCTGAATTATTGCTCCAATTCAATTCTACTTCATTCAGCCTTTCTTCTACAACCGCATTCATTATTTCAGCCAAGTCTGTTTCAAGCAACGGAAGGATCGCCTGGGTTTCTGGATCCCCAAACCTTACATTGAATTCCAGCAGCATTGACTCCCCCTCCCTTATCATGATCCCAGCATAGAGAACACCCTTATATTTTATGCCTTCCTCTTTAAGGCCTTCTATTGCTGGCCTGAAAATTTGGCGGATTAATTTTTCTTTCATTTTTTCTGCTACAATTGGCGCAGGAGCATGAGCGCCCATGCCGCCAGTGTTTGGGCCTTTATCGTTGTCAAAAATTTTTTTATGGTCTTGGCTCGAAAGCATTAATTTTATGTCTTTTCCGTCAGTGAAGGCAAGCACTGAAGCTTCCTCTCCTGTCAATTCTTCTTCTATTACAATCTTTTCTCCTGCTTCGCCGAAAATTTTTTTCTCCATTATGTCTTTCACTGCTTTTATTGCCTCTTTTTTTGAGCTGCACACTATTACGCCTTTTCCTGCTGCAAGGCCGTCTGCCTTTATTACAAGGCTCTTGTAAGGATACTCGTTAATGAAGTCTATTGCCTCATCCGAGTCGCGAAAGACATCAAATGCTGCTGTGGGAATCCTTTTGTTTGACATGAGCCTTTTAGCAAAAGACTTGCTTGACTCAATCTGCGTTGCCTCTTTTGTTGGTCCAAAGATCTTCAAGCCTTCTTTTTCGAATTCGTTCACAACGCCTTCAGATAAAGGCTGTTCAGGGCCCACAACAGTAAGGTCAACACTTTTTTCTTTGCAGAAGGAAATCAATTCATTAAAATTTTTTAATTGAACATTTTCGCATTTTTGTTCTATTGCTGTTCCGCCATTCCCTGGGCAACAATAAATTCTTTCCGCTGAGCTACTTTGGGAAAGCTTCCATGCAAGGGCATGTTCTCTTCCGCCTGATCCAATTAAAATAATCTTCATTTTGAGGCCTCCTTTATTTTTTCTCTTTCTTTTGTTCTTGACTGCTCTATCTCTTTTATTGTTTCCTGGGAAACCTTTACAGGGTAATTGCCGTTAAGGCAAGCGCAGCATAATTCTTTTGTTCCAATTGCCTTCTTAAGGCCTTCGATTGTATTGTAAAGCAGGTAATCTGCTTCAATGAACTTCCTTATTTCTTCAACACTCTTGTTTGAGGCAATGAGCTCTGATTTTAAAGGCATGTCTATTCCGTAAAAGCAAGGGCACTTTATCGGAGGGCAGGTTGAAAGAAAATATACCCTTTCTGCTCCTGCATCTTTCAGGAGCCCCACAATTTTTTTTGAGGTTGTACCTCGAACAATGCTGTCATCAACAAGGATTATTTTTTTGCCTTTTATTTCTGAAATAATGGGATTTAATTTCAGTTTGACGCTGTCCTCCCTTTTTGACTGTGAACCCATAATGAATGTCCTGCCTATATACCTGTTCTTTATCAGGCCTTCCCTGCAGGGAAGCCTTAATTCTTCTGCCAGAATTGTCGCAGCACTCCTTGCAGTGTCAGGGACAGGAACAACCAAATCAGCTTCAATTCCTGTCAGCTTCCAAAGCGAGGCCAATTCCCTTCCCAATTCCTTTCTTGCCTCATAGACATCCTTTTTCTCTAGTTTTGATTCAGGCCTTGCAAAATAAACCCATTCGAACATGCAGTGAGAGGGCTCTTCATTTGAAAGAGTCTTTGAATGGACCTTAAGGAAATTGTCAATGAATACTGCCTCGCCTGGCTTGAGATTTCTTTCAACCTCAAAACCGCACGGCGTTAAAGCAATGCTCTCCGAAGCAAAAGCAAAACCATTTTCTTTGTTTTTTTTCTTGAGAAGCACTAAAGGTTTTATTGCGTGCGGGTCCCTGAAAGCTAAAAGACCTTTCCCTCCAATCAATGCAACAACAGAATAAGCTCCTTTAACCTTGGAGAAGACTTTCGAGACAGCAGAAAAAATGTCTTCAACTGAAGGGTCAGGGATAAACATCAAGGCTTCTGCAAACACGTTGAGTATTGCCTCAACATCACATGTTGAATGCAGGCACTTCTTCTTTAAATCAAATTCTTTCCTTAACTCAAAATAATTGGTTATGTTCCCGTTGTGAACAATCCCAATCCTGTGGGGGAAAGAAAAATAGAAAGGCTGCGCGTCAGTCCTGAAGTCAGAGCCAATTGTAGGGTACCTTGTATGACCTATTGCAATGTTAGCACTCAAATTTTTTAAGTCATCTTCAGAAAAAATTTGCTCTACCAGCCCCTTCTCTTTTTTTACCTTAAGGGTTCCATTGTAGGAGAGGATTCCAGCACTGTCCTGGCCCCTGTGCTGTAATCCAACCAAGCCAAAATAAAGTTCAGGCAATACATCCTTTTCAGAAATAATGCCTATAATGCCACACATAAACCCACCAAAGATAAAGAAAATATGTGGAAAAGAGTTTTAATACCTTTTATCTGACAATTGTATCATTTCTCTCAGAGCCATAAGAAATAATTTTGATTGGAACACTCAATTTTTCTTCAATGAAATTCAGATAATTTTTTGCTTCCTCAGGCAGTCCAACAAAACCTTTTTTTCTTGCAGAAAGCTTTTCCTTTTCACCCAAAACAAAACCTTCAAATTCTACATAATTAGGTTTTGTTTTTTCAAGCATCGCAGTATAGGGGGGAAACTCCTCTATTTTGCCGGCATTAAATGAATAGGACTCTGCAACCATTAATTTTTCCATTCCATTCAATACATCAAGCTTTGTTATTGCTATTTCATCAAAGCCGCTCAGCCTCGAGCTGTAACGCAACAAGGGCAAATCAATCCATCCAACCCTTCTCTGTCTCCCTGTCGTTGTCCCATACTCAAGCCCTTTCTCTATCAAGTGCTCTGCTTTTTCCCCGAATAATTCTGTGGGAAAAGGCCCTTCGCCCACCCTTGTAGTATAAGCTTTCACAACCCCAATAATTCTATTAATTTTTTTGGGACTCAAGCCAATTCCAGTGCAGGCTCCTCCTGCTATTGGGTGAGAGGCAGTAACATAAGGGTAAGTTCCAAAAGAATTGTCAAGCATTGTTCCCTGCGCGCCCTCAATCAGAACATTCTTATTTTCTCTCAGCGCCTTATTAACTTCAATTGACACATCCCCTGCATATTTCTTTAATTGCTGGCCCAAAGAATTGAATTCTTCAAACAACTCGCTTTCAGTGAAGGGAAGCTCTTGACCAAAAACTTTACCAAAAAACTCAGAGTAGAAAAAATAGTTTGCTGCAATTGTTTCCTTCAGCTTCTTTTCTTCAATCAAGTCAGAAAACCTTATGCCTGACCTGAAAGCCTTATCTGCATAGCACGGCCCAATGCCCCTGCCTGTAGTACCAATCTTTTTTTCTTTCAGTGAAGAGTCCTTTGCTGAATCCATCATGCAATGATAGGGCATTATAATTTGCGTCCTGAAATCAATGCACAGGTTCGGCTCAAATCCCTGTTCCCTTAAGGCCTCAATCTCTTTCACTATCACCTTCGGGTCCAGTACAACGCCTGCCCCAATCAGGGACCTCTTGTTCCTTATTACACCTGAAGGAAGCAAGTGCAATTTGAATGTCTTGCTTTCCACAACTACTGTATGACCAGCATTATTGCCTCCCTGATACCTTACAACAAAATCAGCTTCCCCTGCAAGAAAGTCAATTATCTTCCCTTTTCCTTCGTCGCCCCACTGCGACCCAACAACAAGAGTGCTCGGAATACTAACCCTTCCATAATAAGTTGAGAAAAATTTTTAAAGCTGATCTGCCTTTTTAAAATATGAGGTACTATTTATTCTCAAATTTAAAAAGGCCTAAAAATAAAACTTCTAATTATATTTATAAAGTTGCAAAAGGCGCTGATAAAAGATCTGAATTTGGAAGAAGAACAAGGCATTTGATGAAGCTTCCAAAAACAACCTTAATAAAAAAATTGAAAGCCATAAATTACGATGTTCTCTTAGCTGAAATAAAAGGGAAAATAATTGGGCATACGGCATTTCAAAGGCACGGCAATTCTTTGCATGTTTTTTCTGTTTATGTATCAGAAAAATATCGTGGTAGAGGCTATGCCCTAAAAATAATAGAAAATTTTATTCAGAAAGCAAAGTCCGTTAAAAACATAAATTGGGTTAAGATAAGAGCAGTAAAACACGAAGCAATAAAAGAAATAATTCAAAATCTAAAATTAAAAGAAAAGGAATTAGGAATAAAAATTGTTGATGAAAGAGAAGGCTGGATTAAAATAAAATAAAATGGTGGGAAGAGCGGGATTTGAACCCGCGACACCACGGTCTCTGCCCAATCCTGAGCTTCAGCTTCACATAAACCAAACCAAAATAATGACTTGAGTCTATCGTGTGCTCTCCCGAACTGAGCTACCTTCCCGTATAATAAAAATATTGGCTGTGAAATCAATATAAAGTTTATTATTCAAAGGGCATTCAAGGCTTTATTTAGTTTATATGGATTTGAAAAACCTATTTCTTTAAGCCATTTTTCAAGGTTTTTCCTGCCATTTAAAGGAATTTTATAAGCAGGATAACGCGACACCTTTGATTTGTAGCCCCATATTTTTGCCACTTTAAATCCTTGTTTGTTCAAAATATTCCTTAATTGACTGGCTAAAAATCTGCTTGTTGTAGTTATTTCAATAGAAGGATAATTTGGTGAACCGGGTTTATTTGCAGTGAAAACTGAACCATCAGTATCAGCAATTCCCCTAATAGTGTGCCTCAACAACCCCCAATCAGAAGCAATTACGTCAGGTATTTTAACTTTGTAACATTTGCCTAAATTGAAAGGCAAACTAAATTTTTTAATAAGTCTCTCTACGACCTCTTTAGAGTAAAATCTTAATCTTAGCCCGCCAGCCCTCTTTCTTATTTGTGGAGATTTATTCCATGTTTTTTTGATAAGATTAGAGAGATAACCAAAATATTTTTTATCTGTTTGAATATTGCCCGTAACCCCAACATAATATTTAGGGCCTTTTTTGTGGATGTGACCATCACCGATTATAGCACCTATAAGTTCACATTCAGAAGCATTAATTTCTTCATTCATTATATAATTAACATTTTTTCTCTTTTTAAAAGAAGCCGCAAGCACATTTCCCTTGAATTTTTTTATTAATGCTTGTAGACCTGTTTGGCAGTATAGTTCTTTAAAATCTTTTCAGTTGGAAAAAAAATTGGCTTGGGGATATTGTTTAAAGGAAACCATTTCCATTCAGTTATTTCATCTGGCTCCATTACTTTGGGTTCACCCTAAAAGTCTTCACAAAGCAATCCAATGGTTATGAAGTGCGCATCTGTTACCCTGTCGTTTGTAATGCTTACAATCCTTAATTTTTTCTTGTTCAATTTAATTCCTGTTTCTTCCAAGACTTCCCTATATGCACCTTCCTCAAAGCTTTCCCCGAAATCAAGCTTTCCCCCGGGCATTGTCCAAGTGCCTTCTCCGTGCAGCAGGCTGTCAGCCTTTTCTGGGTCAAGATGCCTTTTACCCAAAAGCACTTTATTGTTTTTCAGAATCATTACGCCAATGCCTACCCTAACACCTTTCTGCTGCTCCATTTTTCCACTCATTATAATTTATCGAGCCCGCCGGGATTCGAACCCGGGACCCTTGGCTTACATGTGAAAGAAAACAAAAATAATGCTTGCCTTTCCTAAAAGGCCAATGCTCTGCCAACTGAGCTACGGGCCCAATTATGGGATTTAATAAATTGGGTCAATATGTTATTTTTAAATTTACCTTTATTGTATCCCCTGGAAACTTTACCTAAAGTAAAACCTATTCTAGAAGAAAAGTTAATGTAATTGTTTTTATTCCTGCGTATACTTAAATAGTAAACTTCGTGTGATTTTGTTTTACGGCAGCTTACTTCAAAAGAATTGTGCAATTCAATCAAATCATTAATCATCTTTTCACTCTTAGAGCTCGCGCTCAATTCTCCGTCATAACAAATAGCCCCTTCGTCATCCCAAAAAGCTTTTAGAAAAGCAGCTTTTATTTTTTTGTTTGCATTCATAATTTGGAATGGAACACCAATATTTTCTTTAGTGCTGAACGAGTTAGAATATTGTTTAAGGAAGCTCCAAGTTTTTTTCGAGTAAAATTGTACACCAAAATATTTTGTTTTCCTGTAAAAAACTCTTATCTTTGCTGGATTTAATCCAAACAATTTGAACATCAATCTCTTGAAATTTCTTATTAATCCAAATGAATAGTTGGTGTAATCAATCCTGTACTTTGAGTTAACTGGTTTCTGGACGCTTCCATCAAAAAATAAGTGCCCTAAAATAGTTGCTAACTCTTCATTTAATTCTGGTTTCTTTATTTCCTTTTCAACAGCATATTTTTCTGAAAATCTTTTTTTGTTTAATTCTTCATTTTCTATTAATTTGACCAATTTTTCTGTGGGAAGTTTGATTTTCCTGGCGTACTTATAAACAGTGGCACTGCTAAGGTTCAAATACCTTGCAATCTTTTTGTACGCAAGGCCCTCTCTTCTTAATTTAACTATTTCACCAATTCTGTTTTCAGATAAAAGCATATAATAAAAATAGATTTTTTCTGTTTAAAAACAAGAACTGAAGTAGAATGCCTGTGAAATCATTTTTTCCTTGCTTTCTTTTTAGCTTTTCCTTTCATGGGCTTTGCTTTTTTCTCTGAGGGGATTTCCTTGATTCCGTTCATGTAAGGCTGCAGGACTTTAGGCACTTTTATTGTGCCTTTCTCTGTCTGGAAGTTTTCAATTATTGCCCTGAGAGCCCTCCCTGTGGCTATTGCAGTGGAATTTAATGTGTGCACATACTCCTTGTCCATTGAATTCTTTTTCCTATACTTTACATTCAGCCTGACTGCCTGATAGGAAGTGCAATTGCTTCCTGAATGAACCTCAAAATATTTCTTCTCTCTTGGGCTCCAGGCCTCAATATCATATTTTTTTGCTGCAACAATCCCAATATCCCCAGTGCAGACAGCAACAACCCTGCAAGGCAATCTGAGTTTTTGAAACAAGGATTCGGCATTTGAAATCAATTCATTAAAATATTTCCGGCTTTCCTCAGGCCTGCAGAATACTACCTGTTCAACCTTGTTGAACTGATGCACCCTGAAAAGGCCTCTCTCATCCAGGCCGTGCTTTCCAACCTCCTTCCTGAAGCAGGCGCTCAAGCCAACATACTTCAAGGGCAATTCTTCTTCTGGGAGGATTTCATTCATGTGCATTGAAATAATTGGGTGCTCTGCAGTTGCAATCAAATACTTGTCTTCATTCTCAATTTTGTACATTACGTTCTCAAAGTCATCCAAAGAAGTAACCCCTTCATAAGGCTTTCTTTTTATTAAGAATGGCGGCAGAATCAAGGAATAACCCTTCTTCACCAAAAAATCTATTGCATATCGCTGCAAAGCCAATTCCATTAAGGCCAATTCGTTTTTCAGGATGTAAAAGCCAGTTCCAGAAATCTTTACTGCCCTCTCATAATCAGCAAGATTTTTTTCTGCTGTAAGCAAGCCGTGGTGCTTTAATTCAAAAGAGAACTTCTTTATTGAACCAAAGCTCTTTATCTCCTTGTTGTCGTTTTCATCTTTCCCAAAAGGAACATCTTCCTCAAGCAGGTTAGGCAATTTCATCAAGGCAGAATGATTCTTTTCCTCCAATTCATTTAATTCTGCTTCTGCTTTCTTGATTTTTTCAGGGAGCTCTTTTGCCTCCTGCTTTAATGCACTAATATCCTTTTTCTGCTGTATTGCTTCAGTTATCTTCCTTGAAATCTCATTCCTCTGCCTTCTGAGCTCTTCCACGTCTTGAAGTATAGAGCGCCACTTCATGTCTGATTCAACTAATTCGTCAAGCATTTTGAGGTATTCTGGATTCTGCCTTTTCCCTAAATTCTTTTTTACGAATTCGGGATTTTCCCTAACCAATCTTATGTCAAGCATTAGATTCACTCGTTATTAATAAAAATTGAAAAGCAAACAATAAAATTATATGGTAAAAGAAGTTGCAGTTTTAAGACTTGGGCACAGGATTGAGAGAGACAAAAGGGTTTCAAGCCACTGCGCCCTTGTTGCAAGGGCTTTAGGGGCAAGAGAAATAATTTTTTCAGGCGAAGAAGACAAGAAATTAATTGAAAGCATAAAAGATGTTGTAAATAGGTGGGGCGGCAAATTCAAGGTTTCCTATTCAAGAAGGCATGAAAAGGAAGCAGAAGAATACAAAAAGAAGAAATTCAAAATAGTTCATTTGACAATGTACGGGCTTGCAATCCAGAAAGAAATCAAAAAAATAAGAAAACACCAAAAAATTATGGTAATTGTTGGGGCAGAAAAGGTGCCAAAGCAATTCTACAAATTAAGCGACTACAATGTCTCAGTCTCAAGCCAGCCCCACTCAGAGATAGCCGCCCTTGCGGTTTTCCTGCATGAATTGTTCAAAGGAAAGGAACTGGAGAAAAAATTTTCAAAGCCAAAGATTTCAATAAAGCCAAGCATAAAAGGCAAAGAATTCATAAAATACAAAAAATAGGGAATAAAAACAAAAGAATACTATTTATATAATTAATTAGATAGAAGATAATTATGAAAAAAAGCAAAATGCTCGAGCTAAGCCTCACAAAGGAATTTCTTGAGAATATTGCTGGAAAAGAAGCAATAAAGCTCGTAGGATTTTGCAAAAACAAAAACAAAGGCTTCACAGACGAGGAGGTTGCAAAAAAACTCAATGTAAAAATAACAGAGGTAAGGGCAATACTCAACAGGCTCCATTACAGAGGGGTTGCCTGCTACCAGAAAACAAAAAACGAACAGACCGGCTGGTACTCTTACACCTGGGAGATAAAACCCAAAAGGATAGCAGAGCTAATACTTGAATCACAGACAGAAGAGATAGACAAATTAGAGAAAAAAGTGGATTTTGAAAAAGACTATGTGTTCTTTTCATGCAAAGAGAAATGCGATAATGTTCCATTCGAGGTTGCAGTGCAATACCAATTCAAATGCCCAAGATGCGGGAAAAAACTGAATTCAATCGACAACAAGAAAAGATTAAAGGAAATGAAGAACCAAATAGAATTAATAACAAAAGAATTAAAGCAGCTGCAGAAAAACATCTGAAAAAACACATCATGTTGGACAAGGTTTTGTGCCAAAAGAACAAGAAAACTAAAGAAGAAATAAAGAAAATATACTGAAATAATATTAAAACAATTCAAGAAATCAATAAAAAAAATAAAGTATGAATAAAACAAAAAAAGGAGGTTAAAACTGCTTTAAAAGCGGGGTGGGGCAGCCAGGAGTGCCCGTCGGGCTCATAAAAAAATTTATTATTGAGCAACCCGAAGGTCAAAGGTTCAAATCCTTTCCCCGCTATATCTGCCTTTTCAAAAGGATTCCTCAGCTTTAAAAAAAGCCCGAAATAGGCACTTAAACATAAAAGCGGGCAAAGCAAAACATAAAATAAAGTAAATATATATAACAATCTATTTTTTTAAGTCTGCAAAAAAAATGTCGGTCTATGACGCACATCAGAAACTACAAAGGCTAACTTTTAGTAATAGCGTGTTGCCGTAAAAATCCGCGTCAAAAAAACTGTCATGGTGAAGTTTCAAACCCTTATTTAAAACACTTACTTTTGGCGCAATATTTATGAGCCTCATGCTAACTCTTTAGTTCCGCTAATAATATGCTTCTAGAACTTAATGAAAACTGTATAAAAATAGTACCTAAAAACAGTACAAAATAGCTATGTAAATATTATAATGAATAATCATTAATGTAAAATATTTAGGTAATTACTATAAATAATATAATTTATCATTAGTTTTGCTTTCATCTTTTTTTGAGATAAATTTAAATAGAAGTAATGATATTATTATTCTTGTATGGGAATTTTTGATTTTTTTTCAAGGCTGTTCGGCCGAAAGGAGAAGAAGGTTTCTTATACAGCAGAGAAGATATACGAAGTAGAAGAAAAGAAAACCAAAAAAGAGCATATAATCTCTTTGTGGGATTACCTCAAAATAATTGAAAATACCCAAGCATTCCATATTCTAAGTGTTTTGGGTTTTAATGAATGGGTTTCAATGGATGAAATAAAGAGGCGGGTTGAGGAAGTATTCAAAGTAAACTACAAGAATGACAGGAGCCTTTACCCTTACATAAAAACACTTGTCGATATGGGGTTCCTCGAGGCAATAAGTGCCGGGGGAAAAAGACGGTGGAGGAAGAAGGATTTAATAGTAAAGATTGAGTTAGAAAGCGAAGGGAAAAAAGAAAAAGAAGTTATTCCTTTAAAGAACTATAAATAGAATAAAATTGTTTTAGCTTTGGCGATTTGTTGTAAACTTGTTTGAACCAGTAAGAGTTTATTATTTTTTGTGCTGCTTCAATAACATTTTTTTGGTGGGTTTGGTTCAGTTTTTCTCCTGCTATGACAGAGTTCTTCATTTTTTCTAGCTCTGAGTGCAGTTGGGAGAATTCATTCGACGGAGTTGTAATATAAGTTCTGTCAACCCAGTCCTCCAAAGCCTTGACAACATGCTCTTCCTCTAGGTCTTTTTCATTCAAATAGTATACTGCCTTCCAGTCTCCTTTGGTGATCCAAGCATGGGCCGGATTCCTCCCTGTCTTGAAAAAATTAATTAGCTCCTGGAATTGATTTGGCTGTATTATTACACAGTTTTTTCCCTGCTTTATGTAAGGGCTTTTTGAAAGAACGCCGTGCCTCATATAATTGTAGGTTTTTCCGTTTGATTTGGTTACTGTCTGGGAATAGCCATATAAAGCGCGGAATAGTTTTTGGTAATTGTAAGAAGAATGTTTTATGTTAGAAGGGATAATGAACTTATATTGAATGAAATATCCTTTTACAGACACCCTCTTCACTTCCAGTAATAATAAATTATTGGGCTTATGTATATAAAATATTATTGTTTAATTAGATAAAACTGATTAAAAACTAAAAACAAATGGTAAGACACATTATCTCCTGTGTCTTATATATTGGGAATGCCTTGGCATTACTGTTTGGGCTACTTCTTCTTTCTCTTCTTCCATTGGAATCTTTGCTGTAGTAACTAGGATTATGTCTTTTGTTGACTTGACGTTTCTGTAGGGAATGCTTTTTTCGCTTATTATTTTCTTTGCTTCCTGCTTTGATTTTACCTTTAGTGGCTCTGTGGTAATTGTCTCAATTCTGCCTTTCTCTAGGTTGATTATTAAGTCAAATACCTTGCCCTTGTACTCTGCTGTATCAGTGTAGATGTCCATCCCAAATAGTTTGGATAGTCTGACAGTCATTCTTTCACCTCAAAAAAATAAAATACAATTAATAGATAAAACGTTTAAGTATATAAATTTATTGCTAAAAAAGCCCAAAAACGAGTAAAATACATAACGCATAATCCTTTGGAGAGAACTTGGTGACAATTTAGCCCATTATTTTATCAGAAATATATATCTTCTACATAACATTTTTTTCTTACAATAACAAGGAATAGTGGAAGTGTGGGGTGTGCTTTGCTCCCTTTCATGTGCTATTTTTCAATTTATCAAGGGGATTTATTGTTTTTTTAAGTTCTGCAGTAGAAATGGTTGTGTATATTTGTGTTGTGGACAAATTTTCATGCCCTAAAAGCTCTTGGATCTTCCTTATATTTTCCCCAGATTCAAGGAGGTGCGTTGCAAAGCTATGGCGCATTGTATGAGCAGTAACCCTTTTAGTTATTCCTGCCTTTTGAGCTGCCTTTCTCACAATTCTTTCTATTGTAGTTGTGGTAATAGGTTTGCCGTTCTTTTTTGAGAAGACAAATTCTGATTTTACATTTTTCTTATTTAAGTATTTGTTAAGCTCCTTGACCCAGTAATCAGAGAGAATTATTGTTCTGTCCTTGTTTCCTTTTCCCCCCCTAACCTTGGCAATTTTTTGTTCCAAATCAAGATCATTTAATTTAATGTTAGCGCATTCACTCACTCTTGTGCCTGTGCTGTAAAGGAACTGCACCACAAGCCGGTTCCTGCCCCTCTTAGTAGCCCCAATTAATTTTTTTACTTCTTCAACAGAAAGAACTGAGGGAAGCTTCTTCTCTTTCCTTGGCATCTTTATTTCATCCATTATCTTGAGGTGCAGGTAATTGTGATAGAAATATTTTAGTGAAGAATAAATAAGGGAAATGGAGGCATTGCTTAAATTATCCTTCTCCTTTTTTTTCGCGATAAAGGAAATTATATCTTCTTTTGCAGTCTGTTCTGGCGCTTTATTTAAAAAAGAAAGGAATTCTTCTACATAATTTAAGTACATTTTAATTGTCCTTTTAGAATAGCCTGCCACTATTAGCTCCTGCCTGAACTTCTCTATTGCACCCTTTATTTCTTCCATGTTATATTAATTAATTTATTTCTTTATATTTTTTTGGTTTTTCCAGCCAATAAGTATATATTTTGGTTTAATTATAATTATTTCAAGGGGATTTAATGGTTGAATTAGGGAAGATCACAATCCTTTCAATTGTGTATGATGACGGCGATGAAATTTTAAGCGGCTTCAAAAAAGCCCTGTCAGAGAACAATGTCCAGAAATGCAGGATTATTTCCGTTGAGGGAAAGATAAAGGCCTTTGATATTAATATCTTTGTTGGAGGCGCTTTTACGCCAAGGCATTTGGATGAAGAATACAGGCTTACCTCTATTCATGGAGTCTTTTTTGAGAAAGGCAATTTGGGTTATAAGGGGGAGATGACTGTTTCCCTAGCTGGAGACGGCCACAAAATGCTTGGCGGGGACTTAATTCAAGCAAAAGCCTCAGGGACTGTGACAATAAAAGCCGAAGTTCTTGAAAGCAAATAAATACTTCTACATAACAATAATTTCTATAAGAGCTCTCTACGAATTCCTTTCAATTTTCCTAATTTTTGGGCTTTTCCCAGCAAAATAATCCTTAAATCCTTCAGGATGTCGTATAATAACCATTATACGTCAAAATCCCTTAGGGAATTTCAGCCAAAAACGCATTTTCTGTTTCTGCGCGTTTTAAAGGCATTTTTGGGCTTTCTGAAAATGGCTTAAAAGAAAAGCAAGTTATGTATAAGTTAAATAAATTTTGTGCTCTGTAAAATGATCTTTCACCCATAAATGTTTTGTTGTCTCGTATTTCCATTTAGGCCCTAAAAGATAATTTACTTTAAACTTCATATAAGTTGCGTCAAGCTTTTCAGCAGAAACTTTTCCTTTTAGGCCCGGGAAAGGATCAGTAAAAAAACGATAAATTATCTTATTAGAATGCACTTTAACTGAAACCTTTAAACCCACACTATTGTCCCTTGCCTTTACAACTCTGACAAAATCACTTAGGTTTCCTTTTCTGAAACCGCTTTGGTCATAAGTTTTCTTTAAGCCAAATGTTATTATCTTTTCAAATATCTTCAGTGCCTTCTTAACCCTGAATTCTTTTTTTAACACCAAAAACAAGTTTTCGTATAATCCAAAAAAAGCTTTGTTGTAGTTCACAAACACCCCTTAGTTATGTAGAATTATCCTATTTTTTCATGAAGAAGCTGAGCATTACCCAGAGTATGGCCCCAATTATTATGAGTGCTATTATTGCGTAGCCCATTTTTCTGCTTGTTGCTGCCCCTACAAGAGGGATTGGCCCGAGCATTATTACGCCTGCGCCTTCTACTTTCCCTTGCTGGCTTACTGCGCCTAAGGCTGTTCCGATGAATATTAATGCAATTCCTATGAGCAGAAGGATTATTCCTGTGCCCATTGCTGCCTGGCTTAAGTCGAACATATCTTTATGTAAGCATAGAAAAATTGAAAAGCTTAAGGAGAATTAAAGGAAAACAGGAGAAAAAAAGTAAAAAGAGAAAGGGAATTGGATGAAAGAATTAATTGGTTTTGATTTCTGTTTCTGGTTTCTTTTTCTTTTTTGTGTTGAAGTTTGCGAATGGCCTGAATTTTGTTTTGGTCCATGCCGTGGGCTGCTTTTTTCTCATTGCAAACTCTTCCTGCAGTAACTTTAACCTCATTTCCTCTGTTACTTCCACAGCCATCTCAAATCAACTCCATTAATTTTTTTTTAGCAATAAAAAATTAGCTGAAATCGTTTCCTACATTAATATTAGTGTTATTTATTGTCTTTTAAAGGGATGCCTTGCAGAAAGCCTTTTAAAAGTTTTTTTTTCTTAATTTAATTGTGATAAAGAAATGCGCTCTCTTAGGAAACAAGTTGAAGGCAAGGTCATAAGCAAGCCCGAGGACAAGACGTGGAAGGAATGGTATGAGAAGCTGTCCCCAAAAGAGCACGAAGAGTATTTATCCAAATTAGGCTTAAGCAAATCCGAATTGGAAGAATTCCACAAGGAAATGAAAAAAGAGAAATTAGTAATACAAGAATAATCTTTCCCTGATTCTATTTCACTGTCAGCTCTAAATCCTTCTTGTATTCTTTTGCAACGTACTTCTGTTCTTTCCCCTCATTCATGTATTCTGCAACCTTTATCCTGATCTGGTGTTCGCCTTCATCAGTCAAAGTTTTGGGGTAAATGTCAAAGTAATATGTTTTTGTCTTCCTTGCCCCTATTTCCTCAAATTTTCTCTGTTCTATTCCCTTTAATCCTGCTTTATCGAACGCAAGGCTTCTTGGAAGAAGGATTTCCATTGTCAGGAGCTTTGCTTTATTGTATTTGTTTGCAAGCTCTACAGTCAATTGCACTGGCTTTCTCTCCCTTAAATCCAGCCTGAAAGGAAAGAAGTGTGAATTAATCAGTATTGTCATAATTATTTTATTGCACAAAAATTCTTTTAAATAGGAGCAATATTTAATAATAACTTTGGAGAAAATTTTATTGGAAAAGGAAAAACTCTTTTTTCAAGGTTTTATTGAATGAAACGGACTGAATTGCCTGAATCAGAGCTTGTGAGGAAGACTTTTACTTTGAGGGTAATGGACCTTCCCCCAAACATCAAGCTCACTAAGCGTTCCCTTCTCAGGTGGTTTGCCCTCTCTTTTGGTCTGCTCTCAGAGAAAGAGTCCAGGACAACTGTTTTAGATGTTTTGGATTCGTTGTTTTATTTGGCTTTGGCAAAGAAAATTGAACCTTCAACCCTTGATGTGCAGAAGCATATTAAGGATAAAACCGGAAAGCTTGTCTCAGAAAAACTGATCAGGTATCATTTGAACAGGCTTAAGGACTTGGATCTTTTGCTCAGGAAAAAGCAGAGGTATTCCTTTAACCCTTGCCCTACTGCTGAGAGGACTGACCTCAAGGCTTCATTCAATCATTACGTCTCCAAGCCTATTTCAAAGAACCTATCAGATTTGGAGGATGTCTTTCTTCAATTATCTCAAACTTATAAAAAATAAGAAATGGATAATATGGCGATTTCAATTATTGTCTCTAAAACTGATTTGGCAGGCCTTAATATTTATTCCTGCCTCAAAGAAAATTTTTCTTTTAAGGAAACTCCAAGAATTTTTGATTCAAACCCAGTTCTTTCTTATAAAAACTTTGATTTGGTTTTGATTGAAAGGGAACAGGTTTTCGCTGATTACGTTGATTCTCTTTCTTCAGACTTATTTATTTTTGCTTCCAAGCACCGCTCTGAACAAGGCAAACCCTGTCTAACAGTCCATCCCATAGGCAATTTTGGAAAAGCTGAATTGGGGGGAAAAGATTTCGAATTAGTTCCAGCAAACGCTTCGGTAATGAAGTCTCTGCTTTTAGAATTAAGCAAGAAAAAAGAAGAGAAGAAATTATCTGATTATGAAGTCTGCTTAGAGTGCAGTCATCACGGGCCTTTCCTCTCAAAGCCAACTTTGTTCATTGAATTGGGTTCTTCTCCAGAGCAATGGAAGGACAAGAAAGCAGCTGAAGCAATAGCAGAAACAATTATTTCTTCTTCTGTTCCAGCAAAGAATTCTATTGTATCCCTTGGAATTGGTGGGCCACACTATGCCCCAAACTTCACTAAACTGGAGTTGAATTCCAATTACGCTTTCTCTCACATTATCCCAAAGTATTTCCTGCAGAATTTTTCTCTTGAAGTATTAAATAAAATGATTTCTTCCACTATTAAGCCAGTTCAAGAAATAGTTCTGGACGCAAAAGGCCTTGCTCAAGAAAAGCAGAAGATTATTTCAATTCTAAAAAAGCAAAGCATTCCTTTCAAGACAACAAAAGAATTATAAGTTATGTAGAACTCAGTATTTTTATATGTATTTTATGTAAATTTTGAAGAATTTTTCAAATGTTTTTTTGTATTTTTCCAATAAAAATCTTTCTAAATTTGTGGTATAACCATTATCATAGTCTTCTAAGCATTTTAGGTATGCTATTCTTTGGCTTTTTCTTATTATTAATGGTGCATAACCATTTTTCACCAATATTACATTGATTATGAATCTGCCCACCCTGCCGTTTCCGTCTTCAAATGGATGAATTCTTTCAAATTTTCCGTGAAAATGTGCTGCTTTTTTCAGTGGATGCATTTTGTTTTCATTGTTATACCATTTAATAAGCTTTTTCATTTCTTCAGAGACTTTTTCCGGGGTGGTTGTTTCAATTTTTCTTCCAACCAAAAAATTTGGAATTTTTTTGTAACCTGTTGAAGTATCCATGTCTTTTACTAGTATTTTGTGCATTTTTATTATGTCTTTTTCATTTACATCAAACTTTTTTTTGAGTATTAAGTCTACAACTTTTCTTGAGTTTCTTGTTTCATAGATTTCTCTAAGATCTTTTCCTTTTATTATTTTTTTTTCGAATAAAACAACTGCAACGTCTTTTAAGGTTAAAGAATTTCCTTCAAGGGCATTTGATTCGTAAGTAAAATTTGCCGTAAACCTGTCGAACAAGTCTTGCAATTGCTTTTTTGTTAGCTTTGAAATTATTTTTTTATACTCAATTTTTGTTTTTTCAACTTTTGCAATTTGTTCATTGGTAAAAACACTATCGGTTTTAAATTGTTCAATCGCCTTCTTTTGCCTTAATTTTTTTTCTTTTTCTTCAAAATATTCCTTGAGTTTTGGGGTAACTGCTTTTGTTTTCACTCTTTTGCTAAGCTTTACTATATTGCCCCCCAACCTAACTGAATGCACTGCATAAAGGTATTTTGTGCCCTTTATCTTTTTAACAGAAAAATAAACCATAAGAATAGTTAACCCCACAAAAAATATAAATTGATCGTTCTGTGGGGTTAACTCTTAATTATAAATTTCTTTGTTCAATCCATTCCTTTGTTTTTCCAAGCAGAATGAATTTTTTTTCTTTCAATTCATCTAAGTCTTTTGCTCCAACAAGGAACATTCCTATTTTCATTTCTTCTATTATTCTTTCTATAAGCGCTTTTACTCCTTTGCTTCCTCTCTCGTTTTGTGCTTTCAGTGCAGGCAGGCCTATTCCCACCAAGTCTGCTCCTAGTATTATTGCTTTTACTGCGTCAAGGCCTGTTCTTATGCCGCCTGTTGCTATTACTTTTTTCTCTTTGCTTAAGGCTTTCCTTGTTTCTATTACTGATACTGCAGTTGGAATTCCCCAGTCCCAGTATGTTTTGCCTAATTCTTCATAGCCCCTTAGAGAGTCTATTGCAACCCAGCTTGTTCCTCCTGCTCCCCCCACATCCACTGCTTTTATTGCTGTCTGGTCGAGCAATTTCGCTGTCTCGTAGCTTATTCCATGCCCAACCTCTTTTGCGTATACAGGGAATTTTGTTTTTTCTGCAAATTCTTTTAGTGCTTTGAATGACCCTAAAAAGTTCTTGTTTCCTTCGTACTGCATTGCTTCCTGTGCTGGATTCAGGTGTATTGCTATTGCATCTGCTTTTATTTCTTTCAGTGCTTTTTCTGTTTCTTTTACTGAAAACTTCTTTAATTGTGTTACCCCTAAATTTCCCGCTAAGAATATGTCTGGTGCAACTTCTCTTACTTGGTAGGTGTAGGAAAGGCTTTTTTCTTCTATCATGGCCCTCATGCTTCCTAGGCCCATTCCTATTCCTGTCTCCTGGCATGCTATTGCTATGTCCAGATTAATTCTTTCTGCTTCTTTTATGCCTCCGGTCATTCCTGCAATCATTATTGGGGCCTTAAAATTTTTTCCCAGGAATTCTGTTTTGAGGTCTATTTCCTCTAAATTGGATTCTGGTAGCGCCCTGTAAATTAATTCTATGTCTTCAAATTCTGTTGTCTTCTTCTTGAACTGCACATTCTTTGTCAGGGCAATCTGTATGTGTTCTGCCTTCCTTTTTTCTGTCTCCATTTTTTTTTGCCTCAGAATTTTATTTCTGTCCCTATTCTTTCTCCGAGCAATGCTTTTTTTACGTTTCCTTTGATGTTTGCATTAAAAATTATTGCTCTTGTTCCTTTTAATTGTTCCCTTAATTTTGTAAGCTTTCCTTTCATTCCTTGTGTTACATCAACTGTTTTTGCTTCTTCAACCTTCTTCAGCACTTCACCAAAATTCTTTTCATCAATCCTTTCAATCAATTTTGCTTTAGGGTTTGTTTTTGGGTCTGCAGTAAAAATTCCATTAACATCTGTTCCGAGCAGCACTTTTTCTGGCTTGAATTCTTTTGATAGAAAACTTGTTATTGCATCCCCGCTTGCAACGCTGGCATTCAATTTTGTATCCGGAACCATTTGGCCGTAGAGCACTGGCACTTTTCCTTCTGAAAGGGCTTCCTCAATTTTGCTTAAATTGAATTTAATTATTTTCTTTTCTTCCTGCACTATAATCTTGTTTGGGTTTAAGCCAACTGCTCTAACCCCCTTTTCGTTTAATTTTTTCAAAAAAATGCTGCCCAAAAAATTGCAGTCCTTTATTGTTTTTTCAAGCCCTTCTTTCTGTTTTTTGCTGTACACGCCGTTATTTATGCCAAAATTTGCAACATTTGTGTGCCCGAAAGGCCCTGCCCCATGCACTAAAATCAGCTTGAATTTTCCTTTTTTCACTGCTTCTTTTATTTCCTTGGCAATCCTCTTAATTATCTCTTCTTTTGCCTCTAGCTTATTCTCTTCTTTGTAGGTGCAGACTGAACCCCCAATTTTCAGTATAATTAGCTTCATTCGCTCACTTCAATGATTCCATTGTCTGCGTCGACTTTTACTTTAATTCCGTCTCTTATTTTTTCTATTTCAATCTTGTCAATGCACGGGATTTCAGATATTATTGCCCCAACAGCAACAATTGTTTCGCATTCCTTGTTTATTATTGCTGCAGGGGCTTTCCCGTTTTTCTTCATCCTGTAAAGGGTATAGCTTCCAACAGTGCTTCCCTTTCCTTGCGGGAAAACCAATATCTTTCCTGCAATGCTTTTGCCTTCAAGCGAATGGCCTTTCTCTGTTGCAATCCCCGTGTCAGGGTCTACTCCGCCGTAAAAGGAAACCCCCTCCTTTGAAATCATTGCTATTCCTTCTGCTTTTCCGCCGCAAATCTTTCTTCCACTCAATTTCATAATCTCAGCTCGTTGCAATTTCAATCAATTTCTCCAGTGGAACAAAAACTGTCTTAAAGTTATTTTTTCCTCTTGCATAGAATACGCCTTTTGCGCTGTTTGTTGCCATGCACTTAAACCTTCCTTTTATTGGTGCTACAACAAAGCAGGTGTCTGCAGCAAATTTTGCTCCGGCTTCCTCAATTGTTTTGACATAGCCTTTCTTTTCTGCCTCTTTTTTTATTGGCCTTGCCGTTGCAATCCATGTTTCCTTCCTCACTTTCTTTCCTTTAAGCATTTTTGCAATTTTTTCTAATTCCCCTAAACTGCAGTGCGGGCACCCTATTGCAATAAAATCTACTTCACTTAAATCATTCATTTCATTTTTTGCCTTTTCAATTCCCTCTTGGCTAACTGAAATTTTTTCTTCTGGTTCTTTTACTTTTTCAGGGGTTATGCCTTGCATGTGGAACAATCCTGCCCCACCGTATGTTGCAATGCTTGCACTAAAACTTTTCAGTTGCTCTACATCTGCTTTTTTTACTCCTTTAATGTAAGCCACTTTGCTTCCAATCTTTTTTCCAATAACATATCCTAAAGCTCCAAAGTCAATAACGTCTTTTAATTCTGCTTCAACTTCAATGCTTATTTTTGGTTGCCTGTTTTCATCCAAGTGCAATCCGTACTCAGGTGTTTTTCCAGTCAATGCAGCTGCCAGAGCGCTTGGCCCGCCTTCCCTGTTTGTCCTTGCCCCGAGGACAGAGTTTGCATATGCTACTGCAGAGCTTTCACTCCATGCAATATGTTTTCCCAGCCCAGGCTTGTTTCCGACAAAGTATGGGGTGCAAGTGCATGTTGTAAGAACCCCCATTTTTGCAAATGCTTCAATTACTTTTTTCTGTTTTGCAGCAAATTCTTCGCTTATCCCTAAAGCCTTCCAGTTCTCCAAGTCCATCCCTGCAGGGTTTAGGGTGGTAAATACTTTTACTCTGCCATCTTTTGCCATTTCATCTAAGAATTCCAGTCCCGCGTCCCCTAAATTATCATAGCTTACCCCAGCAATTTGAACGCTTTTCACATCAATCAATTTTTTTGCGCCGTATATTTCCCCTAATGCAACCAATATTCCCATGCTTTTCTTTATTGCTGTGCCCTGCTTTCCTTCAAGCATTTCCTTTTCTTCTTTTGTTAACTCCATTCTCTCACTCTAAAAACTTCTTTAATTCTACCTTAGGGAATTCTGCTTTCCCAAAATTCTTTCCTTTTACCACTAAAGGCTTTGTTAAATCAAAACCGCATTTTGTTGTGAAGTGCGTTTCAGGGTCAGCGCTTGGGTCTAAGCTGCTTCCTTTTTCTCTTGGCTTCATTATGAAATCTGTGTCTGCCTGGAATCTTGTTGCCATTGCCCACTCTACCTCTAATGGATTATAAATGTCAATGTCTTTGTCTACAATGAATATGTGCTTGCAGCTCTTATGTCCTTTGAATGCTGCTTCAACTGCTTTTTTTCCGTCCTCTTCTTTCTGTTTGTCTATTTTTACTATTGCGTGCAGCCAGCTGCAGCCTCCCGGGTTCACGTTCACATCCAAGCATTTTATTTCTGCATCGTTTACTTCCTTGAATATTGTTGGCTCGCGGGGCATTCCCATCAAGATTTTGTGTTCCAGTTTTCCTGGAAGAAGCGCCTGCCAGATTGCATCCTTTCTGTGCGTTATTTTTTTTACTTCAAATACTGGCTCCTGCCTTACAATGTCATATGTTTCTGTCAGGTCTACAAAAGGGCCTTCGTTTGCTTTCTCTTCAAGCCTTACAATTCCCTCAAGCACAAACTCGCAGTCTGCTGGAATTGTTCCATTAAAAGTTTTTGCTTTCACTACTTTTAATGGCTCCAAAGTGTTTGCTATTTCCAGTTCATTCCTTCCTAATTCAACGCTTATTGCTGCAGCAATCAATACATTTGGGGCATTCCCTATGCATACGGCAACAGGCAGTTCTTTATTCTTTTTCAGCAATTGGTCGAAATGCCTATCCTTTACAACCCTAACAGAAAACTTGTTTTTTGCTATCTGCATGCACCTGTGGAAGTCAACGTTTTGGATTCCGTCTTTGTCTTTTGTTATTAGGACCCCACTGCTTATGTAGTTGCCTCCGTCTTTTTCGCAGTGGAATAGTATTGGCAATTTATCCAAGTCCACTTCAATTTCTTCTTCTTGGCATGGAGCTTTTTCCGCAACTTCTGGCAGGGAGGGGTTTTCAATTGCATTAATAATTTTTGGTATTAATTCATTGGGTTTAATTCCAAAATAGTCTGCTATTGCGTCTTTTGTTCCGAAAAGGTTTCCTGCAACCTTAAACTGTGATTCCTTTATTTTTTCAAATAGGACAGACTTTTCGTTCAATTCATTCAGTATTGCTGATGCTTCAAGTTTTTTTGAAACAGGCTTTGATATTATGGTTAGCTTTCCTTTCCCCTCAATTTTTTTTATGTATTCCCTGAATCCCATTATGCCCACCTTTTAAATTTCTTGTTTGGAATTCCTATTAAATCTAATGTTTTTCCTGTAATAAAATTCCTTATGCCCTTCAAGTTTTTTGGCTTGTGGTAGAAGGCAGGGCTCAAAGGGAAAATTATGCCTCCATACAGGGAAATCCTGTAAAGGTTTTTCAGTGTGGGAGCGCTCAATGGAGTTTCTCTCACGCACACAATCAGTTTTTTTCTTGTCCTGAGCATTGAGTCTGCTGCCCTTGAAATAAGGTTTCCGCAGTGCGCTGTTGCAATCTCTGATACAGTTTTAACGCTTGCAGGGATTACTATCATTCCGTCAACAAGAAAACTGCTGCTGCAAATGCTTGCGCTCATGTCCTTGTTTTCATAAACAAATCCTGCAAGCTTTTTTACTTCTTTGACATTATAATTTGTTTCTTCTTCAATCAGTTTTTCTGCCCACTCGCTTACCACTAAATGAATTTCAGCTTTTGCCTCTTTCAGTGCCTTCAATAAATCAACTGCATATTCTACCCCTGAAGCCCCGCTTATGGCAACAATTAATTTCAATTTTTTTCACCAAAGCTTAGCACTTTAAACAAGCTTTTGCTGTAAATAAAAGCTTCTAGAAAACCTTATAATAACTTTTCCATTAATTCTTCATTATGACTGCGCGAGGCAGAAAAAGAAAACAACTGCAGAGAAAAGTTTTTGGGGCAATGGGAATAATTGGGGGAAAGCCCCTCAAAGATTCAACCCTCCCAAAAATTCATGAAAAATTTCATTCTGGAGCAAGAGCACGACCACTGGTTTATAAGGCAACTTATGAGTATTCAAGGCTTCCAATCAAACACGTTGGAAAATTTGTTGATTTGGAAAGGGTTAAATCTGAACTTCTTTCAATAAAGAAAATAAATTCACTTATTTCAAAACACCCTTATTTAAGAGAAAATTTTGATAGATTGCTCTCAAATGCGATAAGGGAAAGGGGAATGAAAGCAACAGAGCTTGACTGGAGGGCAAGACCTCTCACCCACACAGCAGGCATTGCAAAAAGAGCAAAGGGCCTTCCGGAAAAAATGAACGATGAGGTTGGAAGAATTAGTAGCATTATTTTTGGGAACAAGATTGGTAGTAAAACAGTTGTTGATATTGGCACAGGCACTGGAGACACAATTTTTAGGGTTGTTCAAAGTTTGTTTCCTAAGCAAAGAAGATATCTTAGAGTTATATTAAATGATGTTATAAAAAGTTTGCCCCAAGTTAAAAGAAAACTTGCTGAAATGGGCGTTCCTGCCAATAATATTCAAATTTTGCCTGTAAGCTTTTATTTAGCGGCTACAGCTTTTAAGCAGGCTCCAAGACCTGAAGTTGCTAAAGGGCAAAAGCAGTATGCAAAAAATTTCAGGGAATTAATTGGCAAGGCTGATTTGGTTATTTCAGGTGCAACTTTCAATAATTTTTCTGATACTTTTCCAGTCGTAAAGGCAATTAGAAAAATTTTAAAGCAAGGAGGACATTTTATTGTCTGGGATTGGGCGGGGGTTGATGTTAAAGAACCTTCATTAGATATAGCAAGCCTTAGAAGAGTTTCATTTAAAGTTTCCAAAGGTATTGCCCCTTCAGAGCTAGATAATTTTAAATCTTTTCTGAGTTTTTGGCTTGATTCTTGGGGCGTTCCTACTGCAAGAGAAAAATTGCTGCAAGACATTGAAAAATCAAATAAATTTAATTTTGCTGAATGGGTTGAAAAAAACCTATCATGGCTTGAAAGAATTCAAGAAGAAAGATTAAGGAAAGACACTATGACAGGCTTAAAGAATAGGGGCTATAGAATGGCGCAAGACCTTACAAGTGAATTCAATCTTGTTAGAATGAATGTTGAAGAAATTTATTTTCCTTTTGCAGAAAGAGAAAAAATTACTGGGGGAAACTTAACTTATTTGATTGCAGGCAAAAAATGATTTATCTTATATGTCTAATTGTTGGCTTTTTTCTTACTATTAAATGAGTTCCCCTTTTAGTAGGATTTACTGGAAATATTGAAAAACCAGCTTTTTTAATCCTTGATTCCAACAAATTTCTTTTTTTTGTATGAGCTAAAACTATCACTGCCCCGCCAGGCCCTCCAGCTCCCGTCAATTTTGCACCATACGCGCCAGCTTTTCTTGAAATTTTTATGACTTTTTCTATATCTTTTGTTGTTACGCCACCTTTTCTTAATAAAGCTTGATTTTTGTTCAATGCAGCACCAAGTTTTTTTGCATTTCCTTTAGGGTGAAGTTCTTGGAGCACTTTATTAAAAACCCTTCTAAATGGCTCTAGGCGAACCCTATCCTGAGGGGTCATTTCTGTTAGTATTTTACTTATTTCTTTTTCTCCTTCTTTTTTTGTTAAACCATAAACTTTTGCTAACTTTAAGATCATTTCTCCTGTTTTTGATCTTTCTCCTCCCATATATGTATCTACAACAATAATGGTTGTATTTTTTGGGATGTTTAGCCCCCTCATTTTTTCAAAATTCCATTGTATTTTATTGTCTTTAACTAACCTAATTAATTTTGTTGAACCGTACAATACCGTCATTGCATCAATCCCACTTGGCCTGCCACCGTGAGCTATTTCTTCTGCAGACTGGACTGCCATCCACAAATCATCTCTTTCTGGATACGAACTTTTTCTTGGTTTTTTTTCCATTGCATGAAATAAACTGGAAGCAAGAGCCGCAGAAATTGAAGCTGAAACCCCAACTCCTTTTGGGGCTTTAGAAGAAACAATTTCAGCAATTAGATGTTTTCTCGGCAAAAAACCGTGCTTTTCAATAATATAGCGAGTCAAAGCAACAAAAGGGTCAAAATTTTTATTTATCTCTCCAATAACTTCGCCTTTTTTGTTTAAAACCACTTTACCTCTTTCACTTGTAAGTTCAAGTGAAGGTTTACCTTCAGCTTCATATAAATTAACTCTCATAAAAGGTTGTAATGCAAGGGTTACTCCAGGCGTCCCATGAACTACACCGTGCTCTCCAGAAACAATTACTTTTAGAGGTGCTTTTGCAACAGCAATCAATTTTTTCATAGTAAACACAATTTTAATATTATAATTATTTCACTACCTTAAATTTATACCCGTATGCTATTGCTCCTTCTTTGTCGGTGTCTGAGATTTTCCTGAAGACTTTTTTTACTTTTGCGCCTTCTCTGATGCTTTCTTTTTTTGAGTCAACTATCTGGCTTAATATTTTCGCTTTATTCTCCAATTCTATTAGTGCAAGAAAGTATGGGGTTTCGTGCTCGAAGCCCATTGGACCCACAAACACTTCAGTGAAGGAAATAATTCTTCCTGTCCTGGGCATTTCTTTTTCTTTGAGCAATGCTTTCCTCCTGCAGTTAGGGCACACTACCCTTGCAGGAAAGAATGCTGTCTTGCAGTTCTCGCAGTAATTGCCTTTAAGCAGGTATCTTTCAGGATATCTCCTCCAATGCAATGGCAGGCACGCGTGAGTCATTTTTTTCCCTCCAATTTTCTAAATATGTGCACTACTGCAGTCGCTCCGCTTCCACCCACATTGTGTGTCAACCCAGTTTTCGCGCCTTCAACCTGCCTTTTTTCAGCTCGTCCATTCAATTGTTCAAATGCTTCTGCTGCCTGCTTTATTCCAGTGGCTCCAACAGGGTGCCCCATTTTCAGGCCGCCCGAAGGATTAACCGAAATTTCAGCGTTTAATTGGGTTCTTCCTTTTTCTACTGCCTTTCCGCCTTCTCCTTTCCTGAAAAAACCCAAATCTTCTATTGCTAATATAAAGGCATTTGTGAAGCAGTCGTGCACTTCAGCAAAATCAACATCTTTTGGTTTAATCCCTGCTTGTTTGTAGGCTTCTTTTGCAGCAATTCTTGTTGCAGCTAACTCAGTTAAAGATTTCCTTTCAGTCAATCCAAGTGAATCCGAGGCCTGCGCTGAAGCAATTATTTCTATTGCTTTGTCTGAAATATTTTTTGCTTTTTTGCTTTCGCACAATATGAGTGCAGCTGCTCCATCAGTAATTGGAGAGCAATCTAATAATTTCAAAGGAGAAGAAATATAACCCGAATTCATTACGTCTTCAACTGCAATTTCTCTGTGAAATTGCGCATTAGGGTTGTTCATTCCGTTTTTGTGAGCTTGAACTGCACACAAAGCCATTTGCTCTTCTGTTGTGCCGAATTCCTGCATGTGGGCTCTTGCAAGCAAGGCGTATAATGCAGGGAATGTTGCGCCGTGGAATAATTCTGTTTCTTGGTCTCCTGCGCCCCCTAAAGCAAAAGATGCTTCTTCTGTTGAGACTTCAGTCATTTTTTCTATTCCCCCAACTGCAACCATATCGTATTCCCCTGATTTTATTGCAAGGAATGCTGTCCTTAATGCTACCCCTCCTGAAGCGCATGCTGCTTCAACCCTTGTGGAAGGAATTGGTGTCAGGCCTAATTGGTCTGCTATAAGTGCTCCAATGTGCTCTTGGCCTATAAGCCTTCCTGAGGCCATTGTGCCGCCGTAAATTGCCTGAATGTCTTTTCCTTCAATTCCTGAGTCCTCTATTGCCTTCATTCCTGCTTCAGCTATTAATTCCCTGAAGCTTTTGTCCCAGTGCTCCCCGAATTTTGTGCATCCGGCCCCAATTATTGAAACGCTTCTCATTTTCTTCTCCTCACAAACTCTTCAGTTTCTTCCTGTGCTTTACGTATTCAGCGTAAGTCAAATACTCTTTTTCTTTTATTGATTCCAGCACTTTTTCTTTTGCTCTCTTGTGCTGGATGTTTTTTGTTGCCCTCAGGATGAATGCGTCGCTTCCTGCTCCAGAGCCATAGCTTACAACAAGAATTTTTTCTTTTGGTTGAATCTTGTCCAGCACAGAGCATAATCCTATCATTGAGGCAGCAGAATAAGTGTTTCCAATGAATGGAACAATCATTCCTTGCTCTAATTGTTCTTGCTTGAATCCCAGAATCTTTCCTGCCTGTGAAGGGAATTTGGCGTTAGGCTGGTGGAATACTGCGTGCTTGAAGTCTTCTGCTTTCATTGAATTTTTTTCCATTATTTTTTGTGCTGCTGAAATAACATGCCGAAAGTATGCTGGCTCTCCAGTAAACCTTCCTGCGTGCCTTGGGAATTCTGCGTGCTGTCTCCTCCAGAAGTCTGGCGTATCAGTAGTGAAAGAATAGGTATCTTCTATTGCTGCAATTATTTCTTTTTCTTTTCTTCCAATTATTATTGCTGCTGCGCCTGAGCCTGCAGTGAATTCTAATGCATCATTAGGCCTGCCTTGTGCTGTGTCTGTTCCTATAGCCATCCCGTACTCAATCATTTCACTTTTAACTAACCCAATGCATGCCTGCATTCCTGCTGTCCCTGCCTTGCACGCAAATTCCAGGTCTGCTGCCATTAAGTCTGGGCCTGCATTTATTGCGTCGCAGACAGTTGAAGCTGTAGGGTTTACTGCATAGGGATGGCTTTCTGATCCAACGTATAATGCCCCGATTTTTTGAGGGTGAATTTTTCCTGTTCTTATTGCTGTCCGTGCTGCTTCTACTGCCATTGTGCAGGCGTCTTCATCAAAAGAGGCAACTGCTTTTTCTGTTACTCCTAATCCCGAGGCAATCTTTTTTCCGTCTTTCTTCCATGTCCTTGCAATTTCTTCCACTGTAATCCGGAGGCTGGGCACGTAAGCCCCGTATCCTATAATTCCTGTTTTTTCGTGCATAATAATCATTTATTTTCTTTTTTTAATAAACATTATTGATTCGAATTTTGTATTAATTGTTTTGCTCTTTCCATTGAAATGTTCTTCTCTTTTATCATTTGCTCTGCAATGCTTTCTATTTGCATTCCTGTTGCTCCGGCCATTACTGCAATGTTTTTTGCGTGCAGTTTCATGTGGCCTTTCTGGATGCCTTCTGTTGCTAAAGCTCTCAATGCAGCGAAATTGTTTGCTAAGCCCACAGACGCAATTACTCCTGCCAATTCCTTTGAGCTTTTCACTCCCAAGATTTTTACTGCAATCCTTGCAATTGGATTGCTTTTTGTTGCGCCTCCTATAAGGCCAAGTGCAAGGGGCAGTTCAATTTCTCCAACCAAGTCCCCTTTTCCGTCTTCATAAAATTTTGTTAGAGGCTTGTAGGATTTATTCTTCCAGCACGCAAAGGCGTGTGCTCCTGCTTCTATTGCCCTCCAATCATTTCCTGTTGCAATTGTTGCTGCGTCCACTCCGTTCATTATTCCCTTGTTGTGGGTGCATGCCCTGAAAGCGTCAATTTCTGCTAATTCGAATGCCTGAATTATTGATTTCACTATTTCTTTTCCGCTCACTTGGAATTCCTTGAAGCTTTCCTCCAAGGCTTTTTTCGTGAATACTGCTTTTGCTTTTGCTGTCCTGTAAACAGCCAGATTTGAAAGTATTTTAAGCCTTACTTTGCCTCCAGTTATTTCCTCTATTTTTGGGGCAATTTTTTCGCACATTGTATTGACTGCGTTTGCTCCCATTGCGTCCCTTACATCCACGAGCAAGTGCAGTACAAGGAACTTTTCTTTCTTTCCTTTCAGTTCCCTTATAATTAATTCCCTTGCCCCCCCGCCTGCCTTCACAAGGCCAATGTCTGCCTGGTTTGCCTTCTCGAGCAATTCCTTTTTTCTTGCGTTGATTTCTTTTCTTGCTTTCTTTAAGTCTTTTGCAGTTAATTGTATTTGGCCTATCATTATTGGCTGTGTTGCCTCTGCTTTAAATCCAAAGGCTTTCCTTGCAATCTTTGCTGCATTTGAGGCTGCAGCAATGACAGAGGGCTCTTCTATTGCCAGTGGTATGAGATAATCTTTTCCATTAATTTTGAAGTTTGTGGCAATGCCTAAAGGCAGTTGCATTGTTCCAATCACGTTTTCTGTCATCCTGTTTGCAGCATCAAAGTCTAATGCCCCAAATTCTTTCAATTGCCCTAATTCTTCCTCGCTTAATCCAGAGAACTCTTTCACCAGTTCAAGCCTTTCCTCCAGGCTTTTGCTGTAGAACCCGCTCATATCAGAGCTTTTCTCAATTTTCTCTTTCTTTTCTCTTTCTTCCTTCATATTTAGTCCTTTGATTTTAACACTTTTTCAATGCAACAAAATATAAATACTACGTTAATCGTCAATTCAATTACGGCAATAAGCGATGCAATTCTGTTAGGCTTACCTTGCCTGTAATAAAGCTGAATGCATCGTACAAGAATTTTGTTATAGTGATTTTTGCTGTTGAAATTATTCCAATAGGTTTATAGCTTATGCTTCCATCATCCAGTGCTTTCTTTAATTCTTTTGCCTTGTCTTCTGCCATAATTATTCTCTGGACTGTTTCTTCGTTTGTTTTTGCCTCTATTGTTGCGTTCTTCAGATAGCCTTTCTGGAGTGCCTTGATTTTTGCGTTCCTTAATTCTATTCCAATCCTTTCTTTTTCTCCGTTCTTCAATTCGATTTCTGCATTTATTCTTTCGCTCCCGAAAACAGCCTTAATGCTGTCAGGCACTTTCTCGCTGTATTCATTTGCTCTTTCAATTAATTCTAATGTTTCTGTTGTAGGCTTTCCTTTTTCATTGAATGCATTTTCAATTCTCTCCTGCAGGCTTTCCTCTGCTAAAACAAGTGGGTTGACTAATGCAATTAAAGCCAGAGCCACAACAAAAAATTTTATTTTACCCTGCACAGCTTTTCTTCTCCTTGGAGTTCGCTCCAATCCAGCCTCTCCTTTAATTCCGAAACTTTTTTTTTGATTCCCGCGCCCAGAGAATATCTTGTGGGAAATTCTGTTTTCTTCACCAGCTTTTTTTTGAGCAATTCCCTTACTGCATCCCTTGCTTCAGTGAATGAAAGCCTTGCCTGCGCTTGTATTTCTTCTATTGTGCTGTTTTTTTTCAATAATACAATTAGTGTTTCTTTTTCTTTTAAGCTTAATTCTTCTAATTCCATTTTATTCTCTTCTTATTTTATGAACTCGACATTCCTCATTTCCCTGAATTGTTCATCGCCCGTGAGAAATTTTATATTTCTTTCCAATGCAATTTGATAGCCAGCAGCATCCACATAAGATAGTTTTTTTGCTTTTTCTTTGAATCTTAATTTCATTGCCGCTTTTATTGTATTGTCTTCTATTTCAACGCATTTATCCAAGAAAGAATCATAGTATTTTTCCGCCATTTCTTCTGTTGATTCAAGCAGCGCACTGTAATATACTTCCATCAGGTTTAGTTTCGTTGTAATTAATTCGCTTTCTTCAAAGTATTTTTTTAATTTCTTGTTCCCTTTAAGGTAGTCTATTATTGCATAACTGTCTGCAAAAAATTTCTGCATTAGTTCCACCCTTCCCTGAGTTCGTCTTTAATTTTTTGAGTGTCTTTTTTTGTTTTAAGTGTTCCAAAAAGGGCTTTTATTGGAACTGCCTTTTTTACAACCAAAACAACTTTGTCGTTCGGATGAATTTTTTCTTTTTCAACTGCATTAGCTGGTAAAGTGAGCCCAATGCTGTTTCCCCACCTTCTTACTGTAACAACAATCTCAACCATAATTATATCACCAATATAATTATACAATAAGTTATATTTAAATTAATATGTTTTCAAAACCTTTGTTCTGCCCTTTTCTTTATGTATTCCACCCTGATGCTTACAGCTTTGGCCATTTCTTCTTGTGTGCTTAATTTCTGCATCTTGCCTGCAAGGGTTGTGTCTCCAATAATGTTTTTCACCCAGTCGCTGAAGTCGTTTTTTCCTTCTTTCACATGGAAAGCAAAGGTTTCTGCCGGAATCTCTTTCAGTATAAGCTCTAAATCGCACAGACTTTTTATTGGCACTCCGTCCTGCAGGTAAAAGTAATGGTCCGGGTGCTTTACGTCTGCCAAAAGCACTGCAGCGCATTCTGCTCCATTGTGCCTTTCAAGCTCGTACCTCATAGAATTAGGCGTGAAGAATTCAAGCTCTTTCTTGATTGCAGCCCAAATCTTCCCGAAGTCAACCATTCCTCTTCGCCCTAAAAACTCTTCTAAGAAAATTCTTTTAAGAGTATGCTGTTTGAAATAATAATTGCAGGCACTTGAATTGGTTGAATTTAATGAATGGGAAAAGTGGAAGAAGGAAATTAATTGTATTGCACGGCGGCTTAAAGCCCAGAAAAATTGAAGGCATTGAAAGAAAAAAATATTTAGGATCTGGTGTGGAAGGAAAGGTTTTTGAAGTTGAAGTGGCTGTTAAAAAAGCTAAAAAAATTAAGAAAAGAGTTTTTGCTGAAAAAGAATTTCGCGAAGGCATGCAATGGTACGGCCATTGGCTGCCCCCAAAAAAGCAATGGCTTTTAATGAAAGAATTATTAAAACTGAACAGAGATAAAAAGCTTGGCTTAAGGATTATTCCGACCATTAGGCCCCTCAAAAGAAAAGATAAAATTTCAAGCTTCTTTTTGACAAAACTTGATGTAATAGACTTCAAAGGAATAAACAGCAAAAAGTTAACAGAATTTGAGGAAGACATGCAAAGGCAAATAGAGATAGGCAGTAAAAAAGGTTACTTTATAAGCGACGATGCGTTCTTGCCCGTGTTCGATAAAAAAACAAAAAAAGTAATTGCAATAATTGGGGATTTCGGGCAAATTCGAAGAAAAGAAGATTTTTCATGAATTCTTCTTTATTATTTTTTGGCTTTCTTTTTGTGTTGGGAGGCCTTGGGTTGTTCCTATTTCGTTTATTACGCTCCACGCGCTCGCAAGACCGAATTCAATGCACTTTTTTACTGGGAGGCCTTTTATGTGGGCGCTCGTGAAGCCTGAGCCGAAGGCGTCCCCTGCACCTGTCGTGTCTTTTGCTTTTATCGGGAAAGGCTTTCTTGAATAGAATTTTTTTCCATCATATAATATTACTTCTTCTGGGCCTTGGGTTACTACAACAATTCTTGCCCCTAATTCATTCAATTTTTTTGCTGCTTCCTTTACTGTCCTTTCGCAGGCAAATGAAAGCGCTTCCCCTTCATTCAAAAAAAGTATTTCTGTTCCAGCAAGAATTTCCCTCATTTTTTCTGCTTTTTTCCTCTGCTCCGAGCCTGGATTGAAGGCAATTTTCACTCCATTCTTTCCTGCAAAGGCAAATAATTTCTCAAGCACTCTGTCTTCTGAGCCAAAACTGCTTATGTAGAAGAATCTGCTTTTTTTTAATTCGTTCCATTTTATTTTCCTTGCTTTGAAGTGGTTGTTTGCCCCCCTGTAAACTAAGATTGTCCTGTCTCCTCTTGCCCTCCTTATTATTATTGAGAATCCTGAAAGGTGTTTTTCGTCTTGCATTATTAATTGTGTTGGAGTGCCCTCTTTCTTTAATTTCTCCTTTATTTTTTCTGCTGCCAGGTCTTTCCCTAAATTCAGCAATGGCGCTGCCTTTAAGCCCTGCCTTTTAAAGCCTATAACAGTATTGAATGCCCCTCCTCCTAAACCGAATTGCAGTTCCTCCAAGTCTATTTTTCTTCCATAAGGAAGGCAGATATTTGTCTGTCCTTCTATTCTAACGCACGGGGCAATCTTGAATAATTCAGATTTAATGAATACATCCTCTGAAGCAGAGCCTATTGTTATCACATCGTATTTTTTGTTCATTCAATTCCTTCCTGAATTAAATTGGTTGAAGGATTATTTAATTGTTTTCGTTTTGCAATTAGAATTAGTGTAATTTTATTCAATCTTCCCTTCAAGCAATTCTTTTATTGTCCGCAAAACGATTTCTAGTCATTCTTGGTTTTTTGCTCGTGCTACTTCTTCGTAGGCTCCTTTCCCAAAAGAATATGCAACAACATATCCTTTGTTTTTCTTTATTCTTCTCATTGCTGTTTCAAAATTGTTTATTATATTCCTTCCAATATTTTCGCTTTGCTTGACTTGAATAGGATAACCCCCTGCAATTTGTGGGGTGAAACCGTCAATTCCCATATCGCTGCTTTTTCTGTCACTGACTTTTCCAAGAAACTTGCTTGTAACAACCCAGTTTTGAAACTCGAAGGGTTCGAGATTTTTTATATAGTTTAAATCCACTTTTCCGGTTATTAAATTAGCATTAACATAACATTCTTTTTGCATTCTTTTTTTCATTAATTTGCAGGCAGTGGGGCTTACATTAATTCCAATCCATTTTCTGCCAAGTTTTTGAGCAACAACTATTGTTGTCCCACAACCACAAAAGGGGTCCAAAATAATATCTTCATTGTTTGAACTTGCTTTAATAATTCTTTCCAAAAGAGCTTCTGGTTTTTGAGTCGGGTAACCTAAATATTCTGAGAAAGGAGCTGTTATTTGAGAAATTTCCCAAACATCAGCCATTGGAACACCAGGTGATTTTTTACCCAAAGTTTCACTAAATCTTGTTCCTTTATCACTTTTTCTGTCAACTCTTAATTTTCCTTTCCATTGCTTTTTGCTGGATTCCAATAAATCTTCATATTGTTGTTTCCACATTTGAAATTCTTTTTTATTATTTTTTCTATAAAATAAAATAGTGTCATGCATTCTTTGGAAAGCATTTTGCTTTGAAGGCCATCTTCTATATCTCCAGATTATTTCATTTACAAAATTGTTTTTCCCGAAAATTTTATCCATTAAAATTCGTAGGTGTGCATTTGCGTGCCAATCACAATGTAAATACATGCTTCCCCTGTCTTTCAAAACCCTCTGGCATTCTCTTATTCTTGGTTCCATCCAAGAAATATAATGTTCTATTCCGCCAAGCCATCTGTCTTTATATGCCCTTTTTTCAGCACCGTTATTCCAAATAACTTCATAATGTTTATTAGAAAAAAAAGGCGGGTCAGCATAAATTAAGTCTACACTTTTATCTGAAAACTTGCTCAAGATCTCCAGATTGTCTCCTTCATAAATTGCGTTAACTTCCATGCTTTTAATTAATGTTAAAAGCTTTTTTTAAATAGTTTCTAAAGAGTGCATCTCCCGTGAACTTTCAGGGTTAAATTTAAATTCTGGTAATGCTATTATAGAATTGAACCAATATTTTTTGAACTAGCAATTCTGGCCAGAATGAATTGCTCAGCACAGGTTTACCTAGGTGTGGGAACAATGAAGGTACTGATGTTTGGATGGGAGTTTCCTCCATTCAAGTCAGGCGGCTTAGGCACTTACTTATATGGCTTCACCAAGGCATTGTTCCATAAGAACGTGAAAGTAACCTTTGTAATGCCTCACACTGGAATGGAAATAAAGCCTGGCTTTGTTAATGTGGTTCAGGCTGACGGCAGTTACTCTCACGTTAAACTCTTTGACATAAAGGGTTTTGATTTAACACCTTACAATCCTTCAATTGAATTAAGCACTTCTCATTCAGCTGGTTCAAAAGTTGGTTCAAGCAAGCAGGCCTACGGCCTTGACTTTTTCTCTAAGGTCAGGGATTACACTGTTGCTTCAGTGCACAAGGTCAAGGGCGAGGCCTGCGATCTAATTCACTGCCATGACTGGATGACTTATCCCGCAGGCATCCTACTCAAAAAAATCAAGAGAAAGCCTTTGGTTGTAACAATTCATTCAACAGAATACGACAGGACAGGTTCATTAAACCCGAATCACAATATAAAAGAAATTGAGAGGAGAGGCCTTCATGAAGCAGACAAGGTCATTACTATCAGCAATTACATGAAGAACCAGTTGATTGAACGGTACAACATACCGGAAGAAAAAATCAGGGTTGTGTACAATGGCTTGGATAAAGAGCATTATGTTTTGAAAGACAAACCTAAGGTTGGAGTGAAAGAAAAGATTGTTTTGTTTTTGGGCAGGCTTACAATCCAGAAGGGTCCTGACTGGTTTTTGGAGGCTGCTTACAGGGTGCTGAAGATTGACCCTAATGTTAAATTCGTTGTTGTGGGGAATGGGGACATGCTGCCCCAATTAATCAATAAAGCAATTGCAATGCGCATAATTGATAAGATTGTTTTTGCAGGCTTCAGGGAGGATGTCCAAAAGTATTATTCTTCTGCTGATGTTTATGTAATGCCTTCTGTTGCAGAGCCTTTCGGCCTTACAGCTTTGGAGGCAATGGCTTCTCATACCCCAGTAATTATTTCAAAGCAGGCTGGGGTTGCTGAGGTCGTCCAGAACTGCATGAAGGCTGACTTCTGGGATTCAGATGAATTAGCAAACAAGATTTTGGGGGTACTGCACTACAATGCCTTGAAGAATTCAATGAGCCAGAACGGCTTCCATGAAGTGCAGAAATTCTCGTGGGATGAGGTAGCAGAAAACTGCATTAACGTGTACAAGGAAGTAATTAATTAATTATGATTTGGGGGTTAATGAATGCCGTCAATTTGCTTGTATTTTCATGTGCATCAGCCTTGCAGGCTGAGGAAGTACAGTTTCTTTGATATAGGAAAGAACCATGATTACTTTGATGTGAATGCAAACAATTTCTATTTGGGGAGGATAATAAGGAAATGCTATGAGCCCACAAACAGGAAATTGCTTGAATTGATTGAAAGGCATAATGGAAGGTTCAAGTTCTGCTTCAGCATTACAGGCATTCTTTTGGACCAGTTAGCTGAATTCAATCCCAAAATAATTGATTCCTTTAAGGCTTTAGTGGACACTGGCAATGTGGAATTGTTTGATGAAACATACTATCATTCTCTTGCTTATTTAATCTCAGAAAAAGAATTCAAGGCGCAAATAGAATTGCATTCAAAGAAGTTCAAAGAGCTTTTCGGTGTAAAACCTAAGGTATTCAGGAACACTGAGGCAATGTACTCCAATGACATTGCAAGGATTGCAGGAGAATTAGGCTATAATGCAATTATTTCTGAGGGCTTGTCTAATGTGCTTGCCTGGAGGTCTCCTAATCATCTTTACACTGCAAAGGGCTCAAAGATTAAAACCTTATTAAGGAATTACAAGCTTTCAGACGACATTGCTTTCCGGTTTTCTACTAGGGACTGGAGCGAGTGGCCTTTGACTGCAGACAAGTATGCTTCCTGGCTTTCTGCCTGTGACGGGACAAACATTAACTTGTTCATGGATTACGAGACTTTTGGAGAGCACCAGTGGCCTGAGACAGGCATATTTGATTTTCTTGACCACCTGCCAGCAGAGGCATTGAAGTACAAGAACTTGGAGTTCTGCACTGCTTCAGAGATTCTTGAGAAGTATAAGCCTGTTGGTGAATTCGATGTTCCTTACACTGCTTCTTGGGCTGACGTGCACAGAGACCTTTCTGCCTGGCTTGAGAATGAAATGCAGAGGCAGGCTTTCGCTGAATTGAAATCCATTGAATTAAATGCAGTTAATTCAAGGAATTCTTCCTTGATTGATTCCTGGAGGAAGCTGGGCATAAGCGACCACTTTTATTACATGTGCACTAAATGGTTTGCTGACGGTGACGTCCATAAATACTTTAATCCTTATTCTTCTCCTTATGATGCCTTCCTGAATTACATGAACTGTTTGTCTGACCTTAAACAGCAGTTGACCCACGAGAAAGTGAAGCCCCAGGGCTTTTGGGCTAAATTGCTTGGAAGGAATTGATTTGAAGTATTAATGAGGAATTCTTTTAATCCCTAAGAATTGTTTGGCTTTTTTCCTGATTTTTTGGGGGAAAGTTCTCTTAATTCTTGCCCAAGAGCCTTTTATTTTTCTTGCTTGAATTTTCAGTTCAATGAATTTCAATTCTTTGATGAATTGCTCTGGGTCTTCAATTCTAATGAATTTTATTTTTGTGCCTAAAGCCATCTTGTAGTCTCTTATCCTGTCGCCGTACGCCCTTCCAGTAAAATTTCTTTTAAGGCCCCAGTATTTTAATGCCTGCCTTGCTGCATTTGCTTTTGAGAGAATTTGAGGGAAAACATTAACGCCATTCCTGGTGACTTCAATATAGCTTATTTTCTGGTCAAGCACTCCATCTTTTTTGAGCCTTTGGACTGTTCCATTAATTGAGTTCACCAAGTCCTCTTTTTTTTCTCCGTTTGCAAACTCAAACCTGTTCTGAATAAATTTTCCTTGGGATTCACAGGTTGCATCTTTTGTTCTTACCTTGTTTTTCTTGAGGTCTTTTTCTATTTCTTTTGAAAGTATTTCTCTTGCCCTAAAAAAGCTGTTCAGGTGAGGTTGGGCTGTGGGGTCGTATAATGGCTTTTTTTTGTGCCATAAGTAAAAGCCGTCCTCGCAGAAAACAAGAACTTTTTTTTCAATGCCAAATTTTTTGAGTGCCGGCATTAATGCTTCTTCTCTTCCCCCTATGTCTCCTTCAATCCATGGACCGCTCCTTCCCGTAATGAATGCGACCCTGTAGCCTTTATTTGCAAGCCTTGCCACTGCCTGAACTGCTCTTTCATTGATTTTAGGGTCTTTCCCTTTTGTTAGGACCCCATCAACATCAATAAAAAAAAGCTTTTCAATTGGCATTTTGCATCAAATTAATTAATTTTACATAAAGCTTATAAAACTGTTATCCCTATTAATTATGAATTTTTTTTTTTTGTTGTAATGAAAGAAAAGAGGTGAAAAGCAAAATGAATTCAAATGAATTTTTCGGCTCTAAGGCAGGAATTGTGTGGGGCGCCCTGAAAGACAAGAAGTCAATGACAGTGCACGACATAGGAAAGGCAACAAAGCTGAGGGCAGAGCACGTTTACGGCGCTTTAGGCTGGCTTGCAAGAGAAGGCAAGATAGGCATCAACGGCAACAGGTTCTTCCTGACAGAATAATTTTTTCCTTTTTCTTTCTTTTATATTTTATTCTTAATTCTGGTTATTTATTTGCTTAAAGCTAATTCGTATGCGTGCAGGTAATTGTGTATGAGTTTGCTCCAGTCTGCAAGCGAGGCAAGCTCTTTTGCTGCAATCTTTCTGTCCATTCTCTCCTGCTTGCTCATCTTGAAGATGGAGTGCATTAAGTGCACTAATTCCATTGTTTCTTCTTTTCTTGTCTTTCCTCTCCTGTGAAGCACTTCAATTGCCCCCTTGATTTTCTTTTTCTGTGTTTCTTCAATGAATTGACCGAACCCCGCTAAGTCTGTTGTGACTGAAGGCACAGCGAGGGCAGCTGTTTCTAAAGGGGTGTAACCCCATGGCTCGTAGTATGAGGGGAATACGCCCAAGTGCGAGCCTATTATTGCGGGATAATAATTCAGTCCTATCAGGCCGTCTGCTGGGCTCAAGTAGGTTGGATAGAATATTACTTTCACCCTGTCTTCCTCTCTGTTAAGGAGCTCATTTCTTTTTATTGACTGAATGATATCATCCCTTTCGTCTACATTGAATGCGCATATTGGGGGCATTTGTCCTCTGTGGCTCCTGAACCTTAAAACAATTTTCTTTATGTTGTCCAAAAATTCTTCTTCAAATAAAGCACTCTTGTTCAAGTCTTTTCCTTGCACTATTGCCTCAAATATCTGCCTTTGCACTTTTGGTGTTTCTTGTTCTAATGCGTCTTCTATCATTTGATATAATGCCAGGTTTTCCATTACTGTCTGGTTTCTTGAATTAATGTCTGCTGCAATCCATACGAATGCAACAATTGTTTTCTCTGTCTTCTCTTCTTTTAATTTCTTGTTCAATTCCCCTAATGCGTCAATAAACAAGTCAATGCCTTTGTTGTGGAATTCATATCTGCCTGCAATGAAGTAGAATAAGCTGTTTTCGACTTCAATATTATAGTAAGGGCTGAAGTATGCTTCCACAAAGGCCCTGATCCTGTTCCTGTACTGCCTGTGTAGTATGGAGAGGTCTTCCATTATCGGGAACTGCTCCATGTCCAGTCCGTTTGGAAGAATTGCATCAGGCTTTTTTCCCAGAATGAATTCTGCTTCTTTTGACACTGCCTCGCTCACTGCACTGAAGACGTTCGCATTTAAGGCGCAGGCTTTTTCTGTTAAATGCTTTGCTTGCACTCCGTAATTGTACGCCAGCTCGTTTCCTGCAGGCTTTTTTTCCTTGAAGCCTTCTTCTATTAATTCGTATAAGTCTTCTCTTTTGGTTTCTGCTATTGTCCTTCCTAAGACTGTTGCGTGGGTTGTGAATACTGTTTTTGCTTTGACTTTTTTTTCTTTGAGGTAAAGGAGTGCTGCTCCGCTCAGCCATTCATGCAAGTGCACTATTACTTTTGTTTCATTAGAGTAGTCGTGCTTGATGATTTTTTCTATGAGTATTCCTGTTGCCCTGCCCCACACAATGGGTTCATTGAACCAGTCGTCCGAAACATAGGAGTCTATTTTGAATGAGTCCCATAATTCTTTTTTTATTTGGTTTGCTTGTCCTTTCAAAGAGCTGAAATCTACAAGAATGCATTCCGTGTGGCCTGCTGCAATCCATTGCCCGTAATAGCATTTCACTCCTGACTCTCTTTCTGTTTCAGTGAATATCTTCTGCAGTTTTGCGTCAGGCTTTTTTTCTTCGAATTCCACTTGCGCTTTTTTTTCGTAGTATGGCCCAATTGCAAGGTATTCTTTCAGGTTTTCCCTCATCTTCTGGGCCTTGCTGCTGAGCACTGTGTGTATTCCTCCAATCTTGTTTCCTATCTCATAGCTTACCTCTATTACAGCCAATTCTTCTTTGGAGTTCATTTTTTGCCCTATATATTATACTCAATGCTTTCTTAAACTTTTGTAAAATTTGTTTTAAAGAAGTCCTTTTTGTTGGAGGTATCTAATACGTTCTTTCGCTTTTCTGTCTTCTCCTCTGATTTCCCACTTATGAAAGTTTTTCATTTCTTTTTCTTTGGTCATTATTTAATTACCTACTAAATTAAATATTGTCTTTTGTTCTGCCGCTCAGGTAGCCTGCTGCCATTTCAGGTGGCACTTCGTTCAATACAATGCTTGCGCCTTTTTCCACTCCTCCCCAAACCTTGTGCACGTTAGGGTATACTTCAATGTGAAAGTGGTAGTGCGGAATCTTGCTTAAATTCTGATGGAGAACGAAATTGAATGGAGGCCTTTTAATTATTTCAGAGTATTTGCTGAACAACTCCTTCACTGTGCCACCCAACTCCCTTAATTCCTCTTCATTCAATTCCTGCAGCGAGGAATAATGTTTTTTGGTGAGTATAAGGCTCTCATAAGGCCATTTTGAGGCGTAAGGTGCAATTACTGCAAAGTGCTTTTTGTCAAAAATTCTTCTTTCTGTCTGAATTTCTTTTTTTATTATCTCGCAGTAAATGCATTTCTTCTTTTTCTTATAATATTCTTTTGCTGAGTCCAGTTCGTGCTGTATTCTGTGAGGGATTATTGGAAAGGTTATTATTTGCGCGTGGGTGTGGCTTAATGATGCTCCGCATTCCCTCCCGTAATTCTTTATGCATAAAACGTATTTCACCCCGTTTTTTTTCTTCATTGCTTCTGTCCTTTTCTGGAATGACTTGAAGAGCTCTGTTATCTGTTCTGGGCTTTCATCGTAGAATTCCTGTCCGTGGTCTGGTGTTTCCACTACAAGTTCATGGTATCCGAAGGCAGTAATGTTTTCGTAGAAGTCTTTTTTTTCTTTTACTGCTTTTGTTTCTGGGCTTACTGCTGCAAACTTGTTGCCGAAAACCCTCAGGCCCCATTTTTCTCCTCCTGCCCTGTATGTTTCTGGCGGGGTCATTGCTTCGTTGCCTGGGCAGAAAGGGCATTGAGGATCATAATTCTTTTTGTCTTCTTCTTTCCTTTGCTCTATTTCTTTCAGGTCTGATGGCCTTTTAGCTCTGTTGGCTGCAATTATAACCCATTCGTCCAATAAGTAGTCTTTGCGGAATTCATTTTTGCTTTGATTTCCTGCCTGCATAATTCTTTAATTACTTTGCATTTAATAAGATTAATGGTTTTGTGTTATGAAACTTAATCCTTCTATTTTCAGGGAGTATGACGTAAGGGGTTTGGTTGACAGGGACCTTTCCCCCGAAATTGCTGAATTGATTGCTAAAGGCTTTGCTGCCTTTTATTTCAAGCACAAAGGCTTTTCCTTTGGAAAGCCCAAGTTCATTGTTGCAAGGGACAACAGGCCGAGCTCTGAGTCTTATGCTAAAGCAGTAATTTCAGGCCTCCTTTCTTCCGGAATTGAGGTAATTGATGTTTCAGTTGTTCCTGTTCCACTCTTTTATTTTGCTATTGTACACTTCAAGGCTGATGGAGGAATAATAGTCACTGGCTCTCATAACCCGCCTGAATTCAACGGCTTTAAGATGTGTATTGACAGATGGCCCATATTTGGAAAGCAGATTCAGGAAGTGAAGAAGTTAATTGAAGCAAAGAAGTTCCGTAAAGTGAAAGAAAATTCTTCTATTATGCAGAAGGACATTATTGAGCCTTACTTGAATGAATTAAGGAACAAGTTTTATTATGAAAGGAAATTGAAGGTTGTTGTTGATGCAGGCAATGGAACAGCAGGAATTGTTGCCCCAAGGCTTCTTCGTTCATTAGGATTTGAGGTTGTAGAGCTTTACTGTGAGCCTGACGGCACTTTTCCTAATCACCTGCCTGACCCTGTAGTGAAAGAATATGTTGAGGAATTGAAGTCCACTGTAATAAGCGAGAATGCTGATGTAGGCATTGCTTTTGATGGTGATGCTGACAGGATTGGGGTCATAAATGAAAAAGGCGAGAGGATTGAGGCAGACATTGTGCTTTTGTTGCTTGCAAGGCAGCTCTTGGCAAAGAAGCCTAATTCAAAGATTTTGTTTGAAGTAAAATGCTCTATGGCCTTGATTGAAGACATTAAGGCCCACAAGGGGATTCCTGTAATGTACAGGACAGGTCATTCTTACATAAAGCAGAAGATGCAGGAGGAAAAGATTCCTTTGGGGGGTGAAATGTCTGGTCACACCTTTTTTGCTTATGATTATTACGGCTTTGACGATGCAATTTATGCTGCCTGCAAATTGCTTGAACTGCTTTCCTTTTCTGACAAGAGTTTAAGTGAAATGCTTGCTGATGTCCCCAAATATTTTTCTACTCCTGAGATAAGGGTGAATTGCGCTGACGAAAAAAAGTTTGAGGCAGTGGAAAAATTGAGGAAGTCTTTCAGGAAAGAGAAGGGAGTAGAATTAATTGAGATTGATGGAATCAGGGTTCAGTATTCTGACGGCTGGGGTTTAATGAGGGCTTCAAACACTCAGCCGGCCCTGATTTTAAGGTTTGAGGCAAAGACTCCTGAAAGGCTTGAGGAAATAAAGGACTTGTTCAGGCAGAAGCTGAAGGAATTAAAGGGATTTGAATTTGATTTTTAATTTCAGCCTTCAATTAATTTTGCCTTTATTTTTTTGTTGCTTCCTTTAACCAAATAGTCTTCTTTTCTTGTCTTCTTTATTTCTATTTCAGTCCATTCTCTTCCTATCCTCTTCCATCTTTTTATGTAATTCATTCCTTCAGGGAATTGCGGTTTAATTAAAACCATCTTTTTGGCTGCATCCACTTTGATTCCCAAAAGGAATTCATCTATTATTTGAGTTAATAATGAGTGAGCCCATAACTGCATTCCGCAGCCTTCAAGTTTAAAGCTCTCGGAATTCCAGCTTTCTCCGATTCCCCCAATGCAGTCTTCCTCCAAGTCTTCAATCAGTATTTTTGCGTAATTCCAGCCTTTCCCTGCATTGCCTTGAGTGAATTCCGCCATGCTCATCCAGGCTGTTGTCAGGCTCCAGGCCTGGCCTTTATGGTAAGCATTGGGCGCATAATCCATTTCCCCTCTTGCCCTTGTCCTTATGCCTTTCTTGCAGGAGAAACTCTCTGACTCAAATTCTTTTATTATTTCCCTGTGCTTTAATTGCCCTAACATTAAGGGCACAAGTACATTTGATGTTTTCACTGAATCCCTTTGCCCTGCAATTATCCTGTCAGCATAAAACCTTCTTTCAGGAACAAAAAACTTTTCTTCCAACAATTTCCTTAATTCCTTTGTTTCTTTCTCTAATTCTTTGTGGAGTGCATGAGATCCTGTGAAGTGCAGCAGTTTTGCTGATGCCTCTAATGCTTTAATGTAAAGGCTTTGAATTTCTATTCCCTTGTCTTTCCTGTTGTATGAATCCATCCATGTCTCGTTCTCCTTGAAATCATGTTCTATAAACAAATCCTTGTCGAAGTCCTGTTTTCTCACAAAATTTAAGGCCCTCAAAAACGTAGCAGAGTTTTCTGCAATAAAGTTTTTGTCTCCAGAAAACTGAACATATTTTTCTAATGAAATCAAGTAAAGCAGGGAGGCATCAATTGAATTAAAGCTTTCTTCTCCTGCAGCCAAGAAATTAGGGATTCTTCCTTCTGCTGCTTTCCCTGCAAGAGTTCTTAGTATTGTTTTGGCTTTCTCGAAGTATCCTAATTCAAGGAATGCAGGAATGCTCCATAAAAGGTCTCTACCCCAGTACTGCAGGAACCACGGGTAGCCGGCATAATACAAGTCATTGTTTTCAAGCAGTTTCAGGCCTAAAACGCCCCAATTGAATCCTTTAACCAAAGCCTCATTGTCTGATTCAATCAATCCATTAACTGTTTTCTCGTACAATGCTTCCTTTATTTTCAGTTCCTCTTCAAAGGATTCTATTGCTTGATTTTCTCTGCCACAAAACATAGTTATGTAGAATTTGCTTCCGTTTATTTTTATTTTTCCCGGAATAAAGCATGATTCTTTTTCTCCGCCAGGATTGTGAGTCTTATAGGATTCCTGCGGCAGAAAGTCCATTGAGCAGTTTGCTGTTTCAATTCTGGCTTTCCCTAACTCGTTTCCTACTTCCACAGTATTTCCAATCTTTTTTACCTCGTATTTCCTTTCAGTGAAGTTCTCCTCTCTTTTTCTTATATTTACAGCCACCTCAAATTCGTACTCTCTTTCTCTCTCGCTTTCCATTTCAATCTGGAGAGCGCTTGAGTGCTCTGGCATAAGAAGGCTTTGCTTTATTTTTTCTCCATTCTCTAATTCAAAGTAATGCACTGCTTTTGCTCCGTTGTATTCAATTTTCTTGCAGTTCTTTTCTCCAAGCCATTCCTCTCTTTCTTCTTCAATTGCCTTGAATGCAAAGTATTCTATTATTTTCAGGTCGTTTTCCCACAGCCCCGTCCACTTGCTCTTGAATCCTGAATCGCAATACCTTTGCAAGAATCCTTTTCCTCCTGAAAGAATGTAGTAATGCTTTCCCAGTTCTTTTTCTTTTATTATTGCTTTCATTTTTCTCACTTAGGATTAGGTTGAATGTTAATTTTAATTTAATTGTAATTTCCCTTAATTTCCCTTTTCTTCAGCAAAAATTTTATACTCCAATGCCCTTTTATTTAAAGCTATGATTAAATGCATTAAATTGTTCTTGGTTTTGTTCTTTTCAATTTTTTTGATTAGTAATGTTTTTTCTGTCAGCCCACAATTTTACGGCAATGAATTCTTGATGACTGCCTCAGTTTCATGCAGTTTAAATAACTCTAATTTCACTAAATGGGCTGGAATTTTCACTGCAAAAAACAGCAAGCAGGTGAACAGGATAAGCGTAAATATTGGGGTAGAAAGCGGAATTTCCCCTTCCTATAATTATGGCATTCAATCACTTGACGCTTCAGGCAATCCTTCCGGGGCGTGGGTTACAAGAAATACTTTTCAAGCAACACTCGCAGGATGGACTTCAATTGATGTTCCTTCCGCTTACAATGGTTCTGATGCAAATCTTGTTGCTGGAACAAAGTATGCTGTGGTAGTGGACTATAATTCAGGCCTGCCTTGGGACCCCTCAAATTTTATTAGCATTAGGCATGCTAACGATAACATTGATATAGTTCCTTTTGATAACACCCTTGATTTAAATTATGACACTCAATGCCAGAACACAGCTTCGTCTTGGGTCAGCCAAGCAAGAGACCCCATCTTTCTGGTGTGTTATACTGACGGAAACTGTGAAGGGCAGCCATACAGTCTTGGGCCATTAGATGAATTCATAAGCAATAATGATACTAATGCCTACGGAGAAAAATTTATAGCGAAAGAAACATTAGATTACAACAGCGTGGGAATATATGTTAGATGCAGTTTAGCTAGCCCTAAACCAAATGGCGACCTAAATATAGTTTTATCCAATTTGACTGATAATACAACAGATTTTAATGCTGTAATCTATAACAAAAATGATTGCATTACAGCGTATTCCTGGAAGACCGCAATTTTTTCTCCTTCAAAAACTTTGACTGCAGGCAAAACCTATGTTTTGTGGGTAAAATCACCAGACTCCAACAGTACCAGCAGATACGTAATGCAGAACTTACGTAATAATAATGATGCTAATTCTAACAAAGCAAACTGGCAGGGAACAGACAGCAATCAAGTATGGACAACAGGCAATGCTGACAATCCTTTATGGCAAGATGGAGGGACAAACATAGATGTGAGAGGCTTCAGGTTTGAGAGATATGCTGTTTTCATCCCGCCGTCTACTTTGACCGCGCAAGTTGTTTTCCCTAATGGCGGAGAAAGCCTTTCAGGTGAAAGCACCCTTCAGTGGAATGCCTTCTCTCAAGCAAGCACTCAGCCTTTAACTGCCTCTCTATACTATGACGCAGACAATAACCCTGGGAATGGGATGACCTTGATTGTGAAGGACTTGAATTTGTTTGCTCCTCCTTCAGGCTCTTGGGGAGGATGCAGCAGCACTGATTTCACTTTAAATCCAACCTGCTATTTTGCATTGGACACGCACAATATTTTCAATGGCAGCTATTATCTTTACGTTGAATTGAATGACGGCTCAAATATTGCTTTTGACTATTCTGATGCCCCTTTCAGCATTCTTAATTTGACGCCCGGAAAGCCTGACAACCCAGATGTAATCAAGTTCACTGATTTCTTTATTCAGCCTGTTTCAGGCCATTTAGACCAGAACTTTTATTTTAGTGCAATTGTAGAGAACGTAAATGAAAAGTGTGCCCTTCAGGAGCCAAAAATTGATTTTGGATTCTTTCTTTACGATGAGAATGGTTCTTTCATTCAGGGCGGTTATGATTTCAATAATATTCCAATTGCTTTTGGGGAACAGAAGGTTTTTGGCCAAAATCTTTCCCCTAATACAATTCCTTTGATTGAAGGAAAGAATTATTATGTTACGGCTAAAGCTAGGGTTTCTTCTATTGGCAGCTGCCCTGAGGAAAAGCTTGTTTCAAACAATGAGTACTCGCGCTTTTTTTCACTCCTTCTCCCTGAAAGAAGCGTTGCAGTGCTCCCTGAATTGGACCTTAAAATTTTGCCTTTGCTTTTGCTGTTGTTTTTGTTTTTTCTCTTGAAAAAATAAGCTTATATTTTGTTTGCCTTTCAATTTTTTGCGTGGTTCGGATGGGTTTATTGGAGGGCATAATTTCTTTCTTTAAAAGAATTTTTTCGCCAAAGCCTAAAGCAAAAGAAGCTGGGAAAGAAGAAATTGAATTCTCTAGTCCTTCAGAGCTCCTCTCTTTTATTGAGGCAAGGGTTTCAAAAGAAAAAGAGGAATTGGAGAAGAATTCATTAATTAAGTTCTCTGAGGTGAAGCATTACGTAAAGGAGCTCAGGCTTTCCTTGGATGAATTAAAGGCAACTGATATTAAGATAGAGGAGGGAGACCCCAAGCTCAGGAGGATTGTGGCCACAAGCAAGGAGACCCTTTTGCAGCACCTTAATTCACTCATAAAAAAATTAGAGCCTCCTTCTTCAAGGGAGTATGATGCCCTAAAAAATTACTGCTTGAATTCTTCTTCCCTGCTTGAATCTGAAATAAATTCTTTGGGTAAAAGCATTGCTTACACAAGCTTTATCTTGAAAGAGCCAATGAAAAAGCTGGGTTTAAAAATAAAGGAATTGAATTCAATTTTTGTTGATTTAAGGAAGCTTTTCGAGGAAAAAAAGGGCTTGTCTTTCTTGCCCCAGCTCAAATCCCGGTTGGCTGAAATACAGAAAAAATTGTTTGAGCTCAAGGAATTACAGAAGGCTGTTAAAATAGAGGAAAAGAATCTGGCTTCACTTGAAAAAAAACTGAAGGAGTCAACTGGTGGGCTTATTTCTCTCAAGAATTCGCCTGAGGCCTTAGAGTGCAACAGGGTCCTCGAGGAAATTGATGAGTTGGAGAGAAAAAAGAATGATCTAAAAGAAAAGCTCCTCGAGCTCTTTGCGCCAATCGACAAGCCCTTAAAGCGTTTGAGCCAGTTAATTGAATCAGGGCAGTTTCCGGCAGGGCCTGAAGAAACCCAAGTGTTGACTGCGCTTTCATCTGACCCTTTCACTGCATTGAAGCGCGACCCCAAGGCACTTCATATTAAAAAAATTCTCTCCTACTTGAAGGAATTAATTGAAAAAGAAACCATTTCCTTGAAGGAAAAGGAGAAGGACAAAAAGCTTGAGTCAATTGAAGGGCTTCTCTCCCTAAATTTTTTTGACAAGTTCTTCTGGGAATTCAATTCAATTGAAGTGAAATTCTCTGAATTGGAGAAAGGCCTAAGAAAGCATTTCATTACCTCGAAAATACTTGAAATAGAAAAAACCATTGAAGGGATTGAAAGGAGCCTGCACGAAAAAAAGGAGGAGCTCTCAGAGCTCGCCCAGGGGATAGAGCGCAATACTGACGAGGTTCAATTGCTTGAAAATTCCATTTCTTCAAGTGCATCAAGCATTTCAGGTCAAAAGATTATTTTTTCCCTGCAAAAGAAAGGCGCAGAAAATGAGTGAAAGCAAATTATTCAGCAAATTCCTTCTTTTGGATTCCCTGAAAGGCAAAAGCATTCTCTTTGATTCCGAGTCCAACAATGCAAGAAACCATTTCGCTCTCTCTTTTCTGAATGAAATCCTTTCAGCGGGAATTCCGGCAATTTATTTTTCTTTTGGTCAATCCCAAGAAATGCTTAAAAGCCCTGGGCTTAATTTAGGAAAACTGAAATTCATTGACTGTTATTCTAAAGCCCGGTCTTATGACAGCCTTTCCTCTGAATTGAACGATTTTATTGACTCCTTCAAAGGCCCTTATCTTCTGGCATTCAATTCGCTTTCCTCTTTCCTTGCCTTCAATTCCCCTAATACCTTGTATCATTTCCTTTTCTTTGAGCACAGCAGGATAAAGAAAAGGAATGCAATTGCATTGCACTGCATTGACTCATGCCTTCATGACAGCAAGGTTTTTGGGTTCATACAGAAGCTTTCTGACGTCCACCTTAAAGGAATTGAAGAAGAAGGCACTGTAAAGATAAGCATTCTTCCTTCTTCAAAGAATTTTTTTGGATTCAAGACAAAAGAGTTTATTGTGTTTTAGGCACGCTGTGGTTCAATTCCAGGGTTTTGTCGCAGAACTGGCTTATGGTGTTTATTACGTCAGCTTTTTCAGGCGACTTCACCATCAAAAATAAGCCCATTAATTTTGATTCCTGGAGCTTGCTTACTATTGAATGAATGAATCTTTCCACTGCCTCCATGTTGTTGTATATCAGAAGGGTTGAAATTGAGTCAAATATAAGGAATGCCGGCATGCCGTGCATCTTGTCTATTGCGTTTTCTATTGCCTGGCTTAATTCAACCAGATTGTTAGGGCTTTCAATGTACTGGCAGTTCTTTGCCTCTAATTCTATTCTTCCAGTAATCCTTGTAATGCCGTCAATGAAGTGCATTGCGCTTATGTCTATTTTCTCTGCTTTCAGCACTTCATTCAGGAACTGGAATGACCTGTTCAATGTAACATAAATTCCTTTCTTGTCTGTTTCAGCTGAAAACAATCTTATTAATTCAATGTTTATGCGCGAGAAGGTTGTGGGCTCAACCAAAAGAAGGGTGGTAAAATGCTTTTTTGGGAGGTCTTCAAGCATTTGAAGTATTTTTAGGTCCAAGCCCCTGCGCGGGCTCAATAATTCTGCGAGTTCTTCTTCTTCCGTGAGCTCCTTCTTTACGTCCGTGAATTCTATTTTTTTGCTGAGCCTGCCTTTTTTGAGTTCTTCTTCTGCTTCCTCTATTTTTTTCTCTCTGACCCTTCTAATCAGTGACCTTATTTCTTTTATGGCTTTCCTTCTCTTCTTCTTGACAGGCTTCCTGATTTTGTGCCTGATTTTCTTTTTTATTTTCCTTTTCTTTGCTTTAACTTTTGCTTTTTTCTTTTTGCCCATTTTTAATTCCTTTTAATCAGAATTCTTCGAATAATTCCTGTTTTGATAATACTTTTATTCCTTCACTATTTATAATTATTGGGTGTAGCTTTTCCGAAATTCTTGTCCCACGCATTTTCAATATGCCTATACTTCTCACAAACCTGTTCTCTATCTTGCTGTGGTATAAAAGGATCACCCCGTCTGCAACGTATTCCTCTAATCCGAATAAACTCCTGGTCTTGTCCAAATTAATTTCGTTTGTTATTATTGTGGTGCAGTCAATCATTTTCAGCATTTTCCCTAAACTCATTATTCTTTTCCTTGCATCCAGCTCTCTGTCAAAGTAGAGCCTGAAGATTACCCCAGGGTCTATGACAAGCCTTTTAGCTTGAATTACTTGGATTGAATCTTCAATCAAGTTCTTTAATTTATCAAAATCATACAATTCCACTGTTTCCACTATGAGTTTCCTTTCTTGTATTAGTTTCTTTATGTCCCACCCGAACTGCACTCCGTCCCTTGCTATTTCTTCCACTGATTCCTCCAAGCTTATGTAAATGCCTGGCTCATTATAGTCTAATGCCCCATGGTATAAATAGGAAAGGCAGAAGCACGTTTTGCCCGACCCAGGGTCGCCAGCCAGCACAACAAGGTTTCCTCTCGGGATGCCTCCATCCATTAATTCGTCCAAGCCCGGAATGCCAGTGCGCGTTCTAATCATGGATCTTTCAGCCATCGTGTTCCTTCCTTTAAATTCTTTTGCAACTAATAAAATAAACATAAACTAATTAAAATTGATTTCGTCTTTTTTTGCCAAAAACTCTTTTTTTAGGCGTTTTTGTTTTCTTAAACCGCAAAACATTTATATATGATGCGTCTTTAATCATTAACATTACTTCAATTAAAATAATTATTGTAAAAAAAAATGAAATGGAGGGAAGATAAAGAATGTTTAACAAAAAAGGACAATCAGCCTTAGAATACCTGATGACCTACGGTTGGGCTCTAGTGGTAATTGTGGTTGTAATAGCAGTGCTCTACATTTTGGTCGGAACGCCCACAGCAAACTCTTGCGGAAACTTTGGAACAGATATTCCTGTAATCAACCACAAGGTAGGCACAACAGACATGAACATAGTATTTTCTAATGGAACTGCTGGAACAATGAACAGTTATTCTCTTACTTTAGACTCTGGAACTGTCGGAAGCAATAGTTACACCAGTGTTGCTGGAACTTGTTCTCCTGCAACAAACCTGCCGGCAGCATCGCAAGCAAGATGTTCTGTTGTTCTTACTGGAACAGCAAACGATTCTTACCGGCTAAACTTCAGCGTAGCTTACACTGACAAAGATGGTTTCTCAAGAAGCAAGACAACAACATGCACAGGAAAAGTGTAATTTTTCTCCTTTTCCTTTTTTCTTTTTCTTTTATTTTTGTTATTTGTTTAATTAGACTAATTGCCCGAAGACGCTTGCAAGCATGATTCTTACAGCAAAGAATATCGCAAAAGAGATAAGGATGAATGGAAGTATGTACTTGAAGCCGCCTTTCTCTTTACCTGTATTGATTACGCCTATTGTCATTGAAGCAAAAACTGATCCTACAACCAGTATTATTGAAACAATCATTACTGCAAAATCTGGCTTTATTGGATTCCTATTCCCAACAAGGAAGGAACTTATTATTGGGGTTGCAGCAGAGCCTCCTCCCTGCTGGAGCAGTTCAGGGCTGACTGAGGGAACAGTTGAAATCTGCTTGTAGAGCACTTGGACAATAAAGCTTGATACGCCAAAGAGCAATGGCGCTCCAACAGCCGAAGCAAACAATATCAAAATTATGTATATGGAGACATTTGCTTTTGTTTCCTCCTGCAGGCTGTTCTCCTCCCTTAAGTCATCTGACAGCTTCAGGAGCAAATCAGCAATCTGTCCTCCTGCCCCTATCCCTTTAGAGATAAGCCACACTGTCCTCTCTAGTATCTTTGACCTTATCTTTTTTGGCAGCTGCATTAATGCTACCTCAATTCTTTCGCCTGCTGCAATCCTTTTGCTTACCTCCTTTAATTCTGTTTCTAATGGCCCAAACTCAGGTCTTGCTGAAACAAGCAGTGCCCTTTCTGTTGTAAGGCCTGACTTTATGTTTGAGGCAATCATTTGAAGGGCATCAGGAAGAATTTTTTCAACGTACCTTCCCTTGCTTTCGCTCATTATGCTGAGCCAGGCGTAAACCCCCCCAAAGAAGAGCAGTGCAAAAAACACAAATGATATTATAAATGGAATCTGGAAGAATAAGTAAAGGTTTACTGCTATGCCCAAGCTTAATGCAAGGCTGAAGACCACAAGGAAGCCAACAAATTTTCTTTCATTGATGTCAATGCCTAAATACTCCAACTCCTGCTTGAATTTTTCTGTAATGCTTTTCGGCAGGATTGCTGCTATTCTCTGGTACATTTTTTTTTCACCTTATCATTCAACCAAGTTTGGCCTCTTTGATTTTATTATGCCTAAAAACATGAACTGCCCTAATGCAACAAATCCTAGCAGGCCCCAGAATAATATTTCTCCGAATTGTATTTGCGGGAAGGATGATAGCACTATTAACAGGGTAAGGCCTAGTGCAGGCACTATTACTCCAATCATCATGTACATTAACGAGAGCATTTTTAAGTCATTCCCGTACTTCCTTATCTGGATTGTTTCTTCTTTAATCATTGTTGAAACTAATTCGTTCATTAAATTGCTTACGTCTGCGCCTGCCTTCATTCCGTTCACTATCTGCCAGATGCTCCTCCTGAAGAAAGGGCTTGGATTGTTTTCTGCAATTTTTTCCAGGGCATCTTCTTCCAATGACCCTGTGTTTATTTCGTCTACTGCTTTCTTGAATTCCTTTGATAGTTGCCCGTAATTTCCTTCTGCTATCATGTTCATTGAGTCAAATAATGTTACGCCTGATTTTATTTGCACTAGCATTGTGCGCAATGAGAAAACAAGGTTTCTTTCAATTTCCCTTACTTTTTTTTTTACTGCCATTTTCGGGTACATTATTACTTGCATTAATACCATGAATCCTACAATGCCTCCTGCGGTAATGCTTAATACAAGCGCGTTCTCTGGAGAGAATTTTTGTGCTACAAAAAAAACAATTATGCTTATAACCAAAAAATAAACTACTGATAGAATTAATGCTATTGCGCCGTACTCTTCGTCTCCGAAATCCATTTCAGCTTGCTTCAAGTCTGTTTTCAGGTAAGGGAAGGATTTTGATATGAACAGGCCTTGCCTGAAGAAATGCCTTGCAATGCCCCTGAGCGTTTTTGGGGGAAGGAAGCTGAATGGAATCATTTCCCTTTTCTTTTCATTCAATTATTTCACCAAACTCGGGCTTTTTGTTTTTTTCCATTAAGCTGATTATTTTGTCCTTGTCCATGTAGTATTCTGCCATTAGTTTTCCTATGCTTTCAATTCCCCTTATCTTCTGTTTTATTATCCATTCAATTATCTTCTGTTTTACTGAAAGCTCCTGGTTTATTTCCTCTATTGTTAGGCCCGTGTGCAGGCTTAATTCATCGAAAAGCCTTATGCTTTCAGAGTGTCTTCCAATGGTGTCTCCTGTTGCCCTCCACCTGTAAAGCACGTTTGCTTTCACTGTCTCCTGTTCTGCGCCCCTCTGCTCTGCAATGAATTCAGCTATCTGGAGGATTCTTCTGACCCCAGTTCTTCTATTCCTGAACATTACTACATTCAAGTGCACTGCATCCATCATTGTGGTTGGGATATTGATTGGGGGGTTGATCAGTCTTCTTATTGTTTCGTCTGCTGTATTGGCATGGACTGTAGTGTAAACGCTGTGACCAGTATGCATTGCTTCAAACATTACTTCCGCCTCTCTCTCCCTTCTTATTTCCCCTACAATTATCCTGTCAGGCCTCATTCTCAAGGAATTGACTAGGAGGTCCAGCATTTGCACTGCGCCTTTTCCCTCCACATTTGGCTCTCTTGTAGTTAATGGAACCCAGTGCATGTGCTTTGCGAGCGTGAGTTCTCTTGTGTCTTCAATGCTTATTATCCTGTTGTTGGGCTGGATGAACGGCATGCAGACATTTATTGCAGTTGTTTTTCCTGAACCAGTGCCTCCACTGAATATGATATTCAATTCGTACTCAATGGCCATCCAGAGCAAGGCAAGTGTTTCAGGCGTTGCAGTCTTTGTTTCAATGAAGTCCACAATAGTCCAAGGGTCTCTCTTGAATCTTCTTATTGTTATAGTGTTTCCCTTGCTTGAAATGGGGAATAAGGTTGCATTAGCCCTGTCCCCTGTTATCAAGTGCGCGTCCAGTAACGGGCTTAAAATTGTTATCTGTTTTCCTATCCTCCTTGCTATAATGCTTGCATAGTTCTGTATTTCTTCTTCTGACTGAAGTATAACATTTGTTTTGAGCCAGCCCCATTTCTTGTGGTATACCCAGACTGGTTCACTAGAGCAGTTGATTACTATTTCCTCCAGATTCGCGTCATTGAGCAGGAATTCAATTTTCCCTAGCCCAAGCATTTCCTGCAGTAAAAGGCAGATTAGTATTGCCTTTGTGTTTGAGTCCATGTCCGGAACCTCTTTTCCCAGGACTGCTTCAGCCCTGCTGTTAAATTTTTCCTTGAGTGCTTTAATGAATTTTGGGTCCATCATCCTTTCTGCCTTGATTGAGGCATCAGCAATAATGCTCATCTTCAGGTTCTGCATTAATGCCTTAGTTCCTGCACCCACATCAGGGAAATTCAAGTAATAGAGCCTTACATAAGCGTCTTCTCTTTCTATTACGTTCACTTCAACCAGCACATTGTCTGTTTCAGTCTGGTATGATTCAAGAGTTTTTTCCTTCATTTTTTCCCCTTTTTCACTTCTTTCCTTTGATTAATTCCCTTAATTCCCTTTTCCTTTCCAAGTCTCCTTTCTTGGTTTCTGCTTCTTCTGAGCCCCCGATTATTATCTTTTCTTTTTCTCTGCCTTGTGTTTCTTCTTCGGTTTTCTCTTTTTTCTTTTCTTCGAATGAGACTGACACTATTTTTGCGTCGCCTAATGGGGGATACTCTATTCTGATGAGCCCGCTTTCTTCTAAGGTTTCACAGCACTGCTTTACTGCAGAGTCCTTTATTCCTAATTCCTTTCCTAATTCCCCTTTCTTCACAATTCCTTTCTCGTTCACGTAATTCAGTATCTTGTCGTAGTCTGTCACAATCCTGTACTTCTTTATTTCTTTGAGTGTGCCTTTCACTTCCTCTTTTTTTACTTCGCCCACAAAGGCCTTGTCCAACTCCAGCGGGGCCTCCTTTACGGTGTGGGCTTTGTGTTCTAATTCAAGCAGGCTTATGAGCTTGTCAAAGTTTGTGAGGAGTTTTGTAGTGTCCAATTTTTGAACATTCCTTTCTATCTCCTCTTTTGATATATTGTATTTTTCAGCCAAAACTTTTACTTTTTCTTCTATTGATTTAAGTTTTTCTTCATCCACCTTTCCCCTCACTTTTTCTTCAATCACTGAGTCTATTGCCCTTCCCCTTTCTGCTCTTTCAAAGAGGGTTTCGCTTTCCCTCCTTCTTGCCGCTTCCTCTGCAGTGAACTCCTTGTGGAATTGCTCTAATGCCTTGAGCCTTTTTGCTTCTCCTTCGCTTAAAGGCTTTCCTGGTACATATCTCCCCACAAAAGGTTTTTCCTCTTTTTTTGCTTGGACAGCATATGCTTTCTCCTCTTTCTCTTCCTTTCTTTTTGCTTCTTCTGCTTTTCTTTTCTTTAATTCAATTATTTTTATTTCTTCGTTGTATTCAAACAGCTTCATCCTGTACTCTTCTTCTGTTATCTGCCTTGTCAGGTATGCTTTTTCAAGGTTCTTTATTTTTTCTTTTGCTACTTCCAGCTGTGTCTCAAAGTCTTCTCCAACTGTTTCAGCTGAAGGCTGCGCCTGCTGGAATGAAGGCTGCTCAGAATAAAAGAATTTTTGTGGTTCTTCCGTTATTTCTTCCTTTTCTTTTTTTGCTGCTTTTATTTTTCTCTTTTTTCTTTTCTTTGGTTTCTTTCTTTTCTTGGTTTCAGCAATTTTTCTTTTTCTCCTTTTTTTGTGTTTTTTTCTTTTTTTCTTCTTTATGATTTTTCTTTTCTTTTTCTTTCTTTTTGCAACTTCCTTCTTTTTTTCAGGTTCTTCTTTCGTTATTTCCCCTTTTTCTTCTATTGCAGGCTTTTCTTCTTCTGGAGCTTTTTCTTCTTTTTTTTCAAGTTCTTTCATGAGTTCTGCAAACTCTTTTTCTGCTGAAATTTCTTCCTTTGGCTCAAATTTTATTTCCGCTGACTTTTTCGTTTCCATTTCTTCCAATGTTTTGATTATTTGCTTGAGTTTTCCTATGCTTTCTTCCACCTTTTTGTTCTTCCCGTGCTTTTTTTCGTACTCTTCTATTTCCTGCATTTTCTTCATTATTTCTTTTTTGATTTCTTCTTCTTGGAGCCCCTTTACCTTTTCCGGGTATTTCTGCCTTTCCTGTGCTTCTTTGTCTGCCTTTTTTCCCTTAAACAGGCTTGCTATTCCCGAAAAAATATTCCCTATTCCTTTCTTTTTGCGTGTCTGGATTTTCTGCAGCTCAGCAAGCTGTAAGAGGAGTTCAATTTCTTTTTCCTTGTTGTTTGAATTATTTTTGTTCATTTAAATTTTCCCCTGAAATTTAAATATGTTTCAAGCTTTGCTTGAAAATTTTCAAAGCTTTGCTTTGAAACTCTTTCAAATTTTCTTCTGAAATTTGAAATCATTTGATGGCCTCTTTTGGAGCCTATTTATTTAAGGGCTTTCTTTTTTTTAATGTTTGTTATTTATGAAGTTTTTGCTATGTTGCTGTAGCCTGACTCGTTGCCGAAGTAATCTAATGCTGTTATAACGAAATATATTTCTTGGTTTGAATCTTCACTCATTTCTGTTGTTGTGTTTTCTTTTCCGACGCTTTTTTTGTAGGAGTATGCAATGTATCCTGCCTGAATGCTTGTGCTTTCATATACCTTGTATTCTTTCAGGTCTTCTTCCGTGTTTGAATTCCACTGTAAGGTGATTATGTTTCCATTTCTTGCTGCTTTGAGCCCTGTTGGGGCTGAGGGAGGGCTTGAGTCATTCCTTATTGTTATTTGTCCTTGGCTTAATTCGCTTAATTTTGTTTTGTTGTTGTCTTCCAGCAAGTATAGTATTGCGCTTGTGGTGTAGGTTCCTTCTCTTGTGATTGTGAAGTTTTTGCCTGAATTGTCTTTTTCTTTTACTTCAATTCCTGCCTTTTCTTCTGGTTGGAGGTCTTTGTTTAGGCCGAATGAATATGTGTTTGTAATGCTTTCATTCCCCTTAAAGTTTATTTCCAGCAGGTATTTTCCTCCTGCAGTGGTTTTCTTACCTGAGTCATTGATTAGGTCTATTTCTATTGTGATTGCATTTCCCGGCTGTGCGTAAGGGCTTGAGTTAATTGAGTTTATTGAAAGAAGATAATTTTCTTCTCCTGCTTCAATGCATTTGCCTGTGCTTGGATTGCATTTTCCGCCAGTACAGCCGCATTTAATGCAGTTTTCAATTAATATTCCGTTTTCGCAGTAGAATGGCTTTTGCGCGCTGCATTCCTGGTTTTTTGTTTCATTGCAGCCTCTTGCCTTTGAAATTGAAATGATTGTTTTCTGTGTTTTTTGTTCCCCTGAATTGTTTGTCAGGACTGCCTTTAATTCAAATATTCCTTCCTGGCTTATCTTTTCTTTTATTTCTATGCCGCATTCTTTTTGCCCGCAAAGAATTTCTTTTTTTGTTGCTGTTGATTCATAGTTTATTTTTTTTATTCCTTTTTCTTCTCTTGCTTCAATTTTTACCGTAAATTCTTCTCCCGCCAGTGCATTTTTTTGGGCTGTCAGCCTGAAGTAGTCTTCTACTGTTGCTGTATTAATTGCTGTTTCAGGGCCTTTCTGTTTTATGCTAAATACAATTGCTCCCGCAATTATTATTCCAACTAAAACTATTGCAATGAAAATTTTTGCGCTCATTTTTTTTCTTTCACTTCTTGTTTGTTTGTATTATAGAGAAAGTGCTTGTTGTTGCAGTGAAATTGAAGTCTTTGAATTCAAAGGAATTTATTGCCTGCTTTAAGGTTGCTTTCATTTCAATTCTCACCTGCTTGTTTCCCCTGTGCTCTGCAGTTATTCCCTTATCATAGGCATTAATGCTGAACCAGTTGATTGTTACTGGCTCAATTGAATTGCATTGGCTTGCCCCTGCAAGGCATTTCATTTCAACATTAAAGTCTTGGCTTGGGTCAAAGTGGTGGCTTATGCTTACTATTGCCTGGTTTAGGTCTCCTGAGCATTTTTGTATGCAGGCGCTTGAATTAAAGTCTATTTTTATGTAAGGATTCGGGTTCAGTGAGTCAAAGGCTTCCTGCGGGCATCCTGTTCCTCCATTGAAGTCTGGGAAGTGGCATTCAATTCTGTTGTAGTCTTCTATTGGCTCTTTTATTATTATATTCAAGTCTATTCTTTGGAGGCTGTTCACATTGAATTGGGTGCTGCATGAATTGTTTATTGGAGAACCTTCAAATCCTGCTTGGTTCAAGTCTATTACCTTGAATGAAAGGCACGCAGGCCCCAACATGAAAGCCAGTTCGTTTGTGTCTTGGCTTCCCCATGCTGCATTCCTTACAGTTTCTGCTTGAATTTTTATGCCATCATAATTCCTGCTGTAGTTCTGGTCTTCTGCGAATACCTTGAATGTGTTTATTACGTCAAAGAATCCGTCTCTTGTGCCTTTTCTTGCAGGAAGGTCTATTACAGCCTTAAAGCTGTTTTCATCCAACTCATAACTGAATGGGATTAAGGACTGCCTGAATGCTTTTGCGCTTCCTGTCCTGTAATAATCTATTATGTCAGAGTAAAGGTTTTCAAATTTGTTGTTCACTGCCTTTACTCCAGAGATTTCTGCTGCTATTCCTTCAGATGAATTCTTCTGCTGGTTTGCAAAGTTGATCAAGTCAATTAAAGCTAATGCTATAATGAAAATCATTACAGTGAACAATACTCCTTTCTCTTTCATTTAAATTTTCTCCTTTCTTAAATTTGAAATCATTTCTGCCACACCCAGTAGTCTAACACATAATAATAAATTTTCGGCCTGAGATAACAATTAATTGAGTCAATGTTGTGCAGAGGGCATTCCCTTATTGCCTTGTCCTCGTTTATTTTGGCGCATATTATTCCTTCAGAGGCAACGTTCACTGAAGGCCAGTAAACATAGAATTGATTGCAGTCCAAATTTTTTGCCCCGCACAATGGAATTACATTCAATGGAGAGGGCGGCGCAAGAAGGCTTCCTGTACTGCAATTGCTGTCCTGCCCTACATAAAAATTAACTATTGTTGCCCCCGTATTCAAATCTCCAATATTTGCTGCATTTACATCCAAGTACAATTCGTTCTCTCCTGCGATTTCTCCTCTTATAATGTCGATTGAGAGGTCCCTGCTCTTTAATGGCAGGGTTTTGGTTGAATTCAGGTCCCAGGGAACATTCTGTGTGTTCCCGTTCTCGTCAATATAAGAGAAGTATGATCCCGGCCCAGGGAAGGTTATTGCTGTGTCCTCGCAAGCGAAATTGGTGTTACAGTCAAACCTTACAGTATAATGGCCTGCCCACGGGCTGTTCGGTCCAATGTTTCCTGCAGTGAAAATTAAGTTTCCATCAACAATTTGGGCGTTCTGGTCTACTGAAATGATTGAGCCTTCGTTTTCAACAAATACTGTTGCAGCGCTAGCCTGCTCCTGTATCTTTAATGCAATCATATTATAGATGTCCCTGAGGGCGTTTGCGTCTGAGGCAAAATAATAGTTTCCGTCAGTCAAATTCGCTATATTCCTCAATTCCGACTCGCTTGCGTCTGCTCCGTATCCTATTGTGTAAATTGTTATTCCTGCAGTGTTTGCATCCCTTGCAGCATCAGCTGAGTCTCCTTCAGTTGATTGGCCATCCGAAAGGAGAACCTGAAATTTTCTGGCCGAAGGGTTTGCCCTAATTGAAGTGAGCTCTGTTGTTGCATTCCTTATGCCTGACTCAATGTCTGTGCCTCCGCCTGCCACAAGGCCATTAATTACTCCATGCAATGTATTCTTGTTTGCGTCATCCAAGTGCCTTAGCTGGCTGTTTAATGTTGCTGAAGTATTAAAGGAGGAAATGCCTAATTGGTCTCTTGGCTTCCATTCATTGAAGTCAATGAATGAATTGGCTGAAGTCTTTGTTGAATCCATTTTTGTCCCGTTAATTAAATCCAAGGTAATCAATCCCATATTTGTAGCTAAATAAGCGAAATTCCCGCTCACTCTCACATCATAGAAAGCATAAGGCGTAGGAATATTCCTGAGCAGTGAAGGAGCAGCAGGATTGCTTACATCAATTATTTGCAGTCCACCCGTATTGTCTGCAACATAAGCATTTGTGTCCACTATGTCAATCCCATAAGCAGTGCCTGGCGTATTATAAGTCCCTGAAATTGTAGGGGAGGAAGGATTGCTTACATTTATTACCCTCAAGCCAGCACTTCCGTCTGCCACATAAGCGTAATTCCCTTGCAATACAATGTCCTGTGCATTGCTTGTTCCAACACTTCCCTGTGAGGTTGGATTGCTTTTATTCGTAATATTCACTATTCTCAGCCCGCTTGTTCCGTCTGCCACGTACGCGTAATTTCCGCTCACTGCAACCTGATATGATGTTCCTGGAGTATTATAGTTGCCTGTCTGTGAAGGATTTGCAGGGTTACTTACATTCACTACTTGCAGTCCGCTGCCACCATCCGCAAGATAAGCATAACTATTATCGTATGCAACCCCATAAGCTGTCCCTGGACTGTTATAGCTTCCGGTGCTGCTCGGCGAAGCAGGATTGCTTACATTCACTATTCTTAATCCCCACCACCCGTCTGCCATATAAGCATAAATTCCATTCTTGTCCACATTGTATGCTGTTCCAGGCGTATTATATGTTCCAACAAGGTTTGGTAGCAATGGGTTAAGCACATTAATGTCTCTTAATCCTGCCCACCCGTCTGCAAAGTAAACATAGCTTCCATCTATATCCAATCCTTGCGCATTAGTTGTGCTTACTCTTCCATTCCAGCTCATTGAACCGCTCCTGTCTATTACAAGCATCATGTCTACTGCTTTCCTTACATTTGAAGGCACGCTTATACTCAAGTTAACATCAATGTTTTGGTCGCATTCAATGAAGTTGCTCGGGTTCACATTCACATCAAATGTTAGATTTAGGTCTTGCGGGGACTGGAAGTATAAAATCAATGGTTTGTTTAGGTTGCTGAAGTATTTTTGTAAATAGGAATTCCATTTCTTTGTTGCAGGAATTGCCGGAATTACTGCAGGGCTTAATTGGACGCTTGTATTGCAGTCTGCTGGAGGCTGTTTTTTTACGTAAATCTTTCTTCCGTGAATCAATTCCTTGTTTGCTGGTATTGCAGTCCCTGAACTTACTGTGAGGGTGTTTGCGTCAGGAAAGCAGTCAGAAAAATTTTTTGTGCTCCTGCAAGTGCTGCTTGTGATTGCAGTGTACTGTTTTATGCTTACATTCATGTCAAGGTTTGATGGAAGAAGGCTTTGGGCTTTTGCGTGAATCTGGTTTGCTGAGTCAAGGTAGTTTGCGTCAATCTGTGTTAGAATGAATCCTGTGCTGTCCATTGCCTGGAAGCTTTCATGGCTCAACTGCATTAACTGGGTTTTTGAAAGGTTTGTGCTTGGATTGCTGAAGGCAACACTTTTTGCTGTAATTATCAGCCCTAAGAAAAGGATTAATGCTAATACTACATCTAATGTGAATGCAAAGCCCTTGCTTCCATTACCTGATCTTGTACACTTTGAATGTAACAATTGCTTCACTTCCATTGTAGTTAACCACCCTTCTTGCAGCCACAATGTCTGCATCAACAGAAGGATTGCATCCTGCGTTCAGGTCATTTGTTACGTTATGCAGGTTGAAAAAATAATCAAAGAGCCCTAAATTCATTATTTCCTTTGATTTACTGTAATTAGAATTAATTTCTGTATTGCAGTCAATCAACCCCATAAAATAATTCACTTTGCTTTCGCTCAACTGCCCCTGCCTTGCAAGCAACCCGAACTGTTCTACACTATTCAAGCTGATTTCATTCCAGTTTTCTGGAAGGCCCTTTGTTTTTACTAAGGCTTCTGTTGCTGTAAATGCTTTCTGTTGCAGTTCATCCATTGTCTGGCCTTTTGTTATTCCCATAAGGTCCCTGTCATATGAATCCAAAAGGAATGTTGAGATTATGGTGAATACTGTTATCGCGAAAATCAAGTCAAGCATTATGCTCTGGCCTTTTCTGTTCAGCATTTTTTTCACTCAAATTTTTTCATTCACTTACACATTGCTCAAGCTTATATTTCCATCAATTGCAACAGCCTGAATTTCTCCTTTAGTGTAAGAGCCTGGGCTTTCTGCAGTGCCCACAAAATAGCAGTATGTTCCATTCACGTCCACAATGTTTCCTGTTACACTGAAATCCTTGTAGGCAGTAAAATTCACTGTTGTCTTCTTTGAGTTTGTTGCAATTGCTGAAAGGGTTAAGGAAATTCTTTTGCATTCGTTTTCTTTTCCTGCCTGCTCTTTGTACAAGTCTCTTATTGCATTTCTTTCGCTTACGCTCACCACCATTAGCACGAAAATGAATGCCACAATAAATAATGCAACCAGTAATTCAACTGAAATCTGTCCTCTCCTCATTTTCTCTTCCTTTCCCCTTGGCTGTAATTATGCAGTGCTTATGACAATGTTTGCGTCAACCATTTCAACCTTTAATGCCTGCAGGCCTTGTGTTGTCGGAAGGCTCACTGGCGTAATGTCTGCTTTTGTGAAGGTGTATATGTCGCTTACTCCTCCCAGCATTTGCACTTTCACTGTAATGCTCTTGTTTGTTGCTATTACAGACTGCACCCCACCAGGCAGTTCTGCTTCAACGTATAATTTTGTTCCTGGGCCCCAGGCGCTAGCCTGGTCTGCTGCATTTGCTAATTGCTGGACGTAATTCTGTGCCTTGCTTGAATTCAGGGAGTCATTGTAGATTACAAGAGAGTAAACGAAAAGTATTCCTACAATTATGAGCAGCAGCACTGTAAGGAACAAGTACTCCAGTGCAACCTGTCCTTTTGCCTTCATTTCTCCTGCACCTTAAATTAGAATAAGCCTTCCTCATAAAAATTTATTGTTTTTGAATTCTAAAATTGGATTTCTTGCTTTAATTCAGGAATAATTATTTTGGTTTCTTTGAGGCTCTTGTGCACTGCATCTTTTATTTCGGGTATCTTCTCTTTCTCTCCGTGCACCAGCACAAGGAATTCAGGCCCGATTTTTTGGATATAATCCCTCAATCCATTATGGTCTGCGTGGCCTGAGAACTTCACTGCCTTTACCTCGCAGTTGATTTTGGTCTTCCTTCCATTCAATTTTATCTGCTTTGCTCCGTCGCTTAATTTCCTTCCATTTGTTCCCTGCGCTTGGTATCCTACAATTATGAGCTTGTTTTTCGGGTTCCTTGAAATCTTCCTCAAATAAGAAATTGAAGGCCCTCCTGAAAGCATTCCTGATGTTGCAATTATCACGCAGTTCCTTGCCTTCATTACGTCTCCCTTATTTTTTTTCTTTGGAGTCTTGAAGTATTTGCTTTTGAAAGGATCATCGTCTGCCCTCAGAATCCTGTTCGGTATTTCTGGCCTCATGTAAATGACATTATGCCTGTAAATCCTTGTCGCCTTCTTTATCATTCCGTCCACGAATACATTCAATGCAGGCAGGTAATTGCTTCTGATGTAGTTTTCCAAAGAGAACAAGATTTCCTGGCCTCTTCCAACTGCAAAGACTGGTATGAGTACCTTCCCTTTCTTTTTCATTGTCTCCTTTATTTCGTCTGCCAGCAACTTGCTTGAATTCTTTAGTGAAGGAAGAAGGTCGTTCTTTCCTGCGTAAGTGCTTTCTGTTATTAGAACATCAATTTTTTCTTCCGGCATTTCTGCTTCTTTCAGGAGCCTGCTTTCTCTTGTATTGATGTCTCCAGTGAAGAGAACATTCTTTCCTTCAATTTTGATTAGTGCTTGGGCGCTCCCGAGAATGTGGCCGGCCTCATAGAACTTCAACTTTACTTCTGGCAGTATTTCTTTTTCCTCTTTGTATTCCATTAATTCAATCAATTTCATTGTATTGTTTACATCTTTTTCTGAGTAAATGTCTTTCTTGTTTAATTTAGCCAGCTTCACTGAATCACTTAAGAGCAAATGCATGATGTCCCTTGAAGGCTTTGTAATGTAAATTTTCCCTTCAAAACCATTCTTCACTATAAAAGGGATGAATGCAGTATGATCAATGTGCGCGTGCGTTACAATTATTCCTTCAATTTGTTTCATTAATTCTATTGGAAGCAACGGCAACCTTTCCTCTTCTTTTTCTGGGCCTAATTTTATTCCTGCGTCAACCAGGATTTTTCTCCCCTTTGATTCAATTAGGGAGCAACTCCTTCCTACCTCGCTTGCCCCGCCAAAGAAGGTTATCTTCATGATTATTCAGTTAATAAAATGAAGGCAAAGTAATTAAAAGCGAAAACAAAAAACTCGTTATGTTTAAATCTTTGATTGAGCCTAATTTTTGTATGGCGCTTGAAGTGGATAAAAAGCCCAAGTCTATTGCAGAGCAGCAGATCTGGTCCAAGATAGGGGAATTAGAAGAAAAAAAAGAGAATTCCCCAGAAAATGAGGCAGGAGAAATTGAAAGGCAGATTTCCTCCTTAAAAGAAAAATTGCTTGAGCTTTCAACGCCCTTGTTTTCTGCAAGGGAATGCATTGACTTCAAGGCAGAACTAGAGGAAAAGCATAAGCAATTGGGCTCCTTGCAGGAAAAATATGACAGGCTTAGAATTGCTTTTGGATCCTTAGGAAAAGACGCAGAGAAAACACAGGAAGAAAAGGAATTAAAGTTCAAGCTCTACATGCATTTACTGCAGCGTTACTCTGAGCTCATTAACGGCTTTGAGCGCAAGACTATTGGTGAAATAAAGGCCTTGGTTAATGCTGACGATCTTACAATACAGTCCATTGCATTGGACTTAAAGCCTGAAGACTATGAGTTTGAAAAGCATTACCTTAAGGCCGCAGAGGAAGCCTATAATTTCGTCTGCAAGGAAATAAATTTTGTTGAATCAGGTTTGGATGTGAATTACTGGCTTTTGCCAAAAGAGATCCTTTCCCTCAAGATTGCTGATGCAGAAGACCTTGCAGTATTTTTGTGCTCTCTCCTGCTTGCCTTGGGCGACGACAAGGCTTCAGTCATTGTAGTAGAATTAGAGGATAACAGCACTCACGCTTTTGTTTTCACTGAATTCAAGAAGAAAGCCATTTTATTGGACCCAAGCCAGAAAAAGCTTTTCACTGAGTTCTACGGCGAGAGAGCTGAATTAATCCAAAGATATTCCTTCAACGGCGTAAAGATTGCAAGATTCCTCTACAAATTCAATTCCTCTTCCTACGAGCAATTCATTGAACAAGAAGAAATGCAGGTTTGAAAACGCAAAATTATTTAATCTGTTGCTGTCTTTTAGTCTATGGCGTAATTTTTATGGCTTTACTGGGAAACTCAAAAATAAGGGTTGCAGTCAATGGCTTTGGGAGAATTGGAAGAATGGCTTTGAGGGCAGGCCTATTGAACAGGAGAATAGAATTCGTTGCAATTAATGACTTAACAGACACAAAGACTTTGGCTCATTTGCTGAAGTATGATTCAGTTCATGGCATCTGGCCTTATGAAGTGAAGGCAACCTCGAATTCAATTATTACTGCAGGAAAGGAAATTAAATGCTTTTCAGAGAAAAGCCCTTCAGCTCTTCCGTGGAAAGACCTTCAAGTAGACCTTGTAATAGAAAGCACTGGGCAGTTCTCAAAAAAAGCTGATGCCTCGCAGCACTTGAGCGCAGGAGCAAAAAAAGTATTAATTACTGCCCCATGCGATGACTCCGACATCACAATTGTTTTGGGCGTGAACGACAAAGAATTAAAGAGAGATCATAAAATAATTTCAATGGCTTCTTGTACCACCAACTGCCTTGCGCCCATTGCAATGGTGTTAGACCAAAACTTCTCAGTAAAGGCAGCAATGATGAATACTATTCATTCTTACACCAACGACCAGAGAATTTTAGACCTGCCCCACAAGGACTTGAGGAGGGCAAGGGCAGCAGCACTGAATATTATTCCTACCACTACAGGCGCAACAAGGGCTGCAGCAGCAGTGTGGCCTTCACTTAAAGGAAAAATGGACGGAGTGTCAATCAGGGTTCCAACACCCAATGTTTCCCTCACAGACTTTGTTTGCCTTACAGAAAAAAGCACTTCAAGAGAGGAAGTCAATTCAGCAATAAAAAAGGCCTCTGAATCCAGCCTTAAAGGCATTGTGCAGTATTCTGAAGAGCCTTTGGTTTCAAGCGACATCATTGGAAACCCTTTTTCCGCGGTTTTTGATTCTTTGAGCACTCAGGTAGTGCAAGGCAATTTGATTAGAACCCTTTCCTGGTATGATAATGAATGGGGCTACAGCTCAAGGCTCATTGACCTAATGCAAAAAATAGAATTTTAATTTTGAAAGGAGAATTTTTTATGGGAAAAAAACCAAAGCATTCCAAAAGCAATAAAGCAAATTTAGTGAATCCTATTGGGGGTAAGCCTGTAAGAGAAATTTTCAGGAAAAAATTATCCAGAAAAGAAAGAATTGCCTTAATTAAAAAAAATTTTGGAAGAAAATTTTATTGAAAAATGAATTTTATGGCACTTAAATCAATTTCTAAAGTTAATGTAAAAAACAAGACCTTATTGCTTAGGGTTGACTTGAACTCCAATGTGGTGAAGGGAAAAATCCAGCTTGCTGAAAGGATCAGGGCTCACGCCAAAACAATTAAGTTTCTTTCAAAAAAAGGGGCAAAGATTGTTGTTCTCTCGCACCAGGGGAGAAAAGGAGAAAGCGATTTTGTTTCCTTGCAGCAGCACGCAAAAGCCCTCTCAAGGCTTGTTGGAAAGAAAATTTCATTTTTGGATTGGAATTCAGATTACTTGAACGCAATTTCCTCCTTAAAAAAAGGTCAAATATTGCTCTTGGGGAATACTCGCTTCCTTGAATTTGAGACAGAGGAAAAAAGCCCTGAAGAGCACTCCAAAAACCCGATAATAAAGCAATTGGCTTCAAAGGCAGACTATTATGTTTTGGACTCTTTAAGTGTTGCCCACAGAAGCCATGCTACAGTAGTAGGCTTCATTCCATTGCTTTCCTCTTTTGTGGGGCCAGTGCTCGAAGAAGAACTCCTTAACTTAAATAAGGCTTTATCTCTTGAAGTTCACCCAAAGCTTTTAGTGTTGGGTGGAGTGAAATTGTCTGACTCAATTGGAATAATTTCTTTTTTCTTGTCCAAAGGAAAAGCAGACAAAGTATTAGCAGGTGGCGCTTTAGGTGAATTGTTCCTGAAGGCTTCAAGCTATGATTTGGGGGGAAAAGAAAAGTTTTTCAGGGACAATAATTTGAATGCATTGATTCCAAAAGCAAAAGAAATTCTCTCTTCTTTCAGGCCAAAAATTCTGATGCCTTCAGATATTGCATTGGATGTATTGGGCTCAAGGAAAGAGCTTTCAGTGCACGACCTTCCCTCAAAGTATTGGTGCAAGGACATAGGCCAAAAAACAATTATTGAATTCAGCAAGGAAATAAAGGAGGCAAAACTGATTGTGTTTAATGGCCCAATGGGGGTCTTTGAGGAAAAGAATTTCTTTCAGGGCACTAAAGCTGTCCTTCAGTCAATTGCTTCCTCCAAGGCTTTCTCTTTCCTCGGCGGCGGAGACACCATTACAGCAATAGAGAAACTCAAATTAAACAAGAAAAAATATTCTTACATTTCCCTCAGCGGAAAGGCTTCCCTGGATTTCCTGAGCGGAAAAGAGCTGCCTGCACTGAAGGTACTGCAATCCTAAAACAAAAAATTTTTAATGATTTCCTTTGATTTTAGAATTAGGCTTAAGGGGTTGAATTGAGATGGACAATTTCAGGAAAGGAATATTTTTTGCCTTAATTACTGCCCTGGTTAGCGGGATTTCAATCTTCATTAATTCTTTTGCCGTCCAGTCTTTCAACGAGTCTCTTTTCACGACCTTAAAGAATTTGGTTGTGGTTGTATTCCTTTTTTCCTTAATTTTAATTTTAGGAGAATTCAGGCATCTAAAATTCCTGAAAGCAAGGAACTGGCTGCAGTTGGCTTTCATTGGATTGATTGGGGGAAGCATTCCCTTTCTCTTGTTTTTTAATGCCTTGAGCCATACGCCTGCAGTTAATGCAGGCTTTATCCACAAGCTCATGTTCCTCTTTGTTGCAGTTCTGGCAGTCATATTTCTGAAAGAGAAATTGAACAGGAAAGTTTTTGCTGGTTCAGTGCTTTTAGTTTTTGCAGTAACCCTCCTGTTCGGAATTAATGTCCAGGCATTTAATTCCTTTGACTTAATGATACTTACAGCTACAGCGCTCTGGGCTGCAGAGAATGTTTACTCAAAGCATTTGCTCAAGGAAATCCAGCCTAAAATCCTTGCCTTCGGCAGAATGTTCTTCGGTTCAGTCTTCCTGCTCTTATTCCTTGCATTCACAGGCAAACTGGCTTTAATTAATTCTCTTACCTCAATTCATTTCCTCTGGCTCTTAATTACCTCTCTCTTCCTGTTCGCTTATGTCCTCTTCTGGTATTCTTCATTACAAAAAATTCCTGTCTCGCTTGCCACAAGCATTCTATTGCTCGGCCTGCCTGTTACAGCCCTCTTAAATTCTCTTTTCACTGGAAAAGCAATCTTTCCAGTGCCCTTCATTGCTTATGCTGTTCTCGCAATAGGGCTTTATTTGCTCATAAATTGCGGGGAAAAAGAGTTTTTCCTTAAGCCAAAAACTGTTGGAGTGAAAAAATGGCTAAAATGAGTGGCTTGGAGCTTTTTGCGCGCTTTGCTTTAATGCCTAACAAGCTGAATTTATGCGGCCCAAAAGACTTCCACCAGAAATTTTATGATTTTATTGCAGGAAGGCACAAGGATGAATCTGAGATAAGGTATGGAATAAGGCAGTTTGAGGTTGCCTTCCCTTACCTTAAGCTTATAGCACAAAAGAATTATGTTGAAGACCTCATTGATTTTTCTGTTGTTGAAGCCTATTTTATAGGCAATTCTCTCTTGAATAAATGCAATGGCTCTGACATAAGGAAGCTTATTCAAGAAAATTTTGCTGGGTGGTACAAGCTCAGCCCTGAGATTGCGCAGAAGATTGCTTTAGGTGTTCCTAACAGCGCGGTACCGCATCATTCCTTTCATGTGCTGAATATTGCGGCAATGACTGAATTAAGTAAAGCCACAGTTGATTTCATGGACAAGGACAGGGTGTGCTGGGGCACATTAAAAGAGTTCTCTGATGAAAGCGCTTTAATTGAATTCAGGCCTATTGTTTCTTTGAATAAGAAATTGTTTTTAGGCCCTTTAATTGAAAAAGAAATTGAATTCCACAAGGAATTCTTTCCTAAAACAAAGATTGGAGCAACAATTGCCTTCCACTGGGATTTTGCTGTATTAGAGCTCTCAAGGGACCAGCAGAAAAGCCTTTCATTTTACACGCAGCAGGCATTAGATTTCGCGAACAAAGAGAGGAAATAGATAGTAATTGTTTAAAGCACGCCAAATTCTTTTTTCATTTCCTCTGTTGTTAATATCTTTACTCTTGTTTGTGTTTTAAAGCCTTTGTCATTGCTCCAAATAATTGTGTCCTCTTCTAAAGCACAGGCAAGGTAAAGCCAGTCTTTGGCGTCCTTGGAAAGGAATGCAGCTGCCGGCAGGAAAGGTTTCAGTTGATGGTCTGGAATAAAACGAACTTGCGAGACCAGTTTCTCTAAAAGCACTATGAATTCTTCTTTTGGCCCATTAAATTTTTTTTGCAGGAACGCCCAGTACTTCTGGAGTTCTATTAAGAGAAATTTGGGGGCATACAATTCTATTTCAGGCACAAACCATATTTTTCTTGTTATGCCTTTTCTCAGCAGGGCAGAGAAAAGAATATTGGCATCAACTGTTACTTTCATTCAGGAGCCTCTTTGCGTGCCTTGCAAAATTTTTGGCTGTTTTTCCTGAAAGCATTTCAACGTCTTTCTCTGTCAGGCTGCTTTTTTTGGCCAGACCTTCAGCTACAGCAAAATCCTGCAGTTTTCTCTCAATAATTGCCCTGATTACATTGGACCACCGCACCTCTGGGTGTTCCTTCATCTTGCGCCTTGTTTCTTCCATAATAGATATAGTGACATTAGCCATAAATTAACACATACAAATTATGTGTGCATAAATATTTAAAATTAATGCCTTTTCTTCTTTTTTCCCACAATTACATTTAACGCTTTCTGTGTTTCTTTTTCTTCTTCCTTGCTAAGCACTTCAATTATGTTCTGCTCTTTCACAAGGACAAAATCGCCTTTTTTTGCTTTGGCTATATTGAAGGCTTTTGCTTTTATGCCATTGAACTCGATTACTGCCTTTCCTTCATTCTCTTCTGTTTCTATTACTTTGCAGGGCAGGCTCAGGCACATTTTTCTTTACCTTGCTTTTGTTCTTTCAGTTATCTGCTGGTATAATCCAACGAAAACAAACAGGAATATTACGGCCAAAAAAGTGTTTATTATTATGTTTATTAGGTTCAAGGCAAGGTTTCCTTTCAGGACAAAGTTTGCTGCAACAAAGATGAATGCAATAATGGCAATTATTATCCCGTAAATCAGAATTACCCCGAAAATAGAGAACACATGTGGCCTTGTGATTTCATAAGACTCATTTATTGATTCAATGATTGAGTCCTTTTTATGCAGGAATACCTGCGGTGCCATGCTGTACCTGATTGAATTGTACACTACAATAATCAGGTAGGGTATGAATAATATCATGGCGCAGAACAGCAAAAGCAAGCCGAAAATATTGATTACAGGCACAACTGAGAGTATTGCGCCTAAAATGAACAAGCCTAAAATTATGGCAAAAAACCAGAGGAAGTATTTGTTCTTCAATGAAAATAATGCGTAAAAGAATGCAATTATTTCAAGCGCAATCAATTTAATATATTTCATTACAGAGAAGGGCTTTGGCTCCATTCCCTTCAATTCTAATGCCCTTACATTCAAGAGCGCAGAAAAGAATCCTTCAATCAGCCCTATTACTATTACCGCAGCAATAATTGCGAGTGCAGCCGCTGCCAATTCCCTTATCCTTTCGTATGCATTGGCCTGCCCCGCGCTCATGCCTAAATCTTTTGTTAAATAGGTAATTGAAAGAGACATTGCAACTGAAAGGACAAGAATTACTGCAATGTAGAGGATGCTTTTCCTGTCTTTAGCCCAGTCAAATCCGCCTGAAAGGATTCTTTCGTAATCCATTTTTTCTGCCCCACAAATCTTACATTGAAACCCCTTAATAAATTTTCGCTGGAAGTAATTGATTTATAAAATTTTTCAGGCTAAATTATTCAGTCGGCTTATTGGATTGGGATTTATGGAAGACAAGGCTTTCCCTTCATTCAATGAAAAACTGTGCTGTTACTGCAGTGCCTGCGTTGGCGTCTGCCCTTCAATGGCAATCGAATTAAAGGAAACAAAGATCCTGATGGACCAAAAAAAATGTATTAAATGCTATTCCTGCGTCCGAATTTGTCCAGTAGGGGCATGGAGAGAAAAATAATTGGTGGAATAATGCGCGGAGTAAAAAATTCTTATGATGTAATTGTTGTCGGCGGTGGCCCAGGAGGCCTTGCTACAGCAGCAAAATGCGCTGAATTAGGTTTAAGTACAATACTCTTTGAAAAAGATCAAGAAATAGGAGAGCCTGTAAGATGTGGTGAAGGATTAGGCGCAGGATGGTTTCAGAGGCTTGACCTTCAGCCGGACCCTTGCTGGGCTGTCCAGCCAATTACAGGGGCAGCACTATATTCTCCTTCGGGAAAGAGACTGGTATTGGATTTCAAGAAGACTTCAGGTTATGTTCTTGAAAGAAAAATATTCGAGAAATTCTTGGCCAGAGAGGCAGCAAGGAAGGGAGCAAAGATTTACTGCAAGAGCACTGTAACAGACTTAATTAAGGAAAAAGAATTTGTGAAAGGAGTTAAAGTTCAGCACTTTCAAGAAGAAATTGAAGTTAGAGCAAACATTGTTGTTGCAGCTGACGGTTTTGAATCCAAGATTGCGAGAATGGCTGGAATGCAGACAACCCAAACCTTATATCATGTTGACTCAGGCTTTGAGTATGAAATGGCTGGAATTGATTTCGGCGAAGAAAATTTGATTCACTTGTTCTTCGGAAATAAAATCGCGAGTCGCGGTTATCTTTGGATCTTCCCGAAAGGAAAGGATTACGCTAATGTAGGAATTGGAATTGGGGCAAATACTCAAGAAACTGCAAAATATTACTTGGACGCATGGATTGATTCAATGCCCGGGCTAAAAAAGGGTTCAATAATTCAGGTCATGGCCGGAGGCATTCCTGTTGGAGGATTTTTGGAACATCACGCAGTAAACGGTTTGATTGTTGTAGGGGATGCAGCCCATCAGGTTAACCCAATTCATGGAGGCGGAATGGGCCTTGCAATAGAGGCTGGAAGGCTTGCAGCAGAAGTAATAAAGAAGGCTCATGAAGCAAAAGACTTTAGTCAGAACTTCTTGTTTCAGTTTGACCCCTTATGGTATGAAAAGAGAGGCAATCAATTGAAGTCAATTTTAAAGAGAAGGAAAATGTTTGAGGCTTTAAGTGATAACGATTTTGAGACTCTTGCTTCTTCCATGAGCGGGGAGGATGTACTCAAATTGGCTGAAGGCGACCTAATGCAGAGCATTGCCATTGCCACAAAAAAGCTTATAATGCACCCGGGCCTGCTGAAAATAATCCTCAAGTATTTAAAAGAAAAATAAAAAAAGCAAATTAATATTCAATCTCATTCAATGATTACTTGTGCTTTTGCTGTTGTTGTTCCGTCTGAGTTGTCCGTTACTGTAAGTGTTGCATTAAATGTTCCTGTTGTACTGCATGCAATGAAGGAGTAATTTACTGCGTCGGGCATTCCCTTGCCTTGCACTACAATGCTTGGCTCATCAACAAAACAGTCTTGGCTGTCTGCACTCCATTCAATGCTTTTTATTACGCCGTTAGGGTTGTCGCTTCCCTTTCCTGTTAATTGAATCCACTTGTTTACCCCTCCAGTGTAAGGGCCTCCAGCTTCTGCTGTTGGAAGGACATTTAATTCTTCTGCTGGCGTTACTGCCTGACCGCTCGGCTGAGTGCAGCCAAAAAGTGCGATTAATATGATTAAAAGCAGTCCCACTAAAATTGCTTTGTTCATTTGTTTTTTTTCCCCTTTTAAATTATAACAAAAACAATTAATTGATATTTAATTATTGTGTACGCACGATATATTTAATTATTATGTTTTTCACTCCAAGTATTATTGTAAGGTTGTTTTATGCAGTTGATTAATCTTTCCCTGGCTTTTCTTGTAGAAGAATTAAGGCCTTTCCTAGAAGGCTCTTTCGTGAACAAAGTGCAGGAACTGGATAAAGACAAGTTCAAGTTCAAGCTGCATTCAAGGCAGGGAGCAAAAAACTTGATTGTGACGCCAGAAATCTTCTTTCTTTCTGAATTTAAGTTAGATGCAAAAAAGCTTACTTCAGGCTTTGGCGCTTTCTTGAGGAAAAGGCTTGAGGGAAAAAAGATTATTTCAGTTAAGCAGAAAGAGTTTGACAGGGTGGCGGAATTAGAGTTTGATTCCTTTTATCTTGTAATTGAATTGTTTGCTAAAGGGAACATTATTCTTACAGACAAGAATTATTTGATTGACGGCGCACTAAAAAAAGAGGAGTGGAAGGACAGGAAAATAGAGAAGGGCCTTCAGTACAAATTCCCCCAGAGCTCCAAATTGAATCCCCAAAGTGTTTCCTTCAAGGAATTCATGGGTGAAGCAGCAAAATACGAGAAAACCTTAGTGTATTTCCTGATGGAGAGATTCAAGATTGCCCCAATTGTTGCAGAGGAGATAATATTTCAGTGCTCTCAGGACAAAAAAATGGCGCCTTCAAAGCTCTCAGAAAAAGAATCAAAGAAGGTTTTTGAGGCAATGCATTCAATCCATTCAATTGAATTAAAGAAATTAAAGCCTGTCAAGGCAGTGAAAGAGAAAGAGGAATTTCTTCTTCCCTTCCCTTTCAGGAGCATTGCAGGCCAGATTGAATTAAGCCAGGGCCTGAACGGGTTTTTGGACGAATATTTTGCCCCCAAAATCTTGGGGACAGAAGAAAAAAATGAATTAAAGGAAAGCGCTGAAGAAAGCCATAAAATCAAGGCATTAGAGTATTCCTTAAACAATCAATTGAGCGCATTAAAAGGCCTTGAAAGTGAAGCAGAGCAGAATAAACTGAAGGCAGAACTCATTTATTTGAATGAAAGCATCTTGAAGAATCTTCTTTCAATAATTGCTGCTGCTACTACTACTTCTCCTATTGCTCTAGCTGATTCCGAAAACCAAAAGCAACTTATGTATAAGCTTAATCTTTTCCTTCAGTCTAATGCGCCTGAATTGAAAGTCGTAGAATTAACCAAAAACAAGCTGGTGTTAGAGAAAAAAGATTAAAGAATTACAAAAAGAAAATTATCGATATTTAGATGTTAATTCTTTTCAGCTGGATTTTGCTTTATTCCCCTGACATTCCTGCTAGTTCTCTTTCGTCTACAATGAATACATCGCTTACTGCTGTTACTGCCGTGTAAGGAATATTTAGAATTCTTTCTTTTGCCCCAATTCTTCTCACTGCCTTGCTGTCTCTGTCAACTTCAACCAGAAGATGTTCAATTTCTCCTGTTACCTCGTTCACTAGAAGGTCTGTGAGCTTTCCTACTTCGTCGCCTCTATTGGTAATAACCCTTTTTGTAGCCAATTGCCTTGCAACAGTGTATTTGTACATTTTTATTTCACCTTTAAAATTTTTTATTTTTCCACAAATGCTAAATTATTATATTTATAAAAGTCGTTTTCCTTTATAAATGTTACTATTTTTAGGGCTTATACATTACGCTTTCCTGCTTATAGTGCCATTCCAAAGAATTTTCATTTTGCCTGAAAGCCATTTCACTCCATCTACATAAGTCTCTTAAGAATAAAAACCCTTCTAAAAGCGCAGGGCACGGAATACAAAAAATTGGTTATGTATATTGCTTTTTTTTCTTTATTTTTTCTTTTTAATTCTCTCATAATGCAAAATTGTTCGCTTTTCAACGAATTTTTTTTGAGGCATATCTTTTTTAATCTCTAATGCCCTTATTTTTTCATGGTGTTTAAATGGCAAAAAAAGATGAAGGCTTAGGCCGTTCAAAGGGCAGGGGCTTCTGGTCTGTGCAGAAGATCTTCATGTTATTCCTTTTAATTTTTGGCTTTATTGTAGGGGTTTATGTTGCCCACCAGTTCATTGAGCCTTCTTTTAACAAGCAGGTGACTTCAGGCCTTGCTGTCTGCGAGGCCAAAAAGGCAGTGCAGGACAATGAAATAAATTCTCTTTTCTCCTGCCTTGAATCCAATAACATTGACCCACAAAAGTGTGAGTGAATGGAACAAAAAATATCTTTGGAGCAGGCCGCAAAGCTTGTAATTGAGTACGAGAAAGGCTGGCAGATTCCTAAAGAAAGACTGGATGAAGCCGAAAGAATGCTTTTGCATTATCACACTAAAGCACGAAAAGAATTCAATTTTTCACAAGAGAAAATGGAGAAGGCAATTCCTTTCGGGGTTACCGTAAATTTTTTTGGGGTTATAGAAAATTTATTTGGTGCAGGATATCTAAAGCCTAAAACCTTTGATATGAGAGAAATAAAGGAAATGGAGAGAATTAGAAACAAATTCGCTGAGTTTGCCAAAACCTCTCATCAGACAACAGACCGCAAATTCAAGGATTTCTGCAATGGATTAATTGAAAAGCCCTTGTTTGAGGCAATGGCTTCAACGCAAAAGTTTAAGTCAGATTTAATGAATGTGCCCAGGATTAGAAATCAGTTCTTGAGGTTAGAGAAAGAATTGGGCCCTGCAAGCAGGCTTCCAGGCAGACAAAAAGCAACAATTGAAAAATACTTGAAGCATTCCATAAGAAATTAAACCAAAAACCTAAAAGAAGAATTTGATTTATTTTTCTTCATTTACTTTTCCTTCGGGTTTTTTTTCTTTGAAGATTTGGCACTGGAATTTTAGGACCTTACAGTCTTTGTCTTTCCATGAGTTTTCTGGAAGCCAAGCCTTCATGCAGGTGTGGGCCAAAAATTCTTCTGCCCTGCAGTCCAGTTCAGGCCACACTTGGGGCAAAAGAAGGCCTGAATTATTTCCTTTTCTTACTATTAGGCCGTCAGTCCCTTTCCTTAAACTTCCTGCAATTTTCCCTTTCTCTTCTTTTATTTCTTCCGGCTGAGTCAGAATTGATAGTTCGACAATAATTGAGTTTAATTCTTTTGCTTCTAATGGATGAAACCTGGGGTCGGAAAAGGCAGCACTTACAGCGCTTTCAATTACTGCATTCCATAAAGGCATTACAGGGAAAGGGAATCCAATGCAGCCCCTCAGCTCCATTGAAGGAAAAGAGTGAATTGTGGTGAAAAGGCCTCTTTTTTCCCTGAATTCTTCTGGCGCCTGGTCTTTCAGCGCGCTTCCTGTATGCAAATAGTACGCAATGGACTTTCTGGCTAACTTCACCAATTGTTCCCCTTGCTTCAAAGAGTATTTCTGCGGCATTATAATTTCTCCATTGGGCAAGGGGAGAGAGTTGGATTTTTTATCCGCGCCCTTGCCCATAAATTAATGCCCTAAAAAGAAATTAAATTGTTTGCATTTCAGGGTTTGATTTAACAAAAAGAATAAATAGAAATGGGCGTTAAGTACATAGGAAGGTGATTTTTGATGGTTGAACTTATTTTGATGACAACAATGTTGCCGCAGGAATACAAAATTGTTAAAAATTTTGGTATTGTTACTGGGGTTACCTGCAGGACAAGAGGCATGGGCGGAAAATTTATTGCTGGCTTTGAATCCATGATTGGAGGGGAGGTAACTGCTTTTACTTCTGAAATGGAGAAGGCAAGGTTTCAGGCAATTGACAGGATGAAGGAAAAGGCTTTGGCTCTCGGGGCAAATGCTGTTGTAGGCGTTGACGTTGAAACAAGCGAGGTCTACCAGGGGATAGTCCTTATCTCTGCGACAGGGACAGCACTGCAAATAGCAGAGAGAACCAAATAATTCAGGTGAATTTTGTGATTTTTCTTTCGTTTCTTCCTGGTTTCTTTTTTTTGTTGCTTGTTATTATTGTAGTGATAATTGCCGTAATTTTATATTTGATTTATCTGTACCTTAAAAGCCAGAAAGGCGAGCAAAAATTAGAAATAAAAATGAAGGAAAAAGGAACCAAAAATTATTAAGATAATTAAATTGTTTATGTTTTTTTTTAAGATAATTGAATGTTTAACGACTTGTATAGCGCTTTAATGTAAACCATTTGTTTTTCCTTGATTTTTTTTATTAAGTTGTGTTTTACTAGAATGTTTGAGTCTCGGCTTATTGCTTCCTGTTTTCTTTTAAGTTCTTTTGCAAGCTTGCTTACAGTATTTTTTTCTTCTTGGTTTTTAATTAAGTGTATTAAAAGCTCTAATCTTTTCGGGGAAAGAATTCCTTGCAATTCACCCAAATTTTTTAAGTAAAGGGTGTGGGTGCCAGGCACTGCTTTTTTTGGTTCAAGGAATACTTCTCTTAAGTCTTTGTCCATGTGTTCTCCTACTTTAATGATTAATTGCTCCATTTTTGGGCCACCTTAATACATTATAACTCATAAAGTTATATAACATTTTCGGTTATCTTTCCAAAAATTTCTGCCTGTAATGAATCCAGTTTCTTCTGATGTCTTCAATGAATTCTTGGAGTGTTTCAAAGCATTTTTCTTTGTTTAAATATCTTTTTTCAGGTTTTCTGTAAAAGAATTGATGCACATTCACTGCTTCTTTGCTGCTGCAATCATAACGCATTGTCTCAAAGCTTTTCTCCCTGATAATTGCTATATAAACTACTGCAAATTCTTCCACTTCTTTAAAATCAGGCGTGAAAACAAACCTTACAAACAATTTGTTTTCTTTTGCCTTGTCAAGATATTCGCTGAAGCTTTGCTGCCGGTCCTTTTCATTCATTCTCTTAACCAACTCTCTAGTACCATTTCATTATGAAAATAAAATAAAAAGCTTTCTTTTCGTCAATTCACGTTGGAAAATTTATTTAAATTTTTCTGTTTTGTTTTCTTTTCATGAGGGTTGGTTTATTCCTGTTTACTGCATTGTTTTTGTTCCTGCTTCTCTTGAGCGGCTGCTTTGAGGAGAAGAAGCTCTTTGAGGCAAGGAATGACTGCATTGTGTTGTCTCAGAATTCTGCTTCTTCTATTCCTGATTGCAGTTCGCAGGAGGAATGCTTTAATTCTGTAGAGAAAAACTTTTTTTCTTTTGACCAAAGTATTTTTTCATTTAATTCTAATAGGCGATTGCATGAATTCAAGAACCATTTGGCTGCCTCCTGGCTTTATTTCAACAAGGCTTTGAAGGAGATTAAGACCATTAATTCCTTGTGCTCTTCTGGTTCGACTGAAATCCTGCCTTCCCATGTGAACGAATTGAATTTTTTTCTCTCCAATTCCCTGCAGGAATATGATTCTTCCATGAAGGATTCAATTGCCTTCGTTGAACTGGAATCAGATTCATTGGATGGAGAGAAGATTTCTCTGGTGAAAGAGGAAGCCCTCTTTGATGACTTCATTCTCTTCAATAATGAATTGAATGAATTAGGCCAGAAATCAATTAGTTTTGATGCTAATTCTTTTGCCTCCCAGTACAAGTTGAAGGCATCAGAGTTGAGCGCTTTTTTTTCTGAGAATGGCTTTAAGAGCGATTACCTGCAGGAATTCAATTCTTATGATTTGCTTGATTTCATGGAGAAGCGCACTGTGGAGAATATTCAGTCAAAAAATATTTTTGTTCCTGTAATGAAGCTGGCTTTTTCGGGAATAATTTCTTTCCTTGAGAGACAGGATGAGTTTGCAAGAACAATCAAGATTTTGCGTTCAATGCCTGCTTTTTCTTTAATGGAATTCTATGATTCTGTTGCAGGAAGCAGGAATTCTGTTGCAGCCTCTTTTGCTTTACTTGTTCAGAATGATGCACTGCACCGCTCTCAATTACAGCAAAAGTCTTCTGCCCTTGAATCGGAATTGAATAAAAAATTTACTGAAATTGATGATAAATTGAATTCTCAGGACCTTTCTTTTTTTGAGGGCTTGAATCAAAATTTTTTGTCTTCCTTGAATGATTCTTTTGTTTCGTCTTTTATTTCTTCTTCTGAAGAAGCTTCTTTCTCTGATTTAGGGTCCTTTAAGTCTGATTCTTCTGCAAAACTCAGTGAATTGAAGCAAGACTTCTTTTCTCTTCAGCAGGGCTTCTTTTTAGGCAGGATTTCATTGCCTGAAAAGCTTAGCAAACTGAAGGCCCTTTCTTTGTCCGTAAATCAGTTTAATTCCAAAATTGATTTCTTCAGCTCTGATGCAGTCAACGGTCTTATTGCTTTGTGTGATGCAAGAATTAATTCAATTGCTGGAACAAAAGTTCCTGAAGGCCAAAAGGATTCCATTGAGCTTTTAGACCTAAAGGCAAGGCTTGATTTCAGGGTTTTGGAGTACAGGAATTCCTCTGAACCAAAAGATAAGATTTTTTTCTGCTTTCAGGTTCTGGCTTCATTCACAAGGTTTGATTCTGCTTCAAAAGATTTTTCTTCTTTTCAGGCAGCGAACTCAATGAAGTCCAAGGACTGCTTTGATTTTCTTGATAGGGCTTTCTCTTCTGGCTTGGATTTAAGCAATTTTTTGGAGGGCTTCAATCAATTAAAGGAATTAAAGGCTGATACTTCAATCGATCCTTCAGTTTTAGCGGGTCAGTGCTCTGGCCTCGAGTCTTCAGTTGAGTCTTTTCTTTTCTCTGAAAACGAGGCGATTGCAAGGATTAACTCCAATTATTCTGAGGCCTCAAAACTGATGTCTTTGACTGAATCTAATTCTTTCCCCCAAAAAGAGAACTTCGCCAATGTTTTCTCTTCTTTGAGCAAGTACTTTTCTGAAGGAAAATTAAATTTAAATAATTCAATTGGTTCCCTGGATGAAGTTGATTCCTTGCTTTCGAGCTTTGCCTCAAACCTTGAAGGTTTTGTTTCAGAGCAAATTCAAAAAAAGGTTTCAGAGAAAGCAGAATTCTTTTTTTCTGGCGTGCCTGAGATTGAACTAAACAAGCCTTTTTCTGCGCGAGCAAGGCTCTCCCTAAACAACAATTTCAGTTTCTCTATAAGCAAACCTTTAACTTTAGGAATTCCTTTTGATTATCCTGACTCCCAAATTATTCTAGTTTCCTTTTCTTTTAATGTTATTGCAGCGAGAGTAAAGGATAATGCGATTTTGATTGACTTGAATTCTCTTCCCGAAGGCCTTACTTTAATGGAGTTTGATTTGAATAAAATGGTTTTAAGCTCTGAAGAAAAAGAGGAACTTCTTTTTTCAGACCAGTTCAAGGCTGTTGTTGAAAAGAAGGTTTCCTTTAATTCAAAGCCTTTGGCTTCAAGGGTGAGGCTTTCAGTTGAATTAGGCGAAAAAGCTTTTGACTTGTTTGCTTTCTTTAACGGCAAAAGCATTCCCTTTTCTTTTTATTCAGGCAAGGCATTTTTTTTGCTTGAAGGGCTCAAGGGAAATGATTCGATGCTTTTGTATTATTCTCTTCCTGAACCAATCTCACTGCAGTTGTCTCTTTCTTCCCAGCAGAAGACTGACTCAAACAGCCAGTCAATTTTATATGATTTGATTGTGGGAAACAATTCTTCTTTTTCCTTTGATTCAGTGAACTTGGTTCTTCCCCTGGATTTTGATTCAAAGAACATTAAGCAGGCGAGCCTTTATTCCTCTGACGGAATCGAAATTAAAACTAAAGTTCTCTCCAATAACAGCCTTTCTTTTTCTTCCGGTAAAATTCTGCCTGGCCAGGCAAGGAATTATTCCCTGAAAATTTTGATTGAAAACCAGAAGGATTACTGGCTTTCCTTCAGGCAAAAGCTTGAGGGCGATTTGGGTGAACTTCTCCTTTCTTCTAATAATAAAATCTCCCTGAAAGCAAAAGAATTGGAGGGTGAGTTTAACTCAATTTCTTTTTCTGGTTATTCCTCTGATTCAGAAATAAAAAGTTTAACTGAATTAAGAGAAAAAACCAATGATCTTCTTTCATTGAATAATTCTTCCGTTAATTCAAGGCTCTCTTTCGATGAATTGAAGAATTCAATCAAAAGCAAATTGGATGAAGCAGGGCAGAACATTCAATTCCTTAAGGACTCAAATTTTTTTTCTCAGGCTTCTTCCTTAAAGGAAAAATCCGTGAAAGCAATGCAATTGCTTGGGGAAGCAGAATCCATTTTTGCAAGCTCAGAAAAAGAATCATTCAACTTGTTGTTTGAGGCTAAAAGCCTTCTTGAGGGCTCTGAAATACAACCTCTTGCAAAGCTCATTGGCTCAAAGCAGAAGGAATTAAAGGACTCCTTGCGTAAAATTCTTTCCTCTGATTTTTTCCAACAAGAGCTTTCTCCCTTAAAGAATGAATTCCTTTTTTTGGACGAAGGGCTTTCCTTTGCTCTGGCTGAAAATGACCTGAATAAAGCTCAAAAATCTTTGCTTGAATTGGGCTCCAGGGCCTCAGACTTAAATTCTTCTTTCATGGAACTTGCTTCAAAAAAGCTTTCAGGATTGAAAGAAAAAATCAAGGGCCTAACAGAAAATTCTAAAACAAAAAAGTTATTGGAGTCATTCAATAAATTGTTTTCTGGGGGTATACCAAAAAATTATGTTCTGCCCCTTACAAAGAGCAGGCTGGAGAAAATCAAGCTGAAATTGGATTCGCTGCAACAGGACCTTTCTTTTGACTCAAAGTTCCAAGAATTCTTGGAGGCAGTTGACTCAAATGATTTTGAGAAGGCCTTGAGCAAGGCTTCTTCTGTTGAATCAAAATTGAATAAAGAGAACAGCAAATTTTCTGTTTTAGAACAAGAGCTTGACAGCGCTTTCAATAAGATAAGGGAAGACAGTTTCGCTGAACTCGAGACTGCAGCAAAACTTCAGGAAAACTACGGCTCAAAGGAATCTGAGGTCCTCCTCTCAAAAGCCCGTAAGACCTTTAATTCAAACAATTTTTTTGACTCAATCAATTTCTCCAGGCAGGCGAGGAATGCAATGGGAAAGCCCCAAAGCTTTCTTCCAATTGTTGCCCTGGTTCCTTTGGCTGCCATTGCATTGATTTTCTGCTTCATGAAATTCAGGCGCCCAAACAACAGAACAAAAGAAGAAGAAAAAGTCAAGCTGAGAAGGCTGCCAAAGAAGGATTAATAGGAAATTAATTCACCTAAAATAGATGTATGCATAGAAGAATATTCCGATTATGAGCATTATTATTCCGACCGAAAGGCCCAGATTGGATTCAGGACTCCTGTACTCTATGATTGTTTCGTCGCAGTTGAATGTGTAAGCATTTACATCAGTGAAGCTTGCAATGCAGTTTAAGGGGAACTTCCCTTGAGTGTTTGCTGTTGCATTGAATTTGAAGTATAATGTCTGGTTTGACTGTATTACGTCAATCTTTCTCTCCAGGGCCCCTTGAAAGAATAATTCTTGGGGTACAATCAATTTAGCGCTGGCATTGTATAATGGGTTGGAGCCGTTGTTTTTGACTGCAAGGATTACCTCGGAGTTTTCCCCTAAAAGATTTATTGGGTTTGAAAGAAGGATTACTGGCTCTAAGGTATTGGGCTCTATTGGAACTACCTCAGGGTAATTGGAGTAAATTGTTTCCTGCTCCCCAAACACGTTGGTGAAGGTTGCCTGTGCTGCAGGCAGAACCCTTGTATTGGGGTTTGTTATCCTTACTGTGAACTCTAGTTTTGCTTCTTGCCCTGGTCCTAGTTCTCCATTCCATTCTGTTGCACCAGAAATTGCTTTTACATCTTCTCTGTCTATTTCGGGCTTCTTCTGTTTTATTTCTGCATAGGTTTTCTCGCTGCCGTAATTCTTTAATTTGACTGTGACCTTAATTTCTTCCCTGAGCTTCGGGTGTTTTACGCTTACTTCTTTTGTGAATGAGCCTTCAGGGAAATAAGGCATCAAGTATGTCCCAATCATTGAGTTAGGCAGTATATCTGTTTCGATTGTTGCATTAGATGTCCCGGCGCAAATCCTCAGAGTGTTGTTTTCCTTTACTTTTTCTGCTGGAAGAACAATCCTGCTCCACCCATTCAAGAATTCCGGTGCTTTCACTTCCTTGAGCGCTGTATTCTCGTCGTTCAGGTAAACCGCAATTCCAGCAGGCTGCTGGGGCAGAGGCTTGAATTCTGCATGCACTGAAAGAACAACAAATTGGCCTTCGCTTGGAAGGCTTGTTTGGTAGAATATTATTTGCTCGCAGTCTTCCTGCTGGACCCCGCTTACGATGAATGTGTCTTTGTAGCCCATTTTCTCAAAGCTTTGCTCTGAGATAACTGCAGCGCTTGCTGATGCAAGGACAAAAGCAAAAAAAAGCGGTATTAGAATGAATTTTGTTTTCATTTTGTTTTCCTTTTGATTTCTTTAATAATATATTTTAGGCTTCTCTTTAAATTTTTCTCGTTTTTTGCTTGTATTATTTTGCTTTTAGGGTAATTTTTTAGGGCTTTTTTGAGGCAGTAGCCTGTTTCCTCGCAGAATAAGTTCTCCTGAACCTTCAATTCACTGTAGCCTTTTCTCTTAAGTCTTTTCTTCAATTCCTTTGGGTTGGTTTTCAGCACCATAATGCAATCTATGTTCTTTAATCTTGTTTCGCAGAGCAGGTGACCTTCCACTACAATGTTTTTTTCTCTTGCGAGCAGCTTGTTCAATTCTTTCCCTAATTTTTTTATTTCAATTACTTTTTCTTTTTTTTCCTTTTTCACAAGGTCTTTTTTCTGTGCGAATTGCAGTTCATTTAATAACTTGCATTTGAATTCTTTTGCAATTTTCCTTGCTATAGTGCTCTTGCCTGTTCCAGGGGTTCCCGTAACTATAATTCTCATAGATTATTTTTTTGCAGGCAAAGAAAGAAAAGAGAATCAGTGTTTGTATTATTCAGAGAATTGTATTGAGTGTTTTCAGGCCTTTTTTGTTGATAAAAAATTTTTTGTTTAATGCAAGTTCTTCATTTTCCATTTTTATTCCGCATTCAAGGGCCTTGCATAATTTTTCTGCTTTTGCTTTGTCCATTTTCTTTCACTCATTTTTTTTATAGAATTAAATAATATGATGCTTCCATTTAAATTTTTTTCGGTTGAAAAAAAATCCAAAAAAATTTTTATGTAAAAGTAAGGAAAGCAAAGCGCTTTCTTAATGTAGACACTCAAAAACAAAAATAGAAAATTTATGTAGTACAAAAGCAGTTTGGCAAAAGAAAAAATGGTTATGTATAAATAATATTTTTGGCTTTCTTTCACTTCAATCTTACACTATCTAAGTCTCTTATTGCTGTGCTGTTTATCTGGAATTTATTTGAAATATATTTTGCGAACTCTACTGCTTTATCTTTTTCTCCGTGGTCTACAAGAATTCTTTTAGGCTTTGGGTTTAATGTTCTTATGTAGTTCACCAACTGGTTTCTGTCACTATGACCTGAGAATCCTTCTACTGTTTCCACTCTCATGTTGATATTTAATGCTTTTGTTTTTCCGTTCCCTGCATTTACTGCAAGGGTCTTCGTTCCACCCTGAATCCTTCTCCCCAATGAACCTTCACCTTGATATCCAACAAAGATTAATGTATTTCTAGGGTCTTCTGCCGTCTTGTGCAGGTATTCCACTGAAGGCCCTCCTGTGAGCATTCCTGATGAAGCCAAGAATATTGAACCTGACTCTGATATTATTTGGTCTCTGTTCTTGTTGTCCACTACTTGGAATAATTCTGAGGTGAAAGGAGAATCATTTTGGAGAACTCTCCTCTGAACTGCTTTCCTTAAGTATTCAGGGTATGCTGTGTGAATTGCTGAAGCTTCTTTTGTCATTCCGTCAATGTATACCTTTCCTTCGAGCATTCCTCTCCTGTAGTATTCTTCTATTACCAGCATTATTTCTTGTGCTCTTCCAACAGAGAAAACAGGGATTAATACATTTCCTTTGCTGTGAATTGTTTCTTTTATTATTTGAATAAGTCTTTCCTCTGACTGCTGCCTTTCAGGCTGGATGTCTTCTCTGCCCCCGTAAGTGCTTTCAATTATGAGTGTTTCGAGTCTTGGGTATTTCAAGTTAATATTATTGAATAATCTTGTGAATCCGTACTTTAAGTCTGAGCTGTAAATTAAATTATGTGCGCCTTCCCCTATGTGCAAATGTACTGAAGCACTGCCTAGAATGTGTGCTGCATTGTGGAAGGTCAGCCTCATGTCCGGCGCAATGTCTGTTACCTCTCTGTATTCTCTTGGAATGCAGTATTTTATCATTTCCTTTACATCCCTTTCATTGTATGGAGGCTCTTTTCCTTCTTTCACTGCAACATCAATGAAATCGAATTGTAGTAATGCCATTAAGTCTCTCGTTGGGCGGGTACAATAGATTGGTCCGCGATATCCTAATTTGAATAAGTATGGCACAAAGCCTGAGTGGTCTACATGGGCGTGGCTTATTGCTATTGCATCCAATTGGTCTATTGGGAATCTTATTGCGTCAAAGTATGGGTAGGGTTGTTCGGAGTTTGCCACATCTATCCCGCAGTCTAAGAGGACTTTTGTTTCTGGTGTTTCAATCAGTATTGCGCTTTTTCCTACCTCTCTGAATCCTCCTAATGCTGTCATTCTTATCCAGCCGTTGTTTTTTGGAAGTTCCCTGTAAATCTTTTTTGCTGTTTCTTGGAGTATCTTTTTTCTTTCAGCGCTGTACTTGTGCAGGTGATGCCTTATTCCTTTCAGTATATCTGATTCTGATGTTGGGCTCCTTAATATATTTGGAGTCCATCCTGTTTTGAGTATTATTTCCTTTGATGTCTGCCCTTCTTTTCCTATGACCAAACCAGGCTTTACTGCTTCTATTACTACCTCGCTGAACGCTGGGTTGAAGTATATTTCTTTTATTCCTGCTCCTTGTGGTACTATTTCCTGTATTGTTTTTTTGGCTTGCTCTTCTTCTATCAGCAGGCTTTTGTCTGTTCTGATGTTTACCCTTTTCTTCAGGTCAAAGGCTATTTTTGCAACGTAGTTTTCGTTCTCAAAAAAAGCTTTCGGGTTTCTGGTGTATATTGCTACTTCTGGGCCTTCCATTTCAATGCTTGTTATCTGTGTTTCTTCTGGAAGGCTTGAAGTAACTATTTCCTTGATTTCCTTTAGTATTTCCATTTTTTCACTTTAGTGACTGCAAAATAAAATTTAATAATAAGTAATTGCCTTGCCTTGATATGATTCTGCAATAATTTTTAATTAATTAAAATAATCAATTTTTTTTCTCTCTTAGTTGCTTTCAATGTATGATTGCACTTCTTCGTCCTTGAGCTCTCTCACGCCTTTCTTGCTTACCACTGTTACATTAATTGACCTTCCGCCTGAAAATATGTCCCTCTTTTTTGCTGACTTCACTGCATTCACTGCTAATTTTATTCCTTCTTCTTCGCTCAATTCTTTCCTGTAGTTTGAGTCCAAGTGCGACAATGCAAGTTCTGTTCCTGAACCGCTTACAGCATATTTGTCTCTCGGGAGAACGCCCCCACTAGGGTCTACATCGTAGATTTCTGGTTTTGTGTTTATTCCTCCAATAATGAACTGCACTAAAAACGGGTAAAAGCGGTTTGCATTGAGTATGTTTGAAATGTAATTGGCTAATGCTTTCGGGTTCATCTTTTTTTCTCTTTCTATTTCGTACCATTTGGAGTGGCTTTTAAGGAACCTGATTAAGGTAGCGCAGTCTCCTACTGAGCCTGCTATTGTTATTGCAATATTTTCAGTAATCTTATAGATCTTTTTTGTCTCTTCATCGTATGCAAGGTTTCCCATTGATGCTCGCATGTCTGAAGCTAATACTACGGCTTCTTTTGTAATTAAACCCACTGTAGTAGTTCCAGTCTTTATCTCTTTGCTTGAAGTCATTTAAGTTCCCTTAAAAAAATCAGTTTTTTAATGCCTATCAATCATATTTCCTTTCCTAAAAGTTTAAAAAGGTTTTGAATTCAGGCCTTTTTTTCTTCCTTTTATCTTTGCACTGGCACTATGATGTTTGCTATGTTCACAAAGTATTTTAGGGCGTAGACTTCAAGGAAGGCTGCGATGACCACAATCAGGATTGAAATTATGAGTATTATGAGGGCCTGGTTTATTAGGTGGAAGAACCTGTCATCAAATATTTTTTCTTTGGTTAGGCTTTGGGATGCTATTGCCCCTGAAATTGCTGCAGTTAAATAGGCCATTGCTTCTGCTATTGTGTGCGGGAGAACTGCAAGCATTATGAAAATAAAGTATCTCAGAGGGTTTGCTTCTGCTATTGGCATGAAGCTTAAAGCCCTTTGTGCGAATGCTATGCCCCATACTGATGCATTCCAGCCTATAATGAATATGGCCCCAAAGCCGAAAATTATTGAGACAATAAGGGTTATTATTAGAACGCCTAAATTGTTTTGGATTATTTTAATGAATTGCGTTTTGTTTTGTTCTGATTCGTCTGTTGTTTCTTCTGCTGCAAAGCCTGTAGCGCTCTGTCCTGTAATCATTTTTATTACTTGCACTTGTTCTGCAAACATCTTGTCTGAGGTTAAAAGCACTTTCTCTCCTTTTTCGTTGAAGTACTGCAATTGGATTATGCCGCCGTATTTCTCTGTTGAGTAAACTGGCTGTGATTCTGATGGCAGCATTAAGGTAAATGCAGAGAAAACAAAGAATATCCCAAAGAAAGAGAACAGGTAGGCAAGGATTAAGTGCTTGTGGTCGTCCCATAATCCCCTCAATGAAAACTTTATACCTTTCACTTTGAATTCTGTAAGTTTGATGTTTCCTTCAATTATTTCTTTTTCTCTTCCCTCCATTAAAACTAATTGTTCTATTAGCTTGTTGATTGGAGGCATCATTGCCATTGAAGTAAAGAAAACAGAAACAAGACCTGTGTGCTGCGGGAAGAAAAGGAAGGCAACCGCTATTCCAATTATTGCGTAGAATGCCCCCATTACGAAGGCATTCCTTGCCTTGGACTGCACGCCCAAAGAATCAAACACCCTGCTTAGAACCATTTCGATAAATAGTATGCATTATCCTTTAATAATTTTATTGCGTGTTCTCTTTTTCTTCTTCTTTTTTTTCGAATTCGTCTACAAATTTCACTTTTTCTATTCCTTGCACGTGCTCTAGTACTATTGAAGAGAATATTGGCCTTAGCTGGAATGATTCCAAGGCTTCTTTTCCTTTGAGTTTTATTTCTACTTCTTTTTCCTTGAATTCGATTTCTGGCTCCTTTGCTTTAGGGAAGTATTTTCCTAGGAGTGCCTGAACTTGCTCTTTTTTTTCTTTGAGCACTTTCTCTATTTTTATCTTGTACTCCAGGCTTTTGCCGGCAAGCTCGTGGTTGAAGTCCACTCTAACCCTGCCCCCTGAAATGCTCTGCACTTTCCCTATTAATTCATTCAATTCTACTATCATTCCAGGGTAAGGAGAGAGATTTCTTGCCCTGAATTCCTGTAATGGAATTACCCTCACCAATTCTGCTTTTCTTTCCCCGAAGGCCTGCTCTGGTTTTAAGATAATAATTCTTTCTTCTCCTTCTTTCATTGGAAGGATTTGTTCTTCTAATGCTGGAAGAAGCTCTTTATGGCCTAAAATTATTGTTACTGGCTTTTCTTTTGTTTCATCGAATATTTTTTCATTGCTTAAGTCTTTTCCTTGAAAGCTTAAAAGCACTATGTCTCCGTTGTTCATTTTGTTTTTCACCTTTCATTTACTGTTTTATTTATTAATTTTTTCAGCAAAACAATTATTAATCTGCATTTTAATGGCTTTTTTTATGAAGATAAAGACTTTCGGAAGCTGGTTTGTGATTATTGTGATGGTTGCTTCGACCATTGGCTTTGCTATTTATTTCACTGAAAGGGGCGATGAGGGAAGTTCTTCATCCCCTAATAACAATGAGCCTTCCCAGCCTAACCTTGTTTCTGTGAGCGCCCAGGATATTGACGCAAGGGTTGTTGAAGTCCTTTCAAGGATTGTTCTTTCTGCTGGAACAGATGAGGCAGAGAAGGAGGTAATTGACGCCCTGCTCTTTAAGGCAAACGGCATTGAAGAGGTTAACTCTCGTTATTCCCAGAACAGCCAGAATTACGGCATTAGGGGTTCCCTGCTTTATATTGCCGAGATTTCATTCAATAATTCTTCTACAAATGCTGAAAAGATCTTCAATGAAATAAATGATAACACTAAAGGAGTGCTTTTGGATGCAAGCGCTTACGAGATGGCTTTAATCAGCGTGCCAGAGAAGATTGAATTTGTTAATTCTGACATGAATTTGGCTCAAAATTATTCTTTTAATGACTTGGTTCTTTCCTATGTAGGTCTTGATGCCCTGAAGGAGGACCAATTAAAGGTTTCCATTGAAGCGGACTTTGACGGAAAAAGTATACTGAATCCCGTGTCTTTTATGACCTCAAATATTACTGGCGCAACAAAAAGCCTTTCAGGGCAATTAGAGCTTCCCGTAAAAAGTTTGTTTGACAATGTTTCCTTTTATGCTGACTTGAATTATTCTTTTTACGAAAAATATTCTGATGCTAATGCCTTGAAGCAGGAGCTCTCCTCTTTTTCAGGCATTTTAGGCTCAAATATTGAAGTGTTGCCTGCGGAGAGGGCATTCTCTCTTTCAATTGACGACAATTCCTTTTTCCTTAAATCACAGGACTTCAATTCAATGCTTTCAGCTGACACAGGAATAAAAGGCTTCAGTTTTTATAGCGGAGAAAAATTTGCTGTTCAAATCAATTTTGTTGAAGGAGCAAAAATTGATGAAGTAAAAGACAGCATTTCCTTGATGCTTGCAGACCTGAATGTTGTTAAATCAAAGTATTCTTTCATTGAATCAAGGGCTGCAGTGAGCGGCGACTTGAATATTTCAGTTGACGCAAGCCAATTCAAGAATTCTTTCTCTGAATTCCTGTTCTCCAATTACTTTAATCCCGATTCATTTAACTTAAAGCAGAAGGCCTCTTTTGAGGCAGCCTCTTTTTATGACGCGGACTCCAATTCTTCCTTTGTCTATGACCAGAACTCTTTTTTTGGCTTGATTGACGCGGGCAGAAAGCAAGGCGATTTAGTGAAATTGCTTGTCTATTATGAGGGCTACAGGGGCAAAGCACTAAATGTGAGAGCAATTGAGGCGCCGAAAGAAGAAGTTTTAACAGTGCCCTGATTCAGCAAAGCTTTTTAATTTCTTTTTCTTTATTTCTTGCGGTGACTTAAAAATGACTTTTGAGATTGAATTGTTCTGGGTTTTCATTGCGCAGGTGATTAACATAATCCTTGCAATTGTAATCCTGTTCAGGCTGACCAGAATACACAACTATAAGGCGTACAAGTAAAAGCAATTATTTTTTCTTTAAGAGAAAGATTGCCCCTGCTAAGTCTCCCTCTGATTTCTTTAATGCGCCCACTGCCCTCTCCCTTGAACTGCCTGTCTGCTGCATGACCATTTCAATGTCTTCTTCTGGAACCTCTTCTTTCTTCTCTTTCTCTGTTCCGCCCATTACAGTGTAAATCTTCTGTCCTTGCGCAAGCATTACTGTGACGTTTGGTTCCTCTATTTCAATGTCTTTTCCGTTCTTTAATTCTACTATTACCTTTTTTGCCTCTATTTCTTCGGATTTAATTCCGAACTGTTTCAGCATGCCCTGCATTTGTTTTGGATTCATTTTTCCTAGCCCTGGAAACATGTTTTTTTTGCCTCCTTTAATGCAATATTAATTGTTTCTGGCATTAAATTTATTAATTGCTTTAGCTTATTTTTCTTTTATGCCGGTGCATAAAGGGATTATTTCTTCTTTCAACCAGTTTAGGACAGCAGCAGGAAAAATTGATTTAAGCTCTAACAATGAAAGGGTTGAAGCCTTAAATAGATACTTCGAGCAAGGGGGCTTTGTTTCAATTCTCCCGAATTCTTCCGGCTGGCCCAAGCTTACTTATCCTTCAAAGCATAGAATAAAGGAAATGCTGCAGCAATTGAATGAGAAAAAGGATTTGTTTTCAAGGAAGCATGGCGACTGGCAGCAGAAGCACTTCCAAGCCAAAACCTACAAGATGTTCACTAAGCTAAAGAAGTTTGCTGACAGGACTTACTGGGATCATACAATCAAGTCCATAAAAGACAAAAGCTACAGGAACGAAGCCCAGAAAGTCAAGCTGCCCACTCACTTGGTTGCAGACCCCAAATTCAAGCCGATGATCAAAATGTTTGTGAATGACCCTGAGTACAGGAGGCAGTTGATTGAGACTATAGAGCATTCCATTGTCTACAGGGACAGGAAGGAGTTAGGAAGATACGCCAACTTCCTGCAGGAATTCAGGAAAAACATCTCCGAAGACAAGATGAAGGAAATCAAAGAGAAGCTCAAAGAAATAGACTCAGACATCAAAATGTACAATGCCCTGCAGAAATGGAGCGAGGAATAATTTTTTGCGCCACTGCTTTTTTTAAAAGCGGTGTTTCACCGGCATCTTACTTCCGAAAGCATTGAAGAATTCTTTCCTGCACTAATTTTTCAGGTTTAGGTTCTCAAAAAACCGGCTCATAAAACTTGAGCGGGGTGATATGAATGAGTGCTCCAATAAAGAAGTTTTCTGCAGGAGGCATTGTTGTTTCCGTGTGGGAGAATTCAAGCGAAAAGAACGGAATAGAGAAGAGCTTTAACACTGTAACAATTGACAGAAGGTATAAGAATTCTGAAGAGGAATGGAAGTCAAGCAGTTCTCTCAGGGTAAACGATATTCCGAAAGCTATTCTTGTATTGCAGGAAGCCTTCAGGTTCATTTCACTGAAAGAGTGAATTAAAAGCATATTCAATAAAAGAATACAATTAAAATTTATTTTATATAAGTTAGTTATGTGTAGGTGGCTGAATGGTTAAAGGGGAGAAAAACACAATAAAACACATTGATTACGCATTAGTTCCTAAAACACACCCTCCAATGTATTCAATGCACAAGTATTGGGCAAGAAAACCCCATAATGTGGTAGCAGAATATATTAAACATTATTCCAATGAAGGAGAAATTGTTTTAGACCCTTTTTGCGGTTCTGGCGTAACAGCAATTGAAGCCATAAAGCTAGGAAGAAAAGCAATTGCTATTGATTTAAACCCAGTTTCTGTTTTTATTACAAAATGCACCACAATGCCTGTTGACCTAAAAAAATTTGAAGTTTCTTTCAGAAAAATTGAAGAAGAAATAAATCCTCTTGCAGAAGAACTATATGAAACTAGCTGCCCTAAATGTAATTCTAAAGCAGTAATTATTGGAATGGCATACGATAACGGTAACCCTTTTGAAATGGTTTACGAATGCCCTAAATGTGGAAAAAAAAGAGGAAAAATTACAGATTTTGATATTAAAAAAATGAAAAAAATAGAAGAAATTAAGATTAAAGAATGGTATCCAACAACAAAAATGTATTACAACGGAAATTCGTTCTTAAAAAAAGAAAAAAAAGACTCTGTTGACCAACTATTTTCAAAAAGGAACTTGATAATTCTATCAAAAATTTTATCATTAATAGAAAAGACAGATGATAATAAAATTAGGGATATGTTAAAATTTGTTTTTTCTTCTACTTTGCCGCAAGCAAGTAAAATGATGCCTTATATCAAAGAAAGCGTTGGAAAAATATGTAAGGGCTGGACAGTTCACAGTTATTGGGTGCCCACACAGCACTGGGAACTTAATGTCCTAATTTATTTTAGGTTAAGATTTAATGAAATTTTAAGAGGAAAAAAAGAGTCTAATCAATTAATTAAAAATTATAAAGAAGCAAAAAAATTTTCTGACTTTAACGATGGAGCAAATATTATTATCAAAACACATAATGCTTTAGAGCTTACTGAAGTGGTAACACCTAATTCCATTGATTATGTTTTTACTGACCCCCCATATGGCGGTTCAATTCAATATTTTGAGTTAAGCACTTTGTGGGCTTCTTGGCTAAAAATGGATTTAGATTACAATGATGAGATTACTGTAAACCTGCATCAAAAGAAAGACTTTGGATATTACCACAAAATGCTGAGGGCTTCATTCAAGGAGATTTACCAGGTATTAAAACCAGGAAAATATATGACTGTTACATTTCACAGCACCGACATAAAGGTATGGAATTCTATTATTAAGGCTGTTGTGATGGTTGGTTTTAAGTTAGAAAAGATAATTTATCAGCCGCCCCCAATGCCTTCAGCTAAAGGACAGTTACAACCTTACGGTTCTGCTGTTGGGGATTATTATATTAGGTTCATGAAGCCCGAAAAGGAAGCTTTGGAGACAGAAAAAGAGATAGACCTTAAAACCTACGAGTTGGAGGTTGTGGATGCAGCGCAGAGAATAATCGGGGAAAGAGGAGAACCTACAATATACCAACACATCTTAAATGGTATTATGGCAGAACTTCAGGGGGGAAGAAGGGTTCCTGTTGGTGCAAAAAACATTGAAGAAGTTTTAGAAGAACACATAGAAAAAGAATTTGAGGTAATAAATATTAAAGATGATAAAGGAAAAACCATCGGCAAAAAATGGTGGCTGAAAGGTGCCGACATTTCTCATTTCAGTCAACCCACTTTAAGCGATAGGGTTGAAAGAAAAATAGTTGAAGTCTTGGAGCATAACATAAAAGTTTCTTTTGATGAAATATTGCAAGCTATTTTTATTGAGTTCCCTAATGCTTTAACACCGGAAACAGAAAAAATAAAAGATGTTCTCAAAGAATATGCTGTAACTTCTGATGGCAAATGGAAATTAAGACCAGAAATAAGGTTGAATTTAACCGAATCAGCGCATAGCAAAATGATTTACATGCTTGCACTGTTAGGCGAAAAAGCAGGCTTTGATGTATGGGTTGGGCAAAAAGAACAATCACAAGAATATAACAAAACTAAACTGAATTCTTTGGTTACTATAAAAAAGCCTGTGTGGAGATTTGTTAATACCTTTAATTGGGATAGAGTCAACCAAATAGATGTAGTCTGGCATGATAGGGGGAGAATTGCTTTTGAATTTGAGGTTGAAAACACTACAGCAATAACAGAAGCTATTTCAAGGGGCTCAAATATTCCTCCAAATAATTTAAGAAGAGTTATAGTTATCCCTAAAGAAAGAGAAAATTTATTGTACAGAAAAATGAAAGACCCAATGATAAATGAAAACATAGTAAAACAAGATTGGAGGTTTATCTTTTACCAAGACTTAGAAAACTTTTTTAATAAAAAACATAAAAAATTCTCTTTGAGTGATTTTGAAAAATTGTTTAAACTGCCAAAAGAAACAAAAGAGGTTCAGAAGTCATTAAAGCTTTATTTGTAAGAGAAACTTAAATTACAATTCAAGTTTATTTTTTTATGGGCCCAAAAATGCACGAAAAAGAATTGATTGAAAGGATTAAGGCAATAAATAATATCTCTTTTAATCCGTTGCAGAAGAAGGCTTTAAGCAAAAAATTGTTTGAAAAGAATTTTGTGGTTTCTGCCCCAACTGCTTCAGGGAAGACTTTGATTGCAGAAATAGTTTCCCTAAATTCTGTTCTTAATAAGAAGAAAAAGGTTTTGTATACCTGCCCTTTGAGGGCTCTAGCTTCAGAGCATTTCCGCGAGTTCAAGAGAAAATACGAGAAGGAATTTGGTGTCAGGATTACTATTTCTACAGGCGACTTTGATTCCAGTTCAAGGTATCTGCAGAATTATGATATAATTTTCACTACTTATGAGAAGGCCGAAAGCCTTTTGAGGCACAGGGCTGAATGGCTTGGCGAGATAGGGCTTCTTGTAATAGATGAAGTGCATGAAATTGATTCTGAGAGAGGCCCTACAATAGAGATGGTTGCAACTAAACTCCTTCTCTTGAATCCTTCTATTAGAATTCTTGCCTTGAGCGCTACAGTCCCTAACGCAAAGGAGCTCTCCCAGTGGCTTAAGGGTGAACTAATTGAGTCTTCTTTCAGGCCTGTCAAATTGAAGGAGGGAATCTTCTTTAATTCTGAAATCCATTTTGAGAAAGAAAAGGAATTCATTGAGGAGAAAGGCAGTGAGCTTGAATCAATTGTTTCTGATACCTTGGACAAAAAAAAGCAGGCTCTGGTTTTCTGCAATACAAGGCAGAAGAGCATTGGCTTTGCAAAAAAGCTTTCTTCTCTGACAGAAAAATTCCTTTCAGGGAAAGAAAAAATTTTATTGCAGAAAAAATCTGAGGAGACCCTTAATGTCTTGGAGAGCCCTACAGAGCAGTGCAGGATTCTTTCCTCCCTGATAAAAAAAGGGATTGCGTTCCATAATGCTGCCTTGATGTCAAAGCAGAGGCATTTGATTGAGGAATTATTCAAGAGCAATCACTTGAAGATTTTGTGTTCGACCCCAACGATGGCAGCCGGAGTCAACACTCCTGCTTTTCGTGTTATCATTCCTTCAGTTTACAGGTTCACTGCTTTCGGGAACCAGAAGATTCTTGTGCGAGATTACCGCCAGATGGCGGGTCGCGCAGGAAGACCGCAATATGATTCTTCTGGCGAGAGCATTCTTATTGCCCGGAGTGAATTTGAGTTGGATGAATTGAGGGAACACTTTGTTTTGGGTGAAGTCGAGGATTCTTCTTCCAAGCTCGGCTTGGAGCCTGTGCTGAGAACCCATGTTCTTGCTTCTATTGCTTCAGGTTTTGTTTTTGACCTTCAGTCTTTGGAGCAGTTTTTCGGAAAAACTTTTTATGCTTTCCAGTTCAAGGAATTAAATGAATTGTTCTTGAAGATTAATGAAATCCTCAAGGAATTAAAGGAGATGAATTTCATTGAGTGCACTGACAAATTCTTTAAGGCAACCCCTTTGGGCGTAAGGGTAAGCGAATTGTACTTGGATCCGCTCACAGCTTTTTCTTTTATTAATTATTTGAACAAGAATTCCTTGAATGATTTTGGCGCGCTCTTTCTTTTCTGTTCTTCTTATGAATTCTTCCCCCTTATTTCCCTTCCGCGCTCTAAGGAGCAGGACTTATGGCTTCAATTGAATTCTTCTTCCTCTCTGCTTCCAATTGATTTGGGGAGGGAAATGTTTTCTGACCCTTCATTGCTCAGGAAATTCAATTCTGCTTTAATGTTGAAGGACTGGCTGAACGAAGCAAGCGAGGAACACCTTAGAAAGAATTTTAATATCCAGCCAGGCATTCTTTACTCAAAGCTTTTGGTTCTGGACTGGCTTTCCTACTGCCTTTCTGAATTGTCCTTAATATTGAACAAGAGGCAGCATCTTCCTTTGGTGTACAAGCTCAGGAAGAGGCTCAAGTATGGCGTGAGGGAAGAGCTCCTTCCGTTAATTGAGTTGCGCGGAATTGGAAGGGTTAGAGCAAGAAGGCTCTTTAATTCAAATGTGCGTTCTGTTTCTGACTTGAAGAGGATTGATGTAAAAGACCTTGCTGGAATTTTAGGTTCCACTGTTGCCTTGAGCGTGAAAGGCCAGTTAGGCCAGGCAAAAAAATTCTCTAAAACCAAATTAAGTGAAGTAAAGGCAGTTGAAAGGTCAGGGCAGACTGATTTGGCTGACTACTGAAATTAATTGAAATTCGGCATAAATATTTAAATTCGTGAATTTATTCTATTTATTGTAATTTAATTGAATTGAATTGTGGGGATATCTTTTGGCTTTGAAGGATTTAATGGGAAAATTCAGGGAATTGAGCTCTGGCTCTGCAGAAAAAAAGCTTGAAGTGGTTACAGCGCCTAAATGGCTTGAGAAGAAAAGGCAGGAAAAGCAGGCTGAATCAAAGCCTCAAGAAATTAAGGTTCCTGGCAAACCCAAAGAAAAAAAAGCAGAAAAAAAGCCCGAGAAACAGGCAGTGCCTTCTGCTCCGCTTGCCTTAGAAGAGCCTGAAGAGCCTTCAGTCAATCCATTGCTTAAAGCCTATTATTTCCTGGAGGACGGCTATTATTCAATCCTCGACAAGATTGATTCTGTTGTTCCAGTCTATAAAATAATTGACCCTGTTGACAGAATTTTTCCTTCTTTTATTTTATTCATTGCATTTATTGTAATTCTAATACTAATTGCTTTCAGTTGGAGTTCAATCTTTCCTTCTGCGACCTTTACTGTAACGCTTTCAGTGCTTAGGGCTGACACTAATGCAGTTCTTCCAAACCAGGAAATTCTTGTGGGATTGAACTACATTGAAAATGGAGCCCTGCAATTAAAGCAGGCTGACGCAGAAGGAAAATTAATTCTTCCTGAAGTAAAAAAGGATGCCTTGCTGCGCTTGGATATTAATGCCCATGGCTTCGGGCCTTTCTCTGATTCCTGGACTATTGATTCAGATAAATTCCTTGAGGCAAGGCTTGAGCCTTTAGGGCCATCTACAAGCCGGCTGCAGAAGACAATAAAATTCACTAAATCAACAGGCGAACTGATACTGGATGACACCCTTCAAGTAACTTTTTCCTGCAAGGACGATGTAGGCCAAGTAAAAATTTTAGGAAAAAATTATTCTTCTGATTACCTCAGCAACGGCTCTGTTACAGTTTCTTACACTGAAGACTGTGAGCTTTACGTTTCTGTTACCTCTCTTAAATACTCTGACTTTTACGGCGCAGCAGGAACTACAATTACACTGCAGGAGAAAAATTCTCAGGAAGTTAATGGAAGTGCTGTAGTTACTGTAAAGGATTCTGCTGATTCAAGCCCTCTCGAGGGAATGAAGGTCTTATTGTTTCCTGAAAATGATGATTCTTCTTCTTATACTGATAGTACAACCAATTCTTCAGGGAAAGCCTCTTTTTCTGACCTGGCCCCGGACAGCTATTATGCCAGGGCCCAGGACCCTGATGCAGTAAACCCTAAGTATTCCTGCACTAAGAGCACAGCAAAGAATGTTGTTGCGGGCAGTACAACAGAATTCAGTATTTCCTGCACTAAAATTTCAGGCCCAATAAACAAGAATTCTGTTAGGGTAACTGTTGCAGACAAGCAGAAGAATTCTTTGAAGGCAAAAATTTCCTTGTATGATAGTGTTGACAAATCATTGTTTTCTTCGCAGGAGGATGTTGACACTGCAGTCTTTCTTTTAGAGAAGGATACTCCGTACATTCTGGTTGTGTCAAAAGAAGGCTTTTTCCCTTACGAGAACGCAAACGTGAAGAAAGGCGATTCAATTAATGTAACCTTAAAGGCTGCAAGCGACTTGAATGCTGGCACAGCAAAGATTTTCGTTGACAGGTTTCGCAATAGTATCCCTGAAAGGGCTTATGATGCCTGGGCTGAATTGTATTATGCTGAAGGTGATTTAGCGGACATTCCTGCGCCTTACAATAAAGCAAATGTAGGCACTTTAGGCTATGCAATAATAAAGCAGGTGAAGCTCGGCAATTATTATGCTAAGGCTTTCACTAGAACAGAGGAAGGCTATTCCGATGTCCAGCCAATTGATGCAAATTTGATTACAGAATTTTATGTTCCCATCTACCCTAAGAGAGGCCTTGTGAAATTCACTGTTGTTGATTTAATTTCAAAGAAAAAAATAACTGACTTCAAGATTAATTTCTTCAAGGACATTGAAGGGAAAGAAAAATTGCCTGAAAACGATTATTTTATGGTTCCAGGCCCGGACGGAAATTCCACTTATTCTTTTCCCTTGGGCGAAAGCTTTTATGCTGTTATTTCAAAGGAAGGCTATAACACAACTTTGACTCCGTTAATTATTGTTTACAGTTCAATGCAGGTTGTAGATGTGCCTTTAACTAAAAGCATTAGTGCTGGAGGGCCCCCAAAAATTGAGTTCATTAAAATTTTTGACCCTTCAGACCCACTGCAGCAGCAAATCGAAAAACTGGAATTAGGAAAGGTGTACAGTGCGCAATTTGTTCTCTCTGCGGACAAGGAAAGCTTTTATGCCCAAGTTCACTTAAGGGCAGGGTCAAGTCCTTCATTATTAGAAAAAGACCCTTTAAGCATTCTGCCCAATATTGAGCCGTCTTTTCTCGCAGAAGAGCGCAGGGGAAAAAGCTTTGGCTTTAACGACGACCTTGCTTCAAAAAATTTGCTTTCGCCTGAACAGAAAGCAAAATGGGTTGAGTTAGGCTATGAGCCTTCAAATTATTCTCTTGCCTCAAGCCTTATCATGAATGCCTTGGTGAAGGTTTCGGATTCAGTTGCCGGCATTGACGGCTTCAAATTGAGTTTCAGGGCTTTGAGTTATAAGGGCGACAAGGACAACCCTGAAATAATGAGGGATCCTGCAGACACAAGGCTTTTCTCTTCAGCCCTTGATTTCTTCAAGGCAAAAACAAAAGATGTAAGTTTAGATTCCTATTTCTGTAATGCTTCTTCTCCTTACTGCTTTTCAGATTCAGTCAAATCTTCTTCTTTGGGCCCGAATTGCGCTGTAAGGTTCTTTGGTTCAAGCCAAAAAGAGGGAATTGACGCTGATGTAAGCTCTTACGGAATAATGCTTTCCTCTAACTCTAAGTGCGAGTACAATTATTCTTTTGCTTTGATTAATAATTCGGACAAAATTGATTCCTCTTCCTTGGAGGTAAAGAATTCAACAATTGAATTCAATCAAAAGAACTTCCTTTCTTTCAAGAATTATTCTTTTACCTCAAAGACCCAGGCAATGAATGGAGTGCCTCCTTCTAATTCCCCTTATGCTCTGCCCTCTTACGAGAAATCCTTCTCTGCAGGAGAAGCAATCAATCTTTCCTCTGTTTTTTATCCAACTGCCTTTTCTGATTCCTCCAATTCAGGGATTGGAGTCCTGCTTTACGATTCAAGCGATAGATCAGAGCCTTTATTCAAAGGTTTCACAGAATTGGTTGTATTGAGCGACGGCGACATGATTATTTCTCTTTCCCCCGAGCCATTGCTTCCGTTCATTGACTCCCAGGAAGTAACAATTACTGTAACTGACTCTTCAACCAATCAGCCCTTGCAGAATGTTTCAGTTGATGTCTTCAGGAATGAAGAAAATTCAGGCAGCCAGATAAACGGCAGCCCTCTTTCAACTGACTCTGAAGGCAAGACTTCTATTATTCTGCCTGCGCTTGCAATAAGGGACAAGATAATAATTAATGCCTCTTTTTCTGACAGCCAGAGGTCTTACACCCAAAAGAGAACAATTGAAGTGCAAAGCATAGGCCTTTACAGCATTACTGACGAAAGCGGTGCTTCCATAAATTCCTCTAATCCCTTGAATTTTGATGTCCTGGCTTTTGATTCAGGGCCCTACACCAAAAAATTGAATTTGTCTAACTTGGCAGTGAATTCTGATGGTTTGCCCTTAATTGAGGAAAGCCTTCTTGACTCAAACTTTAATTTGGCTGACTCCTCAAATTACTTGAACAAGAAAAGAATGGATGACGCTCTTTACTCTTACTATAATAAAACAATAAAGACAGAAAAGGACGGTGGAACAGTAATTGACGTGAATGTTTTTGTTGATACAAGCAATACACAAAATCTTTTAAGCGATTATTTTATTGACGCAAACATTTTAATGAACATAAAAGTTGGTTCCCAAGTTTTTCCTGGTGCAGTTCCAATGAGGGTTCATATTTATTTGAATAAGCCGAGCTGTGTTCAGGCAAAAACTTCTGGCGGACAGGAAATCAACAGGCTTGACCCCTTGAGTGTTTCTGTTTACAGCATTGAGGGCTCAAAAGGCAGGAGCTTCATACTTTACAATGTTTCTGGTTCGCAGATTTCCGTTAATTCAGTGAACCTTAATCTTTCTTCCAAGTACATTGATTTTGCTTCAACTGAAAGCCAATTGAAGGAAAGAATTGAAGGAACAGCAATTACAGCCCAGGGCATTGCCTCGGACTTTAATGTTGTCCTCTCAGATGAAGTTTCTAATTTGCTGAATCCTGTTGTTGTTACTGGCTCAATTGATTTAAGCTTGGAGAGCAGTGTCTGTTCTTCTTATTCTGTCCCTTTCAGGGTCATGATTATTCCATCACTATTTGCTTCTGATTCCTGTCCTACAGGAGCAAAGGCTGCACCCAAAATTTTATTGAACTGGAGCTGGGATAAATTCAATTTGGATAATTCAAATTACAGTGGAAAAAGCCTGTGCGATAAAGGAAATAAAGTGAGTTCTGACACTAATTACATTTACTGCGATGCAGCCCAGTTCTCCATGGCTTTGGCTGAAAAGATCGCTAAATTCAATAAAACAGGCAGTTTTTCCTTCCAGTCTTATTTGATGGCTGACGCTTTCACTGATGATTTCATTGACGACTTCAAGTATGAGACTTCCAACATCAATTTTCTCCCTCCAAGTGAAGTAATGTCAAATTCCCTGAAATATTTCTCTTCTACAAGGATGAATTTTAATCCCCGCACAATATTGAAGCCAGGGCTTTACGATGTGAGAGTTTCTGTTGATGCGTCAATTGTGAACATTGAATTGGATTTGAATAAGAGTGCTGAAGAAATTGAGGGGGACAGTAATTTGAGTGTCTTTTATTTCATTCCCTTTGACGGGGAAATCGGGCTGAAGGACGGCGAACTGCACAGGGACGGCTATGGGGCAGGCTTTTCAGGAGACTCAGCTGAAAAAATTCCTGTTGCTTCCTATAATGACACTTCAATTAATTCTTATGCCTTTGATTCAAGCGTTAATCCTTTAAGGAATCTGAATTCAACGCTCAATTCTTCAGCTGATAAATTGAATGATTCCGAGAGCAGGGGAATATTACTTGACTTGAAGAAGATTTCAGATTACTTCATTGACTTGGATTTCCTGCCCTCCTATGCGACCCCTCTGCTGCTTGAAACAAAACTGAATTCACTTCCCTCTGATGCAAGCATTTATTATTCTCTAATTAATCCTACAACTTCTTCAAAGATTGATGTAAGCTTAGAGCCTTTCCTTGAATGGATGCCTGCAGACAGAAAGCATTGCGTTGACTTCAGGGATGAAAGGCCTTATTCTTACCTTGACTCTAAGGCGAATTCTTCTGATTCAAGCAATATTTTAGGAGGAATTAATAATGTTTTCAGGCTTTCCTGGCAGAACCCCATAAAGAAAGGAATTCTCTCAATATATTCAGCAGTTTTTACTCCAACGCAGAGCACCAATAATTTCTCTCTTAAAACCCAGAACAAGAGTTTAGGTTCATTTGAATACATTAAGCTTTCAAGTGCAGACAATGACTCTTTGTACAATAATGTAAATTATAATCAGATTCCATTGAATGGAATAAAAGGAAGCCAGTTCAATGATTCTCTCAAGCAAAACAATTACATTAAGTCTATTTCCAATGCACTTGAAATGCTCAAATCAGGCGACGCCTGCATTGAAAATTATTCAAACCACACAGTGCTTAAGTGGAATTCAAACAAGCTTTACAGGGCAATAGAAAAGAAATTGGTTGAATCCATAAGCGAGTGCATTGCTTTCACTGACACTGAAAGCCCTACTTTATCTCTCACTTCCCAAAGCGGAACAATTTCAAGCAATCCCTTCACCATAAAAGGGACTGCAACAGACAATGACCTAATTGAATTGCTTTCTTTGGAATGGATTAAGCCAGATGGAAGCACTGTGTTACTGGATATTACTTCAACGCTTGATTCTGCAGGAAATTTCTCTAAAGATATTAACCTGCTTTCAGGAATTAATTCTCTGCTTGTCTGCGCCGAAGACCCAAGCAATAACAAGGAATGCGCTGACGCAATAGAAGTAACTTATGCGCCCCCTGCAGTGTGCGGAAATGGAACAATTGAAGGAACAGAGCAATGCGACGGCATTAATTTGAACGACCAGAGCTGCCAGTCTTTAGGCTTTGATTCAGGAACTCTTTACTGCAGTTCTGACTGCACTTTTGATACAAGCAATTGCTTGAGTGCAGCATGTGATAATGCTTGTGGGTCAGGAATTCAAGCTTTAGGCTGTTATACTTCAGGAATCTGTGAAGGCAAACCAGGCGCTTACACTTCAAGCACTGTTTGCAATACTGTTGGAAACACCAATTATTACTGCTGTTGCCCTTTGACTTCATGCGATCACGATGGAGTAAAAGATGCAGGTGAACAGTGCGATGTCAAAGACAACATTAAAGACTTTGGAGGCAAAACCTGCAGCAGCTTTGGCTTTAATTCAGGCCGTTTAATGTGCGTTAACTGCACAATAGACACAGAACTTTGCACTTACTCTAATTGTAACGGCGAATGCGAGTTCTTTTCAGACGTGGAAGAAGGATTATGCCCTTCAGACTGTCCTGGCGCGTACTGCGGCAACACAAAATGCGAGAAAAGTTATGGTGAAAATAATACTAATTGCCCAGAAGACTGTAAACCATCTCCTTGCGATGGAATATGTTATTATGATAAAGATTTCCTGCAAGGCAATTGTCGTGCAGACTGCCCCAGCTGTGATGGGGTATGTCAGCCGTATGACACATATAAGGGGAACTGCAACTTCGACTGCCCGAAAGAAAACCCATAACTTATTTCTCTAATTCTTTTTCTATTGCTTCATTTATTTTTTTTGCGTCAAAGCCTAATTTGATTAACTTAGTCTGGCCTTTAATGCCCGGACCAGAAGCAGATGTCAATATCAGCCCGTACATCTCTAATTCATTAATGTATTCTCTGTACCATCTTGAACTTACTGTGCTTTCATTCAGTTTCTTTGACAATTCCTTGTAATAATCATATATTTCCCCTGAATAAAGCACTCCCTCCTCCTCTTTTCCTGTAATCCTTCTGACTCCTTTTTTTTGAAGGGAGAGTTCTGCAATTGACTTTAATACTAACTGCTGTTGTTCTGGGAGTGTTGAAATCATTGAAATTATAATTTCTTCTTCCACTTTGTTTTTTGCTTTCTTTACTTCTTCGTCGCTCACTGAACTCAAATTTTTTTGGTCTGCAATCTCTCCTGCCCTCAGCAATAGCATTACTGCAGTCCTTGCGTCTCCTGACTCCTGGGCTGCAATTGCTGCTGCCAGGTTTATTGCTGAGTCTTGCACTATGGCAGGCTTGAATGCCAGTTCTGCCCTCTGCCTCAGTATTGCCCTTAATTCTTCTGCGTTGTAGGGAGGGAAAACCATTTCCTGCTGGCACAGAGAGCTTTTGGTTCTAGGGTCAAGCCTGTCCTTGAATATCAGGTTGTTTGATATGCCTGTAATTGAAATTGAACAGCCGTTGCCTTTCATTTCGTCATTGCTTCTGCTTAAACTGTACACAAGTTCATCCAAGTCTTTGACCTTGTCAATTTCGTCCAGTACAATTATGACCCTGAATGAATTGGAATTGCAGTATTCCAGCAATTTATCGTAAACAAAGCCTGCGCTGAATCCAATGAAGTTCTCTTGAGGGAACAATTCTTTTACTGCCTTTATCATCACCTTGTACTTTGAGTTATGGTTCCTGCAGTTAATGTAAATGCATTTCACTTTGGCATTCCTTTTTTCTGTTACTTCCTCCAGTTTCTCCATGACGTGCTTTGTGACTGTAGTTTTTCCTGTCCCAGTCTTTCCATAAATAAACAAATTGTCCGGCTTGCTGTTTTTGAGTGCTGAAGCAAGAATTTTAGTCATTTCCTCTATTTGCTTCTCCCTGAACGGCAGTTCTTTTGGGGCATAATGCTGGCTTATGGCATTCCTGTCCTTAAAAATAGTGCTCCTAGCTAGCTCTGCCTCAAACAAGTTCTCCCCCATAACACAATCCTTTTGTCAGGAAATGATTTAATATTTTTTCAGTAAGTTTTTCAAACCAAAAATTTTGCTTTTTTATGGCGAAGTTAAAATCTTATTAATTGTTTATAATTATTTATAGCTTTTTTTTCTCCTGCAAAATTTTTTCCGTAATAATGTTTTAAATAATGTTTTCCCCAGATTCTTTCTATAAATTACTTTTTTTGGAGGGGTGATAGCATTATGGCTTTCATGGATAAACTTTTCAGGAAGACTGATGATGTGGACATAGAGGATTTCTTGAATAATTTGGATGTAGAAGAAGAGTCTGTTGTAGAGAATGCTGATGCTTACGTCAAGCCTTATTCTCTGCTAAGAGACAATGACCCTGAAATTGTCATAGATGAATTGAAGAAGGGAAACATAATTTTGCTGAATGTGGGTGACCTTACAAAAAGGAATGCAATAAAGCTTAGGGACATGGTAGGGCAGATAAAAAACGCAGCACAGGAAATTGACGGCGACATTGCAAGGATTTCTTCTGACAGAGTTTTGGTTACGCCTGCAAGAGTAAAGATTATTAAGAGAAAGGAATAATTCATTCTATTATATGAAATTGAAGGATTACTCCTTTCCTGTTTCTTTTTCTTTAGAGGAAGCCCTAAATTTAATCAAGGAATTCGCTGAGCCTAAGGGCTGGAAGAATATTGAATTGGCTGAAGCCTTCATGTCTTTTACCCCTTACTTTATTTTTTCTTATGATGCATTCATTGAATCAAGGCCCGAGCCCGAGGGCGAAGGAGAAGATGAAGGTTTGGGTTCTATTTCAGCAGAAAAAATTGTCTCTGAGACAATGAACGGAAAGGATGCATTGAATGCCCTTACATCTGAATTGGAGGAAGGTATTGCTGCTTCAATTGATGAAGGCATTGAGCTCACAAAAGAGGTTGAGGTGCCTAAGGGAATTGAGGTAGAAGAAAAGAGCACGTTGATGACTGAGGACGAGGCAAGAAAGATTGCCCAAATAAAGGTTGCCCAAAAATTAGGTGTTGGAAAGGACAATGTCATAATTCATCAATTGCGCAAGGTTTTGTTTCCAATAGTTTTTGTTTCTGTCAGCATTGAAGGTGAAGAACAGCAAGAATTCCTTTTCTCTGGCGTTGACGGCAGCATGCTCTCGGAAGTTGAATTACCTGAAAGAGGCCAGACTGCCTCAGAAATTTTTAAGGACACCCTTTCAGATTTGAAGAGGCCCTCCAGTTGGCTGAAGTACAGCGCTGGAATCGTTTCTGGTCTTGCAGGAGGCCTAAAAAAAGGTTTGGGCGCAACAACTGCCCCTCACAGGAGATGGTTTGTCTGGGCTCTCCTCATAATTATTTTGATTCTTGCCTTTTTTTGGGCTTACGGCTGGGTTATGCACTGGCCTTGAAATTGTTTCAAATCTGCTGACTTCAATTAGTGGACTGAAATTAGCTTTTTAGAATTTTGGCTAATTCTCTTGGCAATTCCCTTAATTCTTTTGACATTTCTCTCAGGGTTTGCGAAATATCCAATTGTACACTTATGCCTTTTTGCAATTGTCCAACCATAAGCGCTTGGCTTGAACGCATTAAATCAGGGATTTCCAAGGCAGGGTTTTCTTGGAATAATGTGAAAGAGATTGAAGGATTCCCGAATTGGGCAACGAGATCTTTTTCCAGTTTTTGCATAAACAATTTAATTTGTTTTTCGTCGCCGTCTAATTGAACTTGGACTGTTTTTTCGTCTACATTAATTACGCTGCCTTTGTTGAATGGCGAATTCAAGAGGCGTTCCATAATAAAAGCCCTTACCCCCTTCTCTGTAATAACCTTCGGTTCTTTTGCCTTTATCAAAAAACTTCCTTTCATTATACACCACTAACCAGATATAAGAACTCACTTGTAATATAAAAACATTTCTAGTAATGGCTTTAAAACCCTTTTTGTGCCTTTTTTGGGTTTTTATGCACTGGCCTTGAATTAGTTTTTTTTTGCGCGAATCTTGTAATTTTATAATAATCTTATAAATTGTTTATAGCCTAATTTTTTTGGTCTTTTGAATGCCTGTTGATGCTTTCTCTCTGCCTAAGGTAATGAAAGAGGAAATTTTTGCCTTGGTTTCTTCTGGCCATTATTCCTCCAAGTCCGAGGTAATAAAGGATGCTTTCAGGAATCTCTTGAGGATGCATCCTGAATTGAGGACTGTTATTGCTGTTGAATTATTCAAGAACAAGAAGATTTCTATTGGCAGGGCTTCAGAGATTGCCGGCCTTAATATTGCAGAATTCAAGCAGAAATTGAAGGACCGAGGAATAAAGCGCTTGACCAAAGGAAAAAAGGCAAGAGAGATTGACGAAAAATTAAAGGAAGTATTTACTTGAAGGCATTGCTTGAACTGGACTGCGCGAGCATTTTCTTGAAGCAGAACAGGATTCTTCTTTTAAAAAAGCTTTTCGGCGAAAAAGAGATTTTTGTTTCAAACTTTGTTGCCTCGGAGCTCAAGAATTCTTTTGGCAGGAATTCAGCAAAAATCCTTTCTTCAGTCAATTCAGTGGAATTGAATTCAGCTGAATTAAAGGAATTAAAGGAATTAAGAAAAAAGCATGAGGAAATCCTTGAGGCTGAATTGTCCTGTTTTATTGCCTGCAGGAAAAGGCATTTCCTTTTGATTTCAAACGATCACCTTCTAAATGAATTGTGCGAGAGGGAGAAAGCCAGGTTTATTGATTTGGAGGAACTGCTTAGGGCCTTTCTCATAAAAAAGATTCTGAATCAGAGTCAATTATATTCCCTCATAAAAGAATTAGAACACAGCGAAGGCCTAATAATCCACAGCAAGCAGGAACTCTTAAACTGAATTTTTATTTCAATTAAAAATTTCAATTAAATGTACTCGTATAATGACTTCTGTTCTGCTTTCTCGTTTGTGAATACCGAACTTATCTCTCTTTCTGCTAATTCAATCCTCTGCCTCAAATAATCACTGAGGCCGTATTCTCTTATGGTGTCTTTTGCTATCTTCAAGTACTTCCTCACCGAACCTTCAGCTATTGTTAGCACCAAATTGCCTCCATCGCATTTAGTGCATTTGCCGCTTAATGGAACCCTTCTATATTTTGTGTTGCAGTTGGTGCACCTGAAATTCTGCTTGCTGAATGCCCTAGTGTTTCCAATGATGTCCGGAAGCAGATGGCTTACTATCACCCTTTCCAGTGCGTCCTTTTCTTCTACTGCCATTATTTTTGATTGCAGTTGCGCCTGCCTCCTGATTTTTTCTTCCATTGTCTTCAATTGGACGTACTGGCTCATTTTGGGGCCTAAATCGAATTCCTGTGTTTCATGAGTGAAATTTATTTCAGTGTACTGTTCTCCTGTGCCCAGCTTCTTTTTCACAATGGCAATTGACTCAATTGGCCTGTCATTGAACTCCAAGGTTTTCTCGTAGAACTCCAAAGGGTATTCTGTTACTGTCTCCATTTCGTAAACCTCATTGTCTATTTCCGTTGGATTCAAGTTAACAGTGAAAACCAATGGCGCATCCATTCTTCCCCCCCTGGAGCCTGAAAGATAATGCTCTGAAAAATTGAGCAATGCATCCATCAAAAGCAACACCGAGTCTTGGTCGCCGTCGCATCTAGGCTGAAGCAGTTTATTCCCCCACAAAATAATTTTTGATTTTGTTTCATTTTTTTCTTCTATTTCTAAGCAATAGCTTGGCGTGTTTTCAATAATTTTTTTTACAGAAATGATTTCTTCTTTTACAATTTTTGCTTTTTCTAAACTGCCTTTTAAAACAGGAATTAAGTTGCCTTTTTGTGCGTTTTTAGCATCTTTTATTTTCAGTTCTCTTCCTTTAAAATAACAAAACTTGTGGTCTGGCGTCATAACAAAATTTCTTTTGCTTTTTGTGATTATTTTAATCCAATGCTTTGGCGGTTTGCCTTTAAAGAAGTAAATTATTTTCTTTTTTTCTATTTTTTTTGTCTTAGGATTCAAGTTAAATGCGTAAAGATTTCTTGTATTTTCAATTATTTTCATTCCATAACTATCTGCTTTTATTAATTTTTTCGCATTCTTTTTTATTTCTTCTTCAACCAATTCTTTTATTGCTTTTTTTTCTATTTTTTTTGTATCCTCATTCCACACTGTTACTTTTGTTTTTGGGTGAACACAATTCCTTCTTTTGCACATTATGAAGTAAGGGTGGCCCCAGCCTACTCTTGCCTTGCTGTATCCTATTATTCTCCCGACAATTCCTGCCGAAGTGTGGGGGGCAAGGCCTATGACAAGTTCCCCTATTAATTCTTCTTTTGTTTTTGCATTATAGAATGCCTTAAGGCCATAAAATTTTTCCAGTTCTTCGTCTATGAATTGGCTCACCCTTACAAGCCAGTCGCCTGCCTTCTCGTTCACCACAATGTCCTGAGGGAACAATTCTATTGTCTGCCCTTCATCTTCAATTTCTTTTCCGTGAATGTCTTGCTTGTATCCTAGCTCCCTTGCTTTCTGCGCGCTCAATCCAATCTCTTTTGGCTTGAAGTGTGTTAGAGGCGCATTCAATAATTCAAACCTTGAAGTGCCGTCCCTGAAAATGTGGATGTCATGCTTTGCTCGCAGAATGCCTTTTTCTATTGGCTCTGGCTCTTTTGCTTCATTGAACAGTCCTTTCACCCCTTTCACTGTTTCAGGCATTTTTATTTTGAGTTTTTCTAATGCCTTTCCGACAATTTCCTGCAGGTCAATTTGCTGCTCCTCCGATTGAACCAAGCGCGAATTGCATTTTGGGCACCTTTCTTTTTCTTTGCTTGTTGTGCCGCATCTTTCGCATGAGCCTATTTTTTCTGTTCTTGCACTGCATTCAATGCATTTCTGCCCAAAATTTATTGCATGGCATTTAGGGCACTCGTGCAATCCTATTTCCACTTTTATGAGCCCCTGCTTTGAGTTCCTGTCAGGAAAGGATTCCATTGCCTTGTTAATGCTTCTTGTATTGCCTCCTGCAAGGCCTATTGGGAATAGCACGTGAGGGTTTCCCTTCATTTCCCTTGGCTTTGCCTGCTCTGGCCTTCCCATTCTTGCTCCTATAAAGAATCCTATCTTGTCCCTGATTTTTATTCCGGAGTAATTTGAAAGGCTTTCAAGGATGTTTTCAATTTTTTTAGGAAGTTCTTGAGTGCTTAATGCGCCCAATGTTTTGAGGAAGCTGTAGGCATATTTCTCTTTGATTGCAATTTTTCCTTCTTTTATTTTATGTGGGATTCCAATTTTTTCCAGCATTCCTTTTGTTTCTTTCTTTAATTCAAATCTTGCTTCAATGATCCTGCCTTCATCGAATATTTTTTCTGCTTTCCTTGCCTCTTTCATTAATTCAAGCATTTCCTCGTTTGAAAGCATGTTGTAGTAATGCAGGAATTTTGGGTGTAATGGAATTCCTAATTGAAGGCTCAATTCTATTGCAGTGAATTGGTCTATTGCATAAATATCTTCAAGCAACTTCTTTCCGTCAAAACCAGAAATCTTTCTGCTTTCGCTTAATGCTTTCTCTAATTCTAGTTTCCACCACTCTTCAACGTAAGGCGATGGAAGCAAAGGATGAGCAGTCTTCCTGAAGTCTCCATAGGTTACAAGCAGGTCTCCCAGGAAAAGAATTTTTTTTATTTGATTCTTCAGTTCTGTTGCGTCTTCTATTGAATTAAGCCTTCTTACTTCTCCGTCCTTGAGCAGTACTATTGGCCCGTTGATTTCAGTGCAGGGAAACAATTGCGCTGCCTTTCCAGGCCTTTCAATCCTTATGTGTGTTCCCACTGCAATGAATTCATCCAGTGCAATCATTGTTGCTGGATTGATGCCTTTTCCCATTATTCCTGTGTTCCTTGCCCTGCCGTATCTTATCCTGAAGCCTCCCTGCTTCATTGGGTATGCAAGCAAGGGCCTTCCTGCTGCAATCCTGTCTAAGTACTTGAAGTTTGGCTTTATCTCAGTTTTCGTGTCAGAGGCTTTTTTTACTTTAACTATTTGTTCCAAATAACTCCAGTCCAAGCCTAATTGTTTTGCCCAGTCCATTACCTTTAATGCTTTCAATGCAAGGCCTTCTGTTACTACAAGGCCTACCCCTCCCCTTATCCTGTTTGTGGGAATTCTTTCCAAGTCCCTGTGCACTGAAACCTCCCTTAATTCTGTGGGCACTCCATTAATGCATACAGGGCAGTTCCTTACAATTGCCCTTATTTCTTCTTCTGTCATTGTGTATTGTCTTGAAACAATCTCGTTCTCGTAAATTATTATTTCCTCTACGTATCTTTCTATTTCTTCTTCTGTGGGCTTGTATCTGTCCAGATTCATGAGCTTTCTTGCGTAGTCTCCTAAAATTAATGGGAGAACTGTTGAACTGCCCCCTGCTGCCCTTATTGGGCCTGCATAATATACGTCAACATACCTGCTTCCGTCAAAGTTTTTGCTTATGCAGATTTTTGGCACACCGTCAATTGGTGCTACTACCACCCCTTCTGTTTCTATTACCAAACAGGTTTTTATTGCTTGTTCAACTCTTTTTCCTTCATCTTCTATTTTGCACCATTCTCCTTCTATTATCTCCTTGAATAATTTGAATATCACCTTCATTCTGTCTCCTTTGAGTTCCTTGAACAATTGCCTGTATCTTTGCGCTAAGCCTTTGGGCCCTATAATGCTTTCTGCTCTCTCTGCAAGGTCTGTCACAGGAATGCATTCCACTTTTTCTTCTGTATCCAATCCTTTTTCCCTTGCTTCTTCGGCTATCTCAAACCTTTCTTTTACTTTCTCTTTTAATTCCTTGAAGTATTCTTTTAAGTCCTCCCTTGCAAGCAATTCTGTTTCTTTAATTTTTGCTTTCATTCTTTTTCCTCTTCGCTTTCTATTTCTTCTTCTCCTAATTCTATTTCTTCTGCTATTGTGCCTTCGCCTGCTGCCTCAGAGTAAAAGCTTTTTTCAATTATTTTTCCAGTATTCAGTTCAAGCATTACTGCAATTCCAGGGGTTGGAACATGTCCTTGCTTTACTTGGAATTCTGTTCTCTTCTGCCAGGTGCCACAGCTAACAACAATTGTGCCCCTGTATTCACCGTAAGAATTGTGGTGCAGGTCTCCTTCAAAAAATAAATCAGGCAATTCTTTTATTGCCATGTAATCTTTTTTTTCTGGAACATAAGGCCTTTTCATGCCGTAGCAGGGCATTAGATCTCTTTTCTTAAGCAATTCAATCATTGCCTCGTGAGGCCTGCTGTAGCTCAGAAAGCTCACGCTTGAGTAAAGGTCGTGCAGCGAAGGACCGTGATATAACAAGCATTTCAGTCCTTCTATTTCAGCCCACCCAGGGCTGCTCAGGAAATGAAAATTCTTTTTTTCATATAATTCAGGCAAAAATTCTTCTGGGATTGCAGGCTGGGGGTCAGCGAACCTTACTGCATCGTGTTGCCCCGGAATCATTATTACTTCAATGTGTTCAGGCACTTCCATCATTAATTGCTCGAACCTCTTGTATTGGTCATAAATATTCCTTATGTTTAATTCGTTTATTTGTTCTGGGTACACCCCAATTCCGTCCGAAATATCGCCGAGTATAAGCAAGTACTTTATTTTTTTTACTGCTTCAATCTCTTTTTCCGGAATGTTCTGGCAGTTCAGCCATTCAAGGAATTTATAGAAAGAGTGCTCTAGGAAAAGCTTGCTTCCCACGTGCAGGTCAGAGATTGCAATTAAATTCACTTCCCTTTCGGCTTTCTTGAATGTCCTTAAGGGCAGTTCAGGCTGGAATAGTTCTTTTACTATTATCATTCCCTCTGATGCCTTTATTGCCTTGATTCCAATAACATTGTCGCACAATATTGTTTCTGCAACCTTGTTCAATTGAAGGTTGTCTTTTGATATTACTGCAACGCACTCTGCTTCCAAGTCTTCAATCCTGAATGCAATGTTTCCTGCTTTAGTCTTCCATTTCTCTCTCACCATTGCAATTAATTCTATTTCATTGTTCCTTGTTGTAGTCCTAAGCCTTTTGATAGGCCTTGGATTAAAATTAGGCCTTTTTGAGAGCATTTCAGAGAGGCTCAAGAATTTGTCCTGAAAGTATGCAATAAAGTCTTTCACTTTCCCCTCAGAAACAGAATTGCTTGTTACATTCAATTCTTCAATAAGCCTTATGTCAGGCTGAAGCTCTCTTGCATTGCACGAAGTTTTTTTTTTCTTTTCCTCTAAGCCGAATCTTTCCTTGATTTTTTCTTCCAGCATGCCCTTTGAGATAATGAAGGCGTTCCCTTCTGCCAGTTCCTTCAGCAGGCCCTTGTATTCGATCGGCCTTCCGGCTAATAATTCCATGGCCTTTGAGTCCAAAACCAGATTGTTCTCTTCAGCAAAACCTAATATCTCTTTTTTTCTTTCTTCTAATTCCATTTGTTTACCTCACTTTGCTTTCTCCTTTAATGCTTCCAACTGGCTTATTATGGTCCAGATGTCTGTCCTCGTATGCGAAGGCATGTTGATGTCATTGCTTATGTCGTCCAAAACGTAAATTGCCGAGCTGATGTTCACGCTTGATTCTTCCTTGCCTTCCTTCACTTTTTCTCTTGCTTCTTCCACTGCCCTCCTGATGTTTCTTGGAACGCTTGTATCGTTTATTACTATTTCCATTAATTCGACTACATTGCTTACATCAATTTTTTTGTCTTTGCTTTTCTTGCCTTTCATTTTTTCCGCCCCCTTTTCCTGGTGCCTTAAAGAAAAGAAAAAGTCCCTATTAAAATTAGTGCAAAGAAAATGCTTAAAAAAGCATTTCAATTTTCCCCCAGCCCAAAAAAACATCAAAAAAGGCATTATGTTTTAAAGCTTGCGAATTCCTCCATTTTTTAAATGGTGGTTTGTGGTGGCCTAATCTTTTTTTTCTTTTTTGTGGTGTTATTCCTCTTGTCGGCGCACGTGTTTTTTCGCGCGCCGGCAGGAGGCAGATTACATGTTTAACGATTTACCTACTTATAGTTCCAGCATAGGTAAGTTAAAGGTTCATGTTGGAATCAAGGCGAAATACTGCCAGGAAATCTTTTCTGATGAGAAAGTCAGAAAACGTTGTCAGCAAGTCTTTCAACAAGTTTTTGAAGAAAAAGACATTTCTGTTGATTCTTTGGGTTTTGATGATAATCACTGTCATATGGTTTTTGATTTGAGTCCAAGATATGCTTTATGGCAGGTAATGAAAGCATTGAAAGGAAGGAGTAGTAGAATATTAATGCAGGAGTTCCCCTACTTGAGAGAAAAATATTTCTGGAAAGGTCGCTTGTGGAATCCAAGCTATTACTTTCATGGAGTCGGAAAAGATGAGAATAAAATGAATGATTATGTTAACAAGCGGTGTTTTTCTTTTTGTTTTATTTTAGTATTTTTTTTAGGTCTTTTATGGTGTAGAGTTTCCAGTTTTTTTTGTGTTTTGTGTAATCGAGTGCTTTTTGTTCAAAGCCTTTCTTTGAAAAAAAAGCGAATCCTTCAACCCTGTTTTTTTTGTTCCATTCAACAAACCTGCTTTTTTCTTCTAGTTCCATTAATTCTTTTAATTTGATTTTGCTGTTCTGCCATTTGCATTCAATAAAATTTATTTTCTTTGAACTGGCATTTAATGCAATGATGTCTATTTCTTTGTCTTTGTGCCACCACCTGCCCATTTTGTCAAATGAAAAGAATTTGTCTTTTTTTGATAGTTCTATTACTGCCTGCTTGCAAACTTCTTCGAAAGCTATTCCTACAAAGGCATTGAATTCTTTTTTGAGGTTTTCTTTTATTGGGGCATAATTTCCTATTTCGTATTTGTTCCTGTTTCTGTAAATGAACTTGAACCAGAACCTGAAAAAATTGTCTTTAAGAAAATACCTTGCTTTCTTGCTTTTTTTGAATTCTGGTTCAACTGCAGGCACCTCTTTTTTTACTGCTTCCAGTAATTCAGTTAAATCATAAAAATAAGGGGTTAAAGAGGTTTCCTTTATTTGAATGAAGTCTGCAATTTCATTTGCCTTTGTTTTGCCTAGAGCGATCGCAGTTAATATCCCGTAATAAGATATTACTTCTTTCCCAAATTCTTCTGTTATAATGCTTTGAACTTCTTTGCGCAAGGGCGCATTATCAGAGAAAACCAATTCTTCTAATGCCTGATCAATATTTTTAATTCTCCTATCGCCAATTAAGACATAGAATTTTGGCATTCCCCCAAAAAAAGCAAAAAATTCAATCTGCTTTTCAATATTTGAAATCCCATAATCTTTAAGAATTTTAAGTACGGTTTTGATTGAAAACGGCTTCAAATACAATATATTGTGAGTTCTCCCAAACAATGGCGCTTTCTGCTCAAAAAACATTTTTTTCAGCAAGCCAATGCTAGAGCCTGAAACAATCAAGAAAAGCCTTGATTTGTTCTGATTTAAATCAAAATATTTTTGCATTTGCTGCACAAAACCCGGAAAAATGTCTGAGAAGCGCTGGAATTCGTCAAAAGCCACAACAGCTTTTTTGTCTTTGGCTGACTCAAAAAGAATTCTTAAAAAGTCTTCCCAGGAAGCAGGCTTGATTGATTTCTCGAGATTGAAGGAAGAAATAAGCGTGCCGGAAAAATCTTGCAGCAATTGCCGGGAATTTTTTGTGGAGTCAGCATAAAAATAAACTCCTTTGTTGTTTGCAAAAAATTTCTTTATCAGCTCAGTTTTGCCCACTCTTCTAACGCCAGTAATGACACACAATACACTCTTATTATCTGCAATGTTGTTCATTTTATGCAGTTCCTTCAATTCCGGTTCTCTGTTATAAAAAAGCATTTAACCACTCAATAATTATTAAATAAATAATTATTATAAAAATAATAATGTTTAAAAAACTTTCTCCATAAACTGTTTTTTCTATCCCTAAACTGTATAATCGTAATTATACTAATATTGGCTAATTGAATTTCACTTTATAAGTTTTTCTTCCCTTAATTTTGCAACAATGAATTCCCTTAATTCTTTTTCTCTTCCTTCACCGCAGACAGCAAATTCCTCTTTTAATTCTCTTATTTTTTCTTCTGCCCCGCCTATTTCTTCTCTTCCTGCAATGTCGCTCTTGTTTATCAGTACAACAACCCTTTTTTTGTGGGCCTTGATTTCCCTAATTAAATTCAATTGGGCTTTGATGCCTTCTTCTTTCTGTTGCACTGGGTCGAACACAAAAGCAATTATTCCCTGCAAATTCTTTAGGGCGTCAACGGCTTTTCTTTCTATTGGGTTTCTCTTGCTTTCCTCTCTGTCAAGCAGGCCCGGGGTGTCAATTACTTGGATTCTATAGTATCTTTCCGTAAAGTAGCCTAACTGGATTTTTTGGGTAGTGAAAGGCCAGGAGGCAATCCTTGCTTTTGCTCCTGTAAGCCTTTTCAGGACTGTTGTCTTCCCTGCATTAGGGATTCCTGCAAGGATTATTGTTGGGGCATCAAATTCAATTGAAGGGAACTCCTTTAATTCAAATGCAATCCTGTTCATTTTTGCTGTTTCTTTCTCCAAGTCTTTCTTGAGTGAATTAATTCTCCCAAAAAATCCCCTTGAAATAGCAATTATTTCCTCCTCTTTTCCGCTGTGATGCATTTCCTTGACTGTTTTTGTCCTTATGTTCCTTATGATTTTGTTGAGCTTGCTTAAATGCCCTAAGCTTTTCTTGTATTCGTCCCTGCTTTCGATCAATTCAATTAATTCCTGGTAGAATGGATGCACTTCTTCAAAGCGAGGGAAAGAATTAATGTAAGAGGAAAGCCTTTCGCTCAGGCAATTAGCAAAAGCCTTTACTTTCTCTGTCTCTCTTTTTAGCACAAACCTTTTTTTCTTTCTGATTCTTCCAACGCTTACCTTGTGCATCCTCCTGAAGCATGATTCAAATAATTCGCTTGAATTAAGCTGGCTTATCTGGTTTATTTTTTCCATAATAAAAAATTAAAGAGAAAAGATTATTTTATTGTGCTGTTTTTTTTAAGTTGGCAGGCATACTGATGATGACTGGCAGGCCCCATCACAACAATAAGGGTTTGGCTCAACGCAGTCAGCACCGCGGACCATGCATGTTTCACTCGGTTCACAAATGCCATTACCGCATAATCTTTCAACCCAAATATTTTGGCTTGCTGTGCCTTGCTCTCCTTTGTCGTTTGTTACGCTTAAAGTTGCATTGTAAGAGGTGTAGCCTGCATATACATGAGCCGGGGTTTGTTCATATGATAGAGGGCTGCCGTCCCCGAAATTTCATTCCCTTACAAGAATTGTTGTTCCAGGGGGCACTGCTGTTGTGTCAGTGAAAGTAACTGTCTTTACTCCGGATAATTGCTGTGCAGTGAAATCTGCTGCGATTGTAGAATAAGTGACTTTAATCAATTTTCCTTTAGTGCTTGTCTTGCCTTTGCTGTCTATTACTGTAAGCCTTACAGTGTAATCATCCCCTTTCGTGTATTGGTGTGAGGGGTTTTGTTCACTGCTTCCTGCCCCATCCCCAAAACTCCAGTTCCATGAAGTTATGCTGCTTCCTGAAGGCGCTGTAGAAAGGTCTGTGAAATTAAAAGTGTCATTTATTGTGCCTTCTGTTTTGTCTGAGTTAAAGTCTGCTTGAGGGCCAAGGAGTTCTTCTGTTCCAGTGGAGAAAGCAGTGTTTCCTGTGTTCACTGCATTTTTTCCTGTTTCACCTTGTGCTGTGAGCAGTACTATTGCTATGGCTGCAATTACTATTGCCCCGACCACTATTAGGAGGTATTCAAATGTGCCTTGGCCTTTCAGGCTTTTTTTGTTCATTATGTTCTCCAGTATTTTAATTGAAAGTATCTTGTTTTTATTCTTTTCTTTGGGTTAAATTTTTATTGGATTTTTTTTGCTTTTGAGTGAGCTTTAATGCGTTTGTTTGACAGGAACTACAAGTATTACATGATAGTGCCCGCTATACTATTAATTCTGTTCATTTACCTGGTTTTTTTCAGTCCTAAAATTGCCCAGGGAATTGACTTGAAGGGCGGAACCCTGATTGTGTTCAAGGCTGACAAGCCTGTTGATGCAAAAAAGCTTGAGGGAATACTCTCAGAACAGTTCAATTTCTCCGAATTAAAGGTTTCCTCTGTTTCAGGGCCAGGAGGCTATGGAGTGAACATTGAGTTCGCTGAAAACAAGGACTTGAGCAATGCTGCAAAGGAATTGAATTTGGCTAAAGGCTTCCTTGAATCAAATGATGCTGCTAACGCTGAACTGCATGCGCGAAACAGCATTACTTCTTCCCTAATTTTCCTTAAGGATGAATCAATGCCTTCGCTTAAAGGAAAGGATTTAGTGGATAAGGCTGACGAGCTTTACTCCAAGGCAAGAAATTCTTTCACTGAGGAAATAAGGCAGGTCATAAGGCAGAATTTCGGCTTAAGCTCTGAAAGCTTCTTTCAGGTGAGGAGCATTGAGCCTACCTTAGGGAAGGCTTTCAGGGATAATGCGGTTTTTGTTGCAATTGTTGCCTTTATTTCAATTATCATTGTAGTTTTTGTTGCTTTCAGGGAATTCATTCCTTCTCTTGCAATAATTTTTGCAGGAATGTTTGATGTGCTCTCCGCAATGAGTGGAATGGTGTTTTTTGGGATTCCACTCTCCTTAAACTCAATTCCTGCTCTCTTGATGCTTTTCGGTTACAGTGTTGACACAGACATTCTTCTCACCACAAGGCTCCTGAAGAGAAGAGAGAGGACCCCAAGAGAAAGAACAATTGATGCAATGTGGACTGGAATTACAATGACTTTGACTGCGCTTGTAGCTGTAATTGTAATGCTTGTATTCAGTTACTTGTACCAGATAATTGTAATCTTTGAGATTGCTGCAGTCTTACTGTTTGGCTTGATTGGGGACATGATTGCGACATGGATGTTTAATGCTCCTGTCCTTTTATGGTATTTTGAATCAATAAAATCAAGGGTGCGAAAATGAGAGAGCTTCTAAAGAACTGGAAGTTATTGTTTTTAATAGCTGTAATGCTTTTTGCAGTACTCATAATTTTTGTTAATGGATTGAAGTTCGGCTTGGATTTCAGTGGAGGCACTCAATTCCTTATTCATCTCTCAAAGCCTGTTAATCCAGATGAATTGGCTTTGATTACTTCTGTTGTCTCAAAGCGCTTGGACTGGACTGGATTGAAGGACACAAAGGTTTCAACCTTTGGCTCAGACTTTATTTTGGTTCAGGTAGCTGAATCTGACCCTGCAAATGTTGGGAGGATTGAACTCCTGCTTAAAAAGCAGGGGAAATTTGAGGCGACATTGGATGGGGATATTCTTTTCACTGGAGCAGACTTAAAGCAGATTTTTAAGGACCCCCAGAAAGGCTATGGCTTCATGCCTGAAGGTGACGCCTACAAGTGGACTCTGCCTTTCCTTTTGAGTGATGCTGGAGCAAAGAGTTTTACTGAGCAAACCTTCCATAAATGCACTATAGGCTTTGACCCCCAGACAAACCAGAAGACCTATGACTGTGAAAGAACTTATTTCTTTATTGACAGGCCCTTGGATTCAGTTCTGGTTTTCTCGCAGGACCAATTCAATTACGACAAGGAATTGTACTTGAAGGGAAACAGGCTTGCAAGCATTCCAGCCAGCACGAAAATTGATGAATTGCAGAAAAATGCTTCAGTTCCATTCATTGTATTTGACCAGAATCTTTCAGCAGAACAGAAAGAAGAACTTCTTTCCTCACTTGAATTGCATCCAAACGCTTTGGTTCCTTCTAATATTGACCTTAAAATCATCGAAGACTTGAATTCTTTAGGCTTTAATGTAAAGAAGATTGAACCAGAAACTGATGTCCCTTGGACTTGGACTGCAACAGGAGCAAAAGAGGTTATCTCCTTAAGCGAGGACGTAACAAACCTTAACCCTTACAAGGAAGACATAGATGACGCTACAGTTTACTCTGAGTTAATAATAAGGGGTTACGGGGAAAGCCAGCAGGATGCAATGCAGAAGCTTTCAGACCTGACAGTAATTCTTGAATCCGGTTCGCTTCCAATTTCAGTTGAAAGCATTTCAAAGGAGACTGTTTCCGCCACCCTTGGAAGAGAGTTCTTGAATACCGCGCTTATAATGGGATTGATTGCTTTGGTGATTGTTGCATTGGTGTTGTACTTGCGCTACAGGCAGTTGAGTTTAACTCTCCCAATGATGATGACTGCAGTATGCGAGGTTGTCCTAACCTTAGGTTTTGCTTCCCTTATTAAATGGAATTTGGATCTTGCCTCAATTGCTGGAATCCTTACTGTTGTCGGAACAGGCGTTAATGACCAAATTGTCATTACAGATGAATTGCTGAAGAGGGAAACTGAAACTGAGACATCTTTTGTGAACAGGATTAAGAGAGCCTTTTTCATTATATTCACTGCTGCTGCAACGGTCATTGCAACAATGCTTCCATTAATCATTTTCAGTTCAGGAATGGGAAAGCTCGTAGGATTTGCAATAACCACAATTGTAGGCCTTCTGGCAGGAGTCATTATCACAAGGCCTGCCTACAGCGAAATAGCAAAATACCTGCTCTCGCACAAGAAATAAAATTAATTTAATTTTTTTTTCTTGCCTTTTTTTTTGTTTTCTTTTCAGTTTAAGCCATGAGATATAAGCCACAATTCTTTTCTGGTTTCCTCTTGTAGGAGGAACCCCCAGTAAATTGCATAGTTCCTCATTGCTTTTTGTCCTAAAATTTCCTCTGATCAATTTCACTTTTTTTGTTCCAGAAACTGCCCTTCAGAAATCGCCTTTCTTTTTGCTCTGCTTCTGCTTCTCCGCGAGTGCTTGTTAGATTGAAATGTTTCATGAATCCCTCAAATGGGTGCACTGGAATTCCCATTTCTCCAGCAACTTTTTTTGCTGGCATCGAAGCCAATTTACTTTCTATTTCAGGAACATTTCCTTTGAATTTCAAAAAGTAATTGCTTAGGGTTCCAATTTTTTTTGATCCGGGTTTTAATAGCATTTTATTTCCTCAGAGTAGCTCGTGGAATTCCTTTGATTTCGTGATGCGCAAAGTGAAGTAATACCATAAAATTACAATGAATGCTGCTGTGCTCAGCCAGGTCAGCTGATGAGCGAATTCTGCTGTTTGGGCTCCATAACTTATTCCAATTAAGAGCACAAAGTACACTCGCGCAATATTCAAAAGGAATAAAATTATTGTCCCACCCAAGAAAATCAAAATCTTCTTTTTTATTTCAGGCTTCCTCAATGAAAAGATTACTGCTGCCAGAATGCTTGCGCTTATGAGGCCTGTGCAGGAAGGATTGATTTCAATTTTTTCTTCTTTCAGGAAAATGATGTTTCCCTTGCTTTGGAGGCCTGTGAAGCCTGCTTCTGTTCCTGCAAGCCAGTCCTCCAAGAACTTCAGGTCCACAGTCCATACGAGCAGGTGCAGGGCAGAGAATATTACTGCAAATTTTATTAGGAAGAATAAAATTTTTTCTGTTTCGTTTTCTTTTTTTATCTTTACTCACCTTTCACCAGGGAACTTTCTTTAATTTGAACTTGAATGCAATCATGTTTGAGAGCTTGTGCGCTATGAGTGTTATTGCTGCGAGCGCAATGAATTCTTCTATTGAGGGCAGGGCATAGAATGCGCCGAAGAGTATTCCCACAAAAAGGAAATCAAATTGGTCCAGGATTATTACTGGGGCTCCTCTCTTTAATCCCATTCTTCTCTTAAGGAAGCTTCCTGTTAGGTCCCCGAAAATTGCTCCAACTGAAACTAGTATTCCATAAAAAACATAGTGTTTTGTGAGTAATAGGGTTTCATTGAAGAAAAAGTTTGCTATTATCAGCGTTACAATTATTCCTGTTATTATTCCGAAAAAGGTTCCCCTGAAGGTTTTTCCTTTCCCGAAGACTTCTCTTCCGTCAACAAATTTGCTGTTTAAGTCCAAGGGCGTTCTCCCTGAAAAGATTACCGCGCTTCCATTGGCTGCATAAAGCGGGGCAGCAATCAATGCCATCCTTACAATTGAAGTAATTAAATCCATTTTATTCTCCTAATTTAAGATTTTGGTTACATTTAAATTATTAATTGTATTCTTTTCTTTATGTGGTTTAATGGATAAAAAATTGCTTGCGCTAATAATAATTGTTTTTGCTATAATTGTTTTAGTGGGCTTTGCATGGCTTGCAAGCATTTTCTTTGGAGGTGAAAGTTTTAGTTCTTCAGGAGGCTTCTTGTCTTTTGGCCCCTCAATTGCAATAATTCCAATTAAAGGAGAGATTGTTTCAGGGGCCCCTTATCTTAGTTCATCGCTGAGCTCACAGGAAATAATTGATTCAATTGATGAAGCTGAAAATGACCCTTCAGTTTCAGCAATTCTTCTGGACATAGACAGCCCTGGAGGGGCAATTGTTCCAACAAAACAGATTGTGGCAAAATTGAAGGAAACAAAAAAGCCCAAGGTTTCATGGATTGCGGACATTTGCACTTCCGGGGCATACTATATTGCTTCTGCTTCAGACTTCATTATGGCTGACGAGGATTCAATTACTGGTAGCATTGGAGTAATTTCCATTGCCCCTGACATTAACGGTTTGATGGAGAAGTTGGGGGTGAAAGTGAAAATTATAAAGGAAGGGAAATACAAGGCTTTAGGCAATCCTTTCGAGGAACTTTCAGCAGAAGAAGAGCAATTGATTCAGGAAATTTTAAGCGATGCTTTCTCTCACTTCAAGCGCGATGTACTGAAATTCAGGGCAGGAAAAATTTCACAAGAGAAATTTGGGGAGGTTGCAGATGGAAGAATTCTTTCAGGCGCCCAGGCAAAAAAAGCAGGATTGATTGACGCTTTGGGCACAAGGGATAAAGCAATACTGAAGGCAGGAGAACTCGCAGGCATTAAAGGAGAGCCTTCCCTTAAAGTTTACGGCAAAAAGCAGCTGTCTTTCTCTGACCTTTTTTCTCAAGCAGGTTTTTCATTTGGCTCAGGCTTTATTACAGCAGTACGTCCAGCAAACCTTCAGCCCTCAATCCAGGCAAAATAGTTTTTTTTTTACCTGTAATGCTTAGGCTGGGGTTTACGCCTGAATTTCCCTTTTTTCTCTTCTTTTTTTTGGGTTTGCATTTTTTGCCGCGGTTTATTTCTTTTTCTCATTGTTTCTCTTATTTTTTCCTTTATGGCTTCTTTGCTTTTTATTTCTCGGATTAATTCCAATTTTTCTTCCTTCATTTTCCTGATTTTGTTTTTAAAATTTTGTTCAGGATCTCTTCTGTATTCTAAAATTTCATATTTGTTTTTTTCGTCTTTTAATATTTCAAGTTCTTTCCCTTTATAATAGTCAGAGCCTTTCATTTCCTCATGCATTTTTCCCGCAGTCTCAAATGGCACTTGAAATTTTTTCATTATCCTGAAAGTATTCCATAAGTCAAATCTATTAAGGTCTTTTACTTCAATCTGTTCTCCCTTATAAAACAGCTTGTAAGACATTTCTGGCCCAATTATATTACTGCTTTCGCTAATATAAATGCTGCTGCTGCGCCCATGGCTGTGGCAAAGAAGTTGACTGAATTATTGTCCAATAATTTCTTTCTCTGCAGTGTTGCCCCAAGAAAGCTGTCTGCTATTGAACCCAAAAATCCTGCAATCAGAATTATAATGAAAGAATTAATGTTCCTGAATAAGCCGTAATGGATTAATGCTATTAATCCTGCTCCAATTATTGAGGCAATTAATCCAAGAGCTGTTATTGCCCCGTCTGTGCCTCTCTCAACCTTCCTGAAATCTGTGATAAGGACAGGCTTTTTTTTGCTGAGCATGCCTATTTCTGCTGCAAGGGTGTCTGCAAGGGCGCTTGCAATTCCAGAAAAAAAAGCAATTGAACTGAATGGCAGAAAGAAAAATGAAGGCAGGCTGTTTCCAAGCACGTTTCCAGTGCTTCTCTTTTCGTGCTTGTCTTTTCTTTTATTCCTTCCATATCGTGTTCCAATTTCTCCTATCACAAAAAAGTATGCTATGACCATGAATGCTGTCAGGCCGCCCAATAAATAGGATGCAATTCCAATTATGTTTCCTGTCAGGATTCCCTCAATATCATAATTTTTTTTCTTTAATGTAATTAAAGAGAATAAAGCCAGAAAAACAAGGAGGATGATTATTTCAGTTAATTGGCTCATATGAGTTCATTTGCTTTCAATAAAAGCAGTCTTTATTATTTCAATCCTTTTCAGCAGCCCAATCTTTTTTGCTTCAGAGTTTATTTTGCTTAGCACGCTCCCGAAAAGCAGTTCGTGCAGGAATTCCTCAAATTCTTTTTTCTTTGCCGCAGAAGCAATTTTGTCTGCCATTATCTTTCTTATTTTTGTCTCCTGCCTTCCAAAAAGCTTTCTTGCGGTCACCGTAAGTGCTTTGACTTTTGCTTTGCCGTCCTTTAATTCTACAACTTGATTTGATTCAATCTTGCTTGTACGCCTTCTCACAAGCCTTCTTATAAAATTAGGGTTTACTTCATGGCCTACAAGCCTGGTGTAAGCCTTCAGTCCTTGAACTTTATCTACCTTAAATTTGAGCATTAAGTGCTGTTTTTTTGGCACATTCACCAGTTCTTGTGCGCTAACTAAAATTGTCCTGCCTTCAACCAATTCAGGCTTTTCTGCCGGCGTTTCCCCTATCTCTCTCTGGTTGAATGATTTTGATGCATGTAATACAAACCATTTCTTTTTCTTCCATTTGTCTATTGTCCTGCGCGAGGTCTTTCCAACAGCTTTTTTTGCTGTCTCTTTTTCTTTTGCTGTTTCCTCTATTGCAGGCATTTTTTGTTTCACCAAAAAATTAATTCAGTTCCTTTAAAGATTCATTTAATTCAATTAATAGTTCACTTAATTCTTTTTCTCCTTTTCTTCTTATTTCCTTTTTCTTCTCCTTCGCTTTCAATTCAAATTCGTATTTTGTTTTCATTTTTATTTCACTTCACAAGCAATGACGCTTTTTCTGGGGTGTATCTCCAATCGCTTGGAATTTTTCCTTCCATGATATAATATTTAGTAAGCCTTCTGATTTTTGATACTGTGAGCTGGTAGCCTCTTTTTGCCTTGAAGTCCTTCTTGTTTTCCTCTAAGTGCCTGTATTCTGCAACAGACTTCCTTATCAAATTCATGAGGTCTTCGGGCATCTTCAATTCAAGCTTGTGGTCTTTCAGGATTTTTGCAAGCCTTTTCTTTGCCAGAAGTTTTGCTTTAGGTACTCCATACTGGTCGCGCAGAATTACTCCAATCTTTGAAGGGCTGTTTCCTTGATTGAATAAGCTTACAATCAATTCCTCTAATTCTTTTTCCTTTATTTCGACCCACACAGGCTTTTTTTCCCTTGCTTGTTCATGTTCTTTAACCATTTTTTTTCACTTCAAAAAAAGACAAACCAAGTTATGTATAAATTAGCTTTTTTTTAATTCTGTTTTTTTATTTTAAATATTCATTCCAAGGGAAGGTTTTTATAGGTTTTTACAAATATCTGCCTCTCTCTTCCACTTTTTTGATTTGCCTTATAACCCTTCCTGCTTCACTGTAATTTTTCCTGTAACCCTCTAAAATTAATTGCCATCCTTTATTGAGCTTGAAGTGCGTTGCCATGAATGTCTTCTTGAAAACCAGGAGGTCAACTGCCTTGTCTTCAATCTTGTTTGAGTGAAATCCCAAACCAAAATCAATGAAGATAAGCTCTTTTTTCCTGTTCAGAATAACATTTGATGTTGTTAAATCCCCGTGAATTATTCCTTCCCTGTGCATTAACGCAATTTCTTTTCCTACTTCTTTGCACAAGAAAACATTCCTTTCATTCAAGGCATCCTTCAGCCTTTTCCCTTCAATGAATTCCATTTCTATTGTGCATTCTTTTTCATTCACATCCAGTATTTGAGGTGTCTTCACCCCGATCCTTGCGCTCCTTGCAATAAGGTTTGATTCACTTCTCGTCCTATGCTTCCTAATCCTTTCATCCAATTCTTTTCTCCTGTATTCTTTCGGCGCCCTTTTCTTCAAAAGAATTTTTTCCTTCCTTGTCTCCTTGAGCCAGAGCTCTGCCTCTGCTCCCCTCCTTAAAAGCTTCATAGAAATCATTTATTTTTTTTCACGCGCAGTATGCTTTCAGTTTTGCGTTGAGTTCTCTTGCTGTGTCTGCTGTTGCAGTGGTTGTTATTTCAATATTTTCAGTGAAGTTTTCTATTTTTTTTGCGTAGCTTGTGTAGCCTTCTTTCAATTCTTTGTTTAATGAATAGGCCTTTTCTGCTGCGCTTATTGCTCCTTCGAATTCTTTTGTTATCTTGTTCACGTTTCCGTTTGCGCTGCAGTCAGGTATGCCTGCTTTTACTGTCTGCTCTTGCGCTTTAAGCAATGATCCCTGCATTTCGCTTAATGCAATCTTTATGTCTATTACTTTCACTAATGCTTTTGAGTCATTGCTTTGGTTTGGCTCAAAGTTTTTCCTTAAATTGCTTAATTCTGTTTTGTAGGATGAAAGGGCTTCTCCAGTGCTAGGCGCAAGAAATCCTTCGCCCACATTATATTTTGCGTCCAATTCATTCAGTTTCTTGATTCCTTCATCAAAGCTCATAGTAAAAGCAAGGACTTTGTCTTTGTTCAAATAAGCAAGAGCAATTACTATGATAAGTATTATTGCAATCAACCATTTTTTGGCCATTTTTTCCACGCGATTTTTTGTTTTCCATATACTCTTTAATTAAGGCAATTATTTAATATTACCTTTTTTTGCCTTTAATTCCTTGCCGTTCATTCTTGTTCCTGCCTGTTCTACTCGGGGTATTTATTCTGTTCACGCTGCATTTAATCAGGTAAAAGCCGTTTTAGGCTATGCAGGTTAAGGAGGAAGAGATAAAATGAAATCAAAATTTTTGGCTTTAACAATAATTTCAGTGTTGCTTTTTAGCGGCATTGTTTCGGCATACCCTTTCTGGGCTTCACATGAAAAAGAATTCAAAGGCAAATTCAATGAAAAAGAAGACGACGAAAACGATGACAATGAGGAATTATGGCAGGAATTGGATGAAAATTCCTTTCTTGACGTTAATTCTCTAGAGCACAGATTCATAATACAAGGCAAGTTCATTTCAGACATCCAACAAATAAAAAAGGCTTATTGGAAGGACCTTCACGAATACCTTAAAGACAATGACTACAAGATTCCTTTAAGCTATTTCATGATTCCGTTGAATGATAAGGCAAAAGACCTAAAGGATTTAGTAAGAGAAAAAATCCGCGACCAGAACTTTGACGGCAACTTCAGCCTCCAAATGATCAGAGAGCTTAGCGAGAGAGAATTCCTGCATGCAATAGAAGAAAAGCTCAAGGACTTGAATATCTCAGACCAAAATCTCCTTGATGCATTGGAGAACATTGATTACAATAAGTATTTCAAGGACAAAAAACAGTGGCTTTACAACGAATTCCGTTTTTTCGGGCCAAAATTCAAAAACAAGCTTTTCCTTATGTGGCTTTCAGGAAACCAGGCTGAAAGGGATGCCTTGGTGCAGCAGTTGAAGGACTACTTCCAGGCGCTGAACAATTTAAAGCAGGAGAGAAAAGAGCTTGTCAATCTGGTGAAAGATTTCAAGCAAAAAAACAAGGTTGAAAAGCTTAGGGGCATGGTTGAAGAAAGAAGGGAATTCAAGGAACTGCTTAACGAATTAAGAAAAGAGTAGAAGGGAGCTTTATCCCCCATTCCCTTGCTTCCTTCTGCTTTAAAATTTTTTTCTTTCACAATTAGTTAAGTGATATTGAATTGAAGAAGTTTTTTGCTTTATTTATTATTCTATCTATATTTCTAATTCTTTTGTCTGTTTCAGCTAAAGCAATCTCTTTAGGCTATCAGTCTATTGTTGCAGAAAACGGCAATGCCTTGGTTATAATTAGGCTTCAGGGTTCAGGCACAATTAATGTCCCCCTTCCAGAGGATGCCCCGCAAAACCTTGAAGTGGAAGACGCCTTGTATGTTAAGGCAAGCAATGGCATTGATGTCAGCATTGGTTCTGCAGTCAGCGCTTCAGTTTATTTCACTTCCTCTCTGCTCACAGAAAAGAATGAAGGCAACTGGCTCTTTACTCTTTCATTGCCTGAAGGCTTTGAGTCAATTTCAGTTTCAATCTCTCTGCCAAAAAATTCTGTTATAAATTCCACTTCCCCAAAGGCAGCTATATCAGAGTCAGACACTTCAAAAATAGTTGAATGGAATGCAATCCCCCCAGGCACAAAAACTGCCTCAATTGGTTATTCTTTCAAGGAAACCCCTCAAGAAGAGCAAGGCACTGATTTAATTCTTATTGTTTTGGTAATTCTTGCTGTAATAATAATCGCATTAATTATATTTTTTGTTTTTAGAAGCAAAAACAAAAAAATTGAATCCAAGGAAAGTAAGGGAGAATTGGTTGCAGTGAAAGAGGAACTCCCTGCAGTAAAAGAAAAGATAACTCAAGGGCAAAAGAATCTCTTGAAGGCTTTCACCGAAAACCAGCGCAAGGTAGTAGAGCTTTTATTGAATTATAATGGAGAAGTAAAGCGCAATCAATTGGAGAAGGAGTCCAGGATCTCAAAGTCTTCCCTTGCTGCCACCTTATACCAGTTAGAGCAGCGGAATGTTATCTCAATAGACAAAACCAATGTAGTTCATTTCATCAGGCTCACTGACTGGTTCAAGGGGCTTTAATTTTTATCCGCTTTTGCCCCAGAACTTTTTGAAAAAACCATTGTCTTTGTATTCTTCTTTTTCTTCTTTATGTAATTCTTCGAATAATTCTTTTTCTTTTTTGTTCAAGTGCTTTGGAGTCCTTATAATTACTTTGATGTACTCATCCCCATACCTGCCTTTGTTTATGTCTTTGATTCCTTTTCCTTTAAGCTTGAATATTGTTCCTGTCTGCGTTCCTGCAGGCACCTTTAATTTCACTTTTTCTTTCAGCGTTGGAACTGAAAGCTCTCCCCCAAGCGCGGCCATAGAGAAAGTTATGGGAATTTCAGCGTAAAGGTCTGCTTCGTCCCTTTTGAAGAATTCGTGGGGCTCAATGAATATTACAACATATAAGTCTCCGTTTCCGGCTTCCCTGTCCCCTGCGTTTCCTTCCCCCTGCATTCTGAGGAATGCACCGTTCTCTATTCCTTCAGGAATTCTTACAGTAATTTTTCTTTTCTTTTTTATTCTCCCCAAGCCTCTGCATTTCTGGCAGGGATTCCTATTTATTTTTCCTTCTCCTTTGCATTTCTGGCAGGTGGTTCTTGTAGAGAATATTCCAAATGGGGTTCTCTGTGTCCTTTCAATGAATCCTTTTCCTGTGCATTGAGGGCATTGAATCATTCCGTCTGAGCCAATGCTTCCTTTGCCTCTGCATTCCTCGCATTCCTCTATTCTTTCTACTTCAATTTCTTTTTTTGTGCCGAATGCCGCTTCCTCAAAGCTTATATTCAAATCATACCTTAAGTCAAGACCTCTCCTCGGCCTTCTCTTTTCTCTTGTCCTGAATTCTCTTCCAAAGATGTCTCCGAAACCAAAGCTTTTGAATAAGTCATCAAAGTCGAATTCAATGTTGCCGAAGTCCCCGAAATCAAATCCCCTGCTGAAATCTCCGTATCCCCTGAATCCTGTGAATCCTTCTGCTGCGTGGCCAAATTGGTCGTAATTAGCTTTTTTCTCTGGGTCTGAGAGGACTGAATATGCTTCTAATACTTCCTTGAATTTTTCTTCTGCGTTCGGTTCCTTGCTTACATCAGGATGATATTTCTTCGCCAGCTCTTTGTATGCTTCCTTTATCTCATCAGGTGTTGCACCTTTTTTGACTCCCAGAATGTCATAATAGTCTTTTTTTGCAGGCAATTAATTCACTTCAATCTTTTTATTTCTTTTTGTTGTCTTCGTCTTCCACTGTATAATCTGCATCTACAACATTGTCGTCTCCCGGGCCTTCTCTCGGTTCTTCTCCTGTTTGTTCGCCCTTTTCTTCTCCTTCGGGTCTCTTGCCTTTCTGGTATAATTCAATTGATGCCTCTTGCACTAATTGGTTCAGCTCATCCAGTTTTCTCCTTATCGCGGGAATATTTTTTTCTTCTGATTCCATTTCTTTCTTTAATTCCTCGTTTTTCTTCTTTATCTTCTCTAATTTGCTTTGAGAGACTTTTCCTTCCATGTCTTTAAGCAGTCTTTCAGTGCTGTAAACTATTGCGTCAGCTTCATTTAATGTTTCTGCTTCACCTTTCCTTTTCTTGTCTTCTTCTGCAAAGCTTTCCGCCTCTTTTCTCATTCTTTCTACTTCTTCTTCGTTCAATTTCTGTGATGCCACAATTGTTATTTTTTGGCTTTTGCCTGTGCCCAAGTCTTTTGCTGTCACGTGCACAATTCCATTGGCATCAATATCGAATGTTACTTCAATTTGTGGAATGCCTCTTGGAGCAGGAGGAATTCCAATTAACTGGAATCTCCCTAATGTCTTGTTTCCTGCTGCAATAGGCCTTTCACCTTGCAGGACATGAATGTCCACTGCAGTCTGGTTGTCTGCTGCTGTGCTGAACACCTGGCTTTTCCTTGTCGGTATTGTAGTATTCCTTTCAATCAGTTTTGTGAATACCCCTCCCAAGGTTTCAATTCCAAGGCTTAAAGGCGTTACATCCAATAGCAGTACATCCTTTATTTCTCCTGCAAGCACTCCTGCCTGGATCGCTGCACCCATTGCAACGCATTCCATGGGGTCAACACCTCTTTCCACTTTTTTTCCAATTATTTTTTCCACAAACTTTTGCACTACAGGCATTCTTGTAGGGCCTCCAACCAAAATGATTCTTCCGATTTCTGCCGGAGTCAGCTTGGCGTCAGCAAGCGCCTGGTTCACTGGGTGCTCGCATCTCTTTATTATCGGCGCAATTAATTCCTCTAATTTTGCCCTGTTCAATTTCATTACCAAGTGCTTTGGCCCTTCAGGTGTAGCAGTAATATAAGGCAGGTTTATTTCTGTTTCAAGCACATTGCTTAATTCAATTTTTGCTTTCTCTGCTGCCTCTTTCACCCTCTGCACTGCCATCTTGTCTTTCATTAAGTCTGCTCCCTCTATTTTCTTGAATTCCCTTACAATCCATTCCATTACAATATTATCCATGTCTGTTCCGCCTAACTGGGTGTCTCCTGAAGTGCTTTTTACCTCAAACACTCCATTGCCAAATTCCATTATTGTCACGTCTAATGTGCCCCCGCCTAAATCGAATACAAGGATTTTCTGTTCTTTCACTTGCTTGTCTAATCCATATGCAAGAGAAGCTGCCGTAGGCTCATTAATTATTCTCACTACCTCCAATCCTGCAATTGATCCGGCGTCTTTTGTGGCCTGCCTCTGGTTGTCGTCAAAGTATGCAGGGCAGGTTATTACAGCTTTTTTTATTGGCTCTCCTAAAAATGCTTCTGCGTCCCTCTTTATTTTCTGGAGCAGGAAAGCAGAAATCTGTTGTGGGGTATATTCTTTCCCGAAAATCTTGTACTTGAAGTCAGTTCCCATTTTCCTTTTGGCTGCAGTGATTGTGCCTTCGGGATTGCTTATAGCCTGCCTTCTTGCAGGCTCTCCTACAAGCATTTGCCCGTCTTTAGTGAAAGCAACATAAGAGGGAAACGCTTTTCCGTAGGCTGTTGTTCCTTCAGCGCTTGGAATTATCACGGGTCTTCCAGCCTCTAATACTGCTGCCGCAGAGTTCGATGTGCCTAAGTCTATCCCTACGATCTTTTCTTTTGCCATTTTTTAATCACCTCTTCAAGCTCTTCTAGTGCGCATAACTCAAGGGCTCTTCCTCTTTTGGTTTCTGCGCCTGCATCTGCCCTTGCTGCTGGCTTTGCTGATGTGCCTGCTGTTGGGCGTTCTTCTGTGCCCCGAACATGAATGCAATCTTGAATTTCTCTATTTCTGCAAGGACATCATTTATTGTTATTCCTTTTATTGAGAGGGCAGTGTCAGTCCTGTTCTCTTGGGGGTTAATGCTTATTGCAATCACAAAGCCCTTGTTCTTGTTTATTTCATTGATTCTTTCATCAATGTTTGTCATGTCGATATTTTTCTGCTCAGGCTTTTTTTCCTTTGAAGCCTCCTTTTTAGGTTTTACTATTTTTGCTTTCTTCTTTGCTTCCATTTTGCTTTCCTCCTTCAACAATTTTTTCTTTTTCAATTTCTTTTTCCTCTTTTAATTTATTGATTTTGACCTTTGAATGCCTTAACACCTTTTCCCACAGCATATATCCCTTCTGCAATTCCTCTATTATTTTGTGGTTCTCTTTTTCCTTGTCCTCACAGCATATCATTGCTTCATGGTATAAAGGATCAAATTTTTCTTCTTTGCTCTTGATTTCTTTGAGACCCTCTTTCTCTAAGGTCTCCATTAACTGCTTTCTTATTAATTCAATTCCTTTGATGAAATCCTCTTTTTTTGTATTGCCTGTTTCCTTAAAGTGTTTTACTGCTGCATCAATTGAGTCAATTACTGGAAGGATTTTTGCTATGAGGCCTGCATTGCTGTATTCCATGAATTCTTTCTTCTCTTTCTCAATCCTTTTCTTGAAGTTCTCGAATTCAGCCTGAAGCCTTTGAAGGCTTTCAGTGTATTCCTGCAATTTGGCTTTTGTTTCCAGTAATTCTTTCTCTAATCCCTCTTTTTTGCTCTTTTTTTCCTCTCTGCCTTTCTGTTCCTGCTCTTTTCCAAACAAAGTTATCCCCGATTAAAAATCTTGGTTAATGATTAAACTTTTTAGTCAAAATCTTTTTAAACCTTTTCCCCCATTATTTTTTCTTATGCAGAAGAAGAAAGTTCAGGTCATAGAACAGCGCCCGAGGTTTAAGCTTGTCTTGAGGCAGATTGAAGGGCCTTTTTCTGAAGACTTCAATGAAGAATTTGATTGGTTGCTTAGGAGCTTTGGCTTTTTTGGGCCTGTGAAAGGCCAGAAAAGCGCTGCCTCTGTGTTCAGAGAGATTGTTAAGGCTTCTTCAGGTATTATCCCTTCTTTTGGGGGGATTACTGCTGTAGAGCTCGTTAAAAGGCTTAGGATGAGCCGAGGCTCTGTAATAAACCACTTAAATAACCTCCTTCTCTCAGGCCTTATTGTTAAAGAAGGTCGTTTTTACAGGTCTAGAAATCCCTCTCTCTTTAGGACCCTGCGCTGGATCGAGCAGGACATCTGCCGCATGTTCAGGGAAATGGAAGAAATCGCCCGCGAGATAGACGAGGAATTGGGTGTAAGGGAAAAGGAATAACTGCTTTCCTTTCGCTACCCTTTAAATACTTTTTTTCCCAGAATTTAATTTGTTGGATTGTTGTTACTGTTAAGAGGTAATTTTTATGGGGGAGAAAAGCAAAGGCTTCGGCTTGTGGCTTGTGGTTTTCGGAATAATAATTTTATTCATTTCAATGAATTTGATGCAGTGGGATTTCTGGTATAATGCTGAATTCTGGAAGTTTGCTGTGCCTGTGGTGCTCATAAGCTGGGGCGCTGTATACTTGTTCGGCAAGTAATTTGAGTTAACTTTTTATTCTTCTTTCGGCTTATTCTATTTCATGCCTAAGATTTCTTTTCATTGGGTCTTCTTCCCAGGGATGATTTTCCATGAGTTAAGCCATTATACTGCATGCCTTTTTTTGGGGGTTAAGGTAAGGAAAGTGAAATTGTTTGGGGTTGAAGAAGCTTTTGTGGTGCACGATAAGCCTAATGCATGGAAGGCAGTAATAATTGCCTTGGCACCTTTTATTTTAGGAAGCTTTTTTGCCTTGATTTTTATTGCATTTGGCTTCTCTTTGCTTGCAGTGCTCAATCCCTTCGGCCTGATTTTCGTGTGGTTTGCCTTGGCTTTAGTATTCTATTCTTTTCCTTCCCTGCATGACTCGAAGAATGCCTTTGATTCTGTTGCAGAATTTTATTCAAAGAATATTTTTAAGGGCAATTTGTTCAAGAGGCTTTTCTGGCTCATTACCCTGCCTTTTGTTTTCATTCCATTAATCTTGGTTTTGGGGATAATGCTGGCGTTCAATTATTCTTCCAAGCTCAGGCTGCTCTGGATAGTTTTGATCCTGGTTTTTTCCTTGTATCCGCCTTACTCCGAGAGATTCCTTTCTTATATTAATGATTTGGTTTCAATGATAGGAAGATTTTTATTAGGGTGAATTCAATTAATTTAGGGCAGTCTGCATGAAAGAAAAAATAACGGCGAGATTGAAAGAGGCTAAAGAGGACCCGAGGCTTGTTGTGATTACTGCAATTGAGCTCCTGTTCTCTTTCATTATAATGCTTTCAATTTATTTTTACCTTGACCCGAAACGCAATATTCCAGGGATGCCTGAAATTCCTTTCCCCCTCAATTTGATTGCTTTCGTTGTAATGCTTGCCCTGCTGATTTACATTTATACCATGACAATTCTCTACAGGCAGGAGAGAGAAGATAAGAAAAAGACTAAGAAATAAAATTATTATTCTGTTCCCTGGTATTCTTCGCCGAATTCTTCTTCGCCCAGGTCCTCTTCAGGAAGGGCTTCTTCAAATGATTTTATTACTGTGATCTTTTTTCCTTTCTTTACAACCGAAAGCTCTGTGCCGCACTCAGGGCATTCCACTGTGTCGCCTTCTTCATATATCTCTGGTTCTAATTCGAATTTTTTCCCGCAGTGAGTGCAGCTTACATTCATTTTTCTTTCCTCTGCAAAACTTTCCCATCAATAATTATGCTCGAAACACAAAATTTTTTAATAATATCCCTTCCCGCCTGAATTAGAATAAAAAAAATAGAAAAAAGAACTCCAAAAATTAGAGTTCCTAAAAAAAACCAGTTGCCTTTCAGAATTTACTTTCCTGAAAGTTTCTTTCTCTTCACGTAAACCCAAAGCTTTTTTGTCATCTCGCTTGGAGCAAGATTGCCTGAACCAAAGACTGATTCCATTGAGTCCTTGCATCCCTTAAAGCTGATGTGATATCCACCAAATGCTTTCTTTGCCATTTAATATTCCTCCTTACAATTCAATTAAAAAAACACGATAATATAGAATTGCTATTAAGATTTAATAGGGTCACATATAAAAAGCTTTGTGCTTTTCTCGAGGTAAAAAGTCTAAATTTGCCTCGTAGAATTCAATTACAGCCTTCAGCGCCAGTTCACCTTTACTTGATCTGTCCTCTCTTTAGGCCTTATGTAGCTTTCCCGCACTTTCATTTTGTTGCCTGCCTTGAATTCAATCAGGCCCTGCCATGCAATCATTGCTGCATTGTCTGTGGCCAGTTCTCTGGGGCAGACAAAAAATTCTGCTTTTCTAGCACTGCACATTTTCTGCATCATTTCCTGCAATGCCTTTGAAGCTGCAACCCCCCCAGTAAGCATTAATTGCTTTTTTTCTGTGTGGGCCAAAGCCCTTTCTGCTACCTCTGAGAGCATTGCAAAGGCATTATGCATTAAACTGAAAGCCAATTCCTCTTTTTTTTCTCTTCCAATTTTTTGTGCTGCAGCAGTAAGCAGGCCTGAAAAAACCAAATCCATTCCCTTCACAGAATAAGGCAGTTCAACCAATTCTTTTGCCTTGAAATACATTTCATCTATTATTGGCCCGGCAGGAAAACCCAATCCCAATTCCCTTCCGGAAGCATCAAGCAGGTTTCCAATTCCAATGTCTAATGTTTCGCCGTAAATCCTGTAATAGCCTGACTCATAGCCTGTAATCTGGGTATTTGCCCCAGAAGCATAAACAATTATCGGGTCTTTGCATTTGCATTTCTCTCTCCCAATTTCAATGTGCGCAATGCAATGGTTGACCCCAAGCAAAGGGAGGTTATGTATAAGTGCGAGTGTTCTTGCTGTTACTGCCCCAACCCTTAAGCATGGCCCTAGCCCTGGACCGCGGGAGAAAGCAATTAAATCCAATTCATTGAATTCTATTCCTGCCTTCTGCATTGCTGCTGTGACTAGCTCAGGTGCATTCCTGTAGTGTGCATCTGCTGCCTCTCTTGGATGGATTCCTGCATCTTTTGATGTATAACTCTTTTTTTCGTTTGCAAGCACATTGCATTTTTTGTCCACTATCCCCACTGAGTATGTATGTGCTGTGCTTTCAATTCCTAGAGCAAGCATTTATTCTCTCACTTTCTTTTTACTTTAATTCTACTTTCTTTCCCTTGAGCTTTACTTCAATCCTTCCTTTCCTGCCAGTGATTTTCCCAATTTTTTCAGCATTGATTTTTTCTCTTTCAAGCAGTTTGATTAATTGCTCTCCTTTCTCTTTTGCTGTGATTAATGCAAATCCCCAACCCATATTGAATGTCTTGAGCATTTCTTCTTCTGTAATTTTTCTTCCAATCCCTTTCGCGCTGTTTTGAATGAAAAGGAATATTGGTTTTACTTTATTCAACTCAAATTCAAACCCTATTTTCGGGTTGAAGGGAAAGAATTTGTTGAACTTCAAGTAAGCGTCCCCCGTGATATGTGCTGCCCCCTTTACTTCGCTTTTTTGCATTGCCTTGAGAACGGGCTTCACATAAATTTTTGTTGGTTTGAGAACTTCATCCAATACCTTTGCTTTCAATTCTTCACTGTAATACGCTTTTTCATAGCAGCCGTTCCATTCCTTGAACAATACTTTTCTCACCAAACTTATTCCATTGCTGTGCACTCCATTGCTCTCCAGCCCAATTATTAGGTCGCCCTTCTCCAGATTGTTTCCGTAAATTATTTTCTCTTTTTCCGCAATTCCAATGCAAGCAAAATTTATATGATAGGGATTTTCGCTGACTCCTTTTATGAGTTCTGGAACGTCTGCTGTTTCTCCTCCAATCACAGGGCATTCTGCTTCCAGGGCCCCAGCATTTATCCCTTTAATTATTTCCTGCAGGAGCAATGGCTCTGATTTCTTTATATCTATTGCATTCACCATGCTCTCAGGTTTTGCCCCACACCTTATTACATCATTCACCACCATTGCAACCCCGTCAATTCCAATTGTATCGTGCCTTCCAGCCAGTTGCGCAAGCAGGACTTTTGTTCCTATTCCATCAGAGCAGAAAGTGTAATATAAATCTGTTCCCTTAAGAGGGAAGAGTGTATTGAAGGGCGTTCTAATTGAATCCTTGGGCTGAATTCTCTGCAGGAGGGAGAAGTCTTTTGCCTTATCCCTTTCTTTCCTGTCCACCCCTGCCTGCGCGTAAGATAATTCCTTCAATTTCATTTTTTTGCCTTTAAAACTTTAATTATTTTTCTCTCTTTTATTTTTCCTTCCCTTAAAGCCTTTCCTGCTTTTATGTCGTATACTGTTGAGGGCTTTCTTTTTGGCAATGGCCCGGCGTCTATTATAATATCTACTTTGCCGGAAAATTCTTTTATTGCTTTTCTTGCAGAGTAAGCCTCTTTCTCCCCTGATTTGTTGCATGAAGTGCTTATTAATCCTTCATTCAGCCCTTTTGCCAGGGCAAAGGCTATTTTGTTGCCTGGAATCCTAAAACAGATAGTGCTTCCTTTGCTTCCCTTTTTTTCTACAATTAAATTAAGTGGGCCTGGCATGAATCTGCCGGCAAGCTTTTCTGCTTCTCTTGTTATTACCGCAATTTTTCCTGCATTTTTCATGGCTGCAAAAAGTATTGGGAAAGGCTTTCCTTTTTTTCTTCCTTTGATTGAATAAATCCTTTCTATTGCTTTTTTTGACTTAATGCTGCAGCCTATGCCATAGCATGTTTCTGTGGGGTAAATTATTGTTGACCCTTTCCTTAATTTTTCAATTATTTTTTTCAGGGCTCTTTTATTCAATTCTTTTGCTTTAATTATTTCAGCCATTCTCTCACTTTTCAAAAGAAAAATGTGAACAGATTGTATGCAATGTGTGCTATGATGTTAGGGTAAAGAGTATTATTTTTCTTGAAGTAGTGTGCCAGCACAAGCCCTAATAGGAAGGCACCTATTACTTCTGCAACCGAGAAATAGAATACATGCACTGCAGCAAAGGCAATGCTTGAGCCCATAACCCCTATTTGTTTTACTAGGAAGCCTCTAAAGAACCATTCCTCTGCTGTCACCCTCACTATGAACAGGTAAGCCAGGAGTATTGGTGCTGTGACTGAAATCTTTTGGGTGACTTTTGCCATGTCATTCAATGAAAGTATTGTCAGGGCGACATTAATCATGATTGAAATAATTATGAGGAGCAGCAGCAGTTCTGTTGTTTTGAGTGCGAAATCTTTTTTCCCGAAAAAGTTGAGGGAGAGCTCTTTTTTTATGTTTAATTTTTTTTTTCTTTTAATGTAAAGTATTGGGAATCCTATCAAGAATGCGTCCAACACCATGTTTGAGAGAAGTTCAAATATTATTTTTTTTCACCTTGCCTCTTCCATTCTGTGTAAGAGCATTTCCCGCAGTGATACCTGTCCTTGTGTTCTGCCATGAAGACGCCTGAACCGCATTTAGGGCAGAAGAGTTTCTTTCTTTTCAGGCCTTCTTCTTTTTCTTCATAGAATTCTGATTTCTTTTGTTTTTTCTTTTTCTTTTCTTTTTTTTCTGCGGCCATTCTTTCTTTCACCTTTTTTATTTCTTTTTTGTTTTTCCTTTTTCAAGCTTTTTCTTTTCTTTTTCTGCCTTTTTGTTTTCCCTTATTTTTTTCAGTTTTTCCTTTTCCTTGCCGAAGTTTTTTGCCAGGACGTAAGGGAGCTCCACCTTCTTTAATTGCTCTTTTGTTTCGTAGGAGTGTGCTTTTCCCTTTGCTTTTTGTGCGCCGAACTCCTGTTTTACTGTCACTATTGCAATTAATTCGCTGTCTTTTCCTGTTTTTGCTGCTATTTTTTCCCTTAGTTCTTGTATCTTTGGGGTTGCCTTAAAGGCTTCTGATTCGAATTCTATTTCTGTTCTTTTTAGCAATGGATTGTTTTGTTCTTTAATTATTTTTACTTCCATTCTTTTTCACCTTTGAGTTTTCATCTGCTTAACCTTAAAGCATGCTTTCCTATTGTTTGTATTCCCATTTTTTTTGCTATCTCTGATTTTTCTGGGTCTATTATTATTACGTATCCTCTCCAGAATGTTGTGAATGCAGTGCTTCCGCAGTTAGGGCACTTTTCCCCTTCTTCTATTACTTTCCTGCATTCACGGCAGGCTTTTCCTTTATTCATTTTTCCACCTTTTTCTGTTCAATTTTATTTCTTTTCGCTTTTTTTTGCTGCAGGCTTTTTTTCTTCTTTTTTTCTTCTCTTTTCTTCTCTTTCTTTTTTGTCTTTTCTTTTCAGGTCTGCTGCAAGCCATTCCTCTTTCCCTAGCCCCAGCTGTCTCATTGTGAGGCCTATCTTTGAGTTTGGAATGCTTCCTTTGAGGCTTACTGTTGCTATCCTTGCTGTAACCTCGTCTTCCACAACCAATTTCTTTCCTGTTTCTTTTCCTATGAATGCAGGGGCTTTGGCGTCGTAATTTATGTAGTCGTTCATTACCTGGCTTACATGGATGAGCCCTTCAATTGGCCCTGTTCTCAGGAAGGCGCCGAATTCTGTTATTTCTGTTATTGTTCCTTCTACTACCTCTTGTATTTCAGGCTTGTAGACTAATGCATTGAATTCTGTTTCGTAGTATGCTGCCCCGTCTCCTGGAATGACTTTTCCGTCGCCTGTCTTGAGCACTTCAATTATTGAGATTATTACTCCTATGCTTTCGTCAACTAACCCTTCATAGTCTTCCCTGAGAATTTTAAGGACTGCATTGTCCAGTTTTCCCCCAAATTCTTTTGGTGGGACCCTTACAGTGTCTTTGAGTGTTATCATGGCGTACATTTTTCTTTTCACCTTTTTTTATTTTTATTGGATTTCAATTAAGGTTTTCTTTCTTAAAAATAAATTTTTGCCTCCAAGCATTCTTATTTCTTTCTTTAGCATTGAATCGTTTGTTGCTATAATAAATCCTTTCATGCTTAATTCAATTAATTCTTTATCTGCATTTTCCTTTTTTCCTTTTAATACCCTGATTTTCTTCTTTTTTATTAGTTCTAATGCAATCCTGCATTTTTTTGCTGTGCTTTTGTCTCTTTCCTTCAATCTTTCTATTTCTTTTATTACTGCTTCAGGCGCAATTATTTCTGCTCTTGCCCCAAATTCTTTCCTGATTTCCTCTACCAAATCCTTCCTTAATTCGCTTACTGAGAGAAGGAAGTTTGTGTCCAAGGCAATTTTTGTTTTACTTGATGATTCCAATTGCTGTTAGCCTCCATCTCATGTTTTCTTTTTTGCTTAATGCCACTTTTTGGTCTTTTTCTGCCATTACCCCTGATTTTAGCGTCAATTCAATTTCATCTTTTTTAATTGAAGTTATTACACCTAAAGTTGCTGCTGTGCCAATGCTTGCAACAATTGTTTCGTTCAATTTCAGTTCATTTTCCTTTAATTTTATCTGCCTTTTGAAGTATTCTATCTTCAATTTCAGTTTTCTTGTTGCTTCAGGAAGGCTGTCTATTGCGCCTATTACCTGGCCTTTCATTTGGTCGTTTTTTGTGAGCGAAGGGTCAAGAAGGGTCTTTATTGCTATCAGGCCTCCTGGTGACGCCTCTCTTATTATGCCGTCACTTATGCTTATCTGCACAACCTTTGCCTTTAATTTTTTTTCTTCAAACCCAGGGCTTAATTCTATTTCGCCCCCTTCTTTTACTGTGCCTTGTATTATTGTGCCTCCAAGCACTCCTCCTTGAATTTTTTCAGGCTTTGCGCCAGGCTTGTTTATGTCAAAAGACCTTGCAACATACATTTTCAATGGCTTTTTTTTGTCGAATTTTGGTGTTGGAATATTTTTCTCTATTGCTTCTATTAACAAGTCAATGTTTGTGCCGAAGTGCGCTGCAGTCGGAATTATTGGGGCGTTTTCATAGCCGTACTCTTTCAGGAATTCTTTTATTTGGTTGTAGTTTTCTAATGCTGCCTGCCTGTCCACTAAGTCAATCTTATTTTGCGCTACCACAATATTTTTTATTTCTGCTATCTGCAATGCCATCAGGTGTTCTACTGTTCTCGGCTGAGGGCAGGGCTCGTTTGCCGCTATAACCAATATTGCGCCGTGCATTAGTGCTGCGCCCGAAAGCATTGTGGTCATTAATGTTTCGTGTCCTGGAGCGTCAACAAAGCTTACTTTCCTTAATTCTAATGCTTTTCCTTTGCAGTTGGGGCAGTTTTCTTTTGTTGTGAATGCTTCTGCTCCCTTGCATTTAGTGCACTTGTAGAAGGTTGTGTCCGCATAGCCTAATCTTATTGAAATTCCTCTCTTTATTTCCTCTGAATGGGTGTCAGTCCATTTCCCGCTTAACGCGTAAGTAATTGACGTTTTGCCGTGGTCTACATGGCCAATAAGCCCTATGTTTACCTCTGCCTGTTTTGCCTCTGCCTTTTTTTCTTCTTTTTTCATTCAATATTACCTTTTTACTTTTCCTTTTACTTTCTTTGCTTCTTCTGCTAATCCCTCTTTTCCTACTGTTTCAAGTGACTCCTTTATCATTTGCTCTTTAACTGACTCTTTTTTCTCTTCAACCTTTGGTTCTTTTCCAAGGATTTCGCTTAAGGGCTTGCTTCCATATGTTGTTACTGTCAAATTCACTTGCTCTATTTCGCTGCTTATGATGTTTCCTCTAACGCTTTTCCTTGTTCTTTCTCCTTTTCTTTTTGGCCTGAAGCCTGTTGTTTTTCCAGTGAATATCTTTTTTCTTATGCTTCCCTGGATGCTCTGGTTCATTGGAAAGCCTTGTTTGTCTGAGCCGCCTTTTATTTTTGCTGTGTATCCTTCCAGTCCTACTGAATCCAGTTTTATTTCCTCCCCTATTTTCTTGTTCAAGAATAATGCAGGAGACTCAATTTTTTTGCTGTAAGCTTTTCCTGTTTTAGGATCACTTAACACCAATTGCATTTTTTATTCCTCCGCTTTTTTTTAAAAAATATTATTATTCTTTTTTTGGGTGATACTTCCTTATTTCTTCTATCAGTTTTTTTTCTTCTTCGCCCAAGGAGCCATACTCTTCAAGCCTTTTCATGTGGGATTCAGGTATTGAGGTTAAGAGTTCGTCTTTTTCTTTTATTGTTCTCCCCACAACTGCGCCATCAATTGATATTGCTACCTCGCTTCCCTTTTCTGCTTCTTTCCTGTTTTCTCCCTGCATCTGGATTGCGTCTACCTTTCCTATGTTTTTTCCTTTCCTCATCAATTTTACTCCTGTCACAAGCTTTCCTTCGAGCACTTTCACTCCCACTATTGCAGGCTTTGAGTTCCTAAACACAAAGCTTGGCAGTATCTTTATTTTTGCTGGAAGCATTATTCCTTCTAATGCTTTCCTTTTTTCTTTTTCTTGTTGTTCTTTAATCCATTTTTCGTATTCTTCAATTAATTTGTATACGATGTTTTCCTTGAATATTTTTACCCCTCTTTTTTCTGCTTCTGCTTCTGCTTCAGGGTTGATCTTTGTGTTGAATGCTATTATGACGCATTTATTTTCATCTTTTTCTTTCATGCATTCCATTTCAATTATGTCTTTTCTTGTTACTTCCCCCACGCTTGCCTTCCTTACCTTGAGGTCGTGCTTTTCGAGCAGCTTGATTATTGCTTCTAATGAACCTAAGGCGTCTGTTTTGAGTATTGGTCCTGTATCATCTGATTCTATTTCAATGCTTTTAATTTCTTTCTGGACTTCTTCTAAGTCTGTATCTTTTTCTATTACTCTAAGAGGGGCTCCTGCTATTGCTTCCTCTAAATTGGGGGCTGCAATCTTCAGGCCTGCTGCTGCGTGCACTTCTTTCACTGAATCGAATTTTTCTTGCGGGCTCCTGATTTCATCCAAGGGCTTTGGCAATAGCAGGGCCCTTATCTTTGTTTTTATTGCCCCGTTTTTTCCTCCCACTGCAATCTCTTGGCCTGTCCTTATTGTTCCATCGTATAAAATTACGTCAATTGTTTTTCCCAGGCCTTTTTCGTCTTTTACTTCGAGTATTGTTCCTTTTCCTGGGCCTGTAACATGAATGCTTAATTTCTTCTCCAAATATTTCTGGCTCAGGCCTGCAAGGAACATGAGTATTTCTGGAATTCCTTCGCCTGTCTTGTTGCATAATGGCACTATTGGAATTTCTTTTGTGAGTTCTTTCACTCTGTCAAACCTTTCTGAGTTGAATCCTTTGCTGTGCAGCTGCCCTACTATTCCATACAATTTTTGGTCTAATTCCTCTTTTGCTTCTTCGCTCTGCTCTTTCAGGTTTGCTGTGAATGTGCCTTCCTTGCTGTTCCAGTGCTGGAGCTTGTCTATTTTTGTCAGGCCTGCAATGAACGGTACCTTGTATGCCTTCAGGATTTCTATTGCTTCTGCTGTCTGCTGTTCAATCCCTTTTTGTATGTCTATAATTAATACTGCAAGGTCTGCGATTGAGCCTCCTCTTTTCCTTAGATTTGTGAATGCCTCGTGGCCTGGAGTGTCAATGAATAAAAGGCCTGGGATTGTCAGGCTGAAATGATATTTTTTCAATAAGTCCTGGGATAATTCTTTTATTATTTCAATTGGCACCTCTGTTGCCCCAATGTGCTGTGTTATTGCCCCTGCCTCTTGCGCTGCAATTGTTGTGCCTCTAATTCTATCCAAAAATGAGGTTTTTCCTGAGTCAACGTGCCCCAATACTGCAATTATGGGCTTCCTTATCATCTTTTTTCACCAATCAATTATTCAAAAACTAATGGTTTCCAGTGCTCCCAAAACCTTTTTCTCCCCTTCTTGTTTCCTCTAATGATTCTGTTTCAATTACCTTCACTGTCTGCACTGGCTGTATGAGCATTTGTGCTATCCTTGAATTTTTTTCTACAATGAATTCTGCTTTCCCTAAATTTATTAGCACAACACAGATTTCTCCCCTGTAGCCTGAATCAATCACTCCTGCCAGAACATGAATGCCATTCTTTGCTGCCAGGCCGCTCCTGTCCCACACCAACCCGACATGCTCTCTTGGTATTGCCACTTTAATTCCTGTCTTCACAAGCTTTTTCTCCAACGGCTTCAATACAAATTCTTCTGCTGACCTTAAATCCAATGCTGCGTCCCCTTCGTGGGCGTAATCTGGCAATTCAATTCCCTTATCCAGCCTCTGAACCTTCAATTCCATTTTATTCACCTTTTTAATGGATTATCTCCCAGTCTTTCCTTTTGTAGTTATATAATTCCTCTTTCTTGAACCACAACTTCAGCTCATTCTCCGCTTCCTCTTTGTTTCCTGAAGCGTGAACAATGTTTCTTATGGCCCTCTGTCTTTCGTCAGCAAGTTCGTATGAATCAACGCTGTAGTCTCCCCTAACTGTCCCAATCTCTGCCTGCCTTGCCTCTGCGTGGCCTACAATTTTTCTTCCGATTTCAATTGCATGATATCCTTCGAATGTCATTACAATTACAGGCCCTTCTGTAAGGTAATCCTTCAAATATTTCTGCACTCTTTCTGCTATCTGCCTGTCTGTTTCTGTTATCACAATCCCTTTCTCTTGCGCTGCCTTCCTGGTGTTTGCTGCAAGCTTTTTAATCCATGCGTCGGTCAACGTGTATTGTACTTCTGCCTGCTCTTTTGTAGGCTGCAACATCTTCATTCCCGCAATCTTGAGGCCTGTCTGCTCAAACCTTCTGATTATTTCCCCTGCAAGACCTCTCTGGATTCCATCATGTTTTACGATTATTACAGTCCTCTCCATTTTTTTCACCTTTTCTTTTTTTTCTTTGCTTTAGGAGCTTCCTCTTTCTTTTTCTCGTGCTTGCTTAATTGCTTTTGTTTCCTGAATTCTTTTGTCCATTTGGTTTTCAATGGATTCCTCTTCAGTTTCAGCAAATTTTTTTCGCATTTGTTTGAACAGAAATAATGCATTGTGCCTTCTTTTTTTACTACAATTTTTCCCGTTCCTTTAATTACCTCTCTTCCGCAAAAAGAGCATTTCAATTAAACCACCTTTTTTTTTCTTTATGCCTTTATTTCTTTTGCTTCCCTTTCAGTGTTCAGCAATATTATGATATCCCCTTTCCTTATGCTGCCCTTGACATTCCTTCTCTTGACCCTTCCTTTTTCTGGGCCGTCCAGTATCTTGCACAGCACTTGGATTATTTCCCCGTGCACTCCAGTCCTTTGAAGTACTTCAACTACTTCAGCTGGAGTTCCTCTTTCTTCTGCCATCTCTTTTCACCTTACCTTTATTTCTTCAATTCACTTACCTTCTTCACTATTTCGTCCAATTCCTTTTTTGCGCTGCCCTCGTCTGTTATTGCAATTGACGCTGTCCCTACCTCAATCCCTGCTTTTTCGCCTAACTCCTTTTTTGTGCTTATATAAGAATAAGGAATCTTTTTTTCTTCGCACAATAAAGGCAAGTGCATTACTATTTCTTTAGGGTTAACGTCTTCTGCTATAAGGACAAGCTTTGCCTGGCTTCTCTCTATGGCTTTTGTTGTTTCATTAATTCCAATCCTTATCTTTCCTGTCTTCTTGGCTTTCTCCAGTAAGTCTAGTTGCCTCTCTTTCAGTTCTTTGCCTACGCTGAACCTTATGAATTCAGTCATTTCCAATCAACCTCCTTGCAGTTTTTTCCTTCAAAAACTGCTCATCGTCATAGGCTTAAATTCAAAAAAAGCTTTACATAATTCTGCCACGAAAAGTTTTTATATAAGTATGAAGCTTATTGTTATTGTGAGGAATTCATGAAAGGCAAAAGACCTATTCCCAGAAAGGCTCCTTCTTTGATGAGAAGTTTTGGTTTGATGGCCAGGGGTGCTCCTACGCCTTCTGCTGTTATTGAAGCTGAACGCCTTTTAAGGGGCGGCGCAAGAATTTCAAAGGACGGAAGGCTTGTTCTTTCAAAAAAACAACTCGAATATATTGAGGCTAAAAACAAGCCAAAACCACCAAAGGCAAAAAGAGAATTCAGGCTTGAAAGAAAGATTTTGTCTAAAGGCAGGCGAGAATTAATTGAAAGAATAAAAGTGTATGGGTATTTATTAAAATCAAGGCGAACTAAAGCATTAATTTATTCAATTGAAAGAAAAGGACTCGGAAGCGAATTCACCAAGTTGTTAAAGCTAGTTAAAAAAGAAGAATTAACCAAATTAATTTCTATAAAAAATACCGGAAAACCATTTTTAGATTTATTGAAAACTGCTGGTGGTGAAAGGGCCGGCAGATTTGTGAATGTTGTTGGTGTTGGAAGGGCTGGCGAATTTGTGTTTAATGTTGGTGGTGAAAGGGCTGGCAACTTTGTGAATGTTGTTGGTGTTGGAAGGGCTGGCAAAGCTTTGGAAAAATATGGTGTTAGAGTAATTGTCGATAAACTAGCCAAAGATTTTGATGACACTGTTAAAAAAATCAAAAAAACCGGCAAAATTTAGTGCATTATGAGGGACTAGTTTTCCTCAAAAAAGGTTTAAAAAAGGAATTGTTCTCTTGGAGTTTCACATCATTTTGTCTGACTGTTCGAGGATGTCTTCTATTTCTTTTTCGCTGAAGCCTGACGCGTGGAGTGTTCTGGTGCAGTCTTCTATTGTTGTCCCCTGCCTTCTCTGTCTTGTAATAATTTTTGCTGCTTCTGGTAGTTTTTTTTCTTTGTCTTTTGCTTTTGATATTCCGGCCAGTTCCTTGCTGTAATAGTTTTTTGTTTCGCTTTTCTTTTCTGTTTTTTTCTGCACGTAATTCCAGTGCTCTCTCTCAAGCCTTCTTAATTCGTTTTCTGCTTTGTTTCTCATTCTAGGAATCCAGTAGAACAGTATTATGAGAATTGCTGCCCCTATTATGATTGCAGCTGCTGCAACTATTGTTGTTTTCATTTTTCTCCTCCTTTTTCATTCGTGGCAGAACCATAGATTAAGTTGGTGCATGTCTTTTGAGTCAATTATGGCGTAACCAAACTTCTCCAACTGCACGTAAGACCCTGTTTCCTTTAATGAAGCCTCATAATCAATTATTCCATACAATTTTTCTGCGTCAGGCATTAAGACTGATGCTCCCACTTCCTCTAAAACCCAGGAAATAATTGGGTTGTTCTCCAGTTTTCCTGTTCCCACAAATTCAGCGAAAACCCTTTCTTCACTTAATTCAACTATTTTGGCGTTCACTGCGTGCCTCAATCTTACGACCTGGCCTTCCTTTATTCCCTCTAATTCTTTTTTTGGAACATAGAATGTTTGCGTGCCTTCATTCAATTCATAAGCCCTTGCCCCTCTCTCTGGGAAGTCTGGGTGAATTACTTTCTCTACTTTCATTTTGGGCACGAACTGAACATCGAATTTAATGGGGTCATTAATGAAGGTGAATCTCTCTGCTTCCCTGTCGATCAGTTTCTTGTTCATTGCAATTAATGCCTTCATTGAAATGGTTGCGTCAGAGCTTTTTATTCCAATGTCTTCAAGGGCTTCAATTATTACCTCTGCCCTGAAGCCCCTCCTCCTTAAAGCCCTTATTGTTCCAAGCCTTGGGTCATCGTAGCCCTGATACAGTCCTTCTTCTATTCCTTTGTTTATTGCTGACTTGCTTAGTATTACTCCCTCTAATTTAATTCTTCCAATCAATGAAACATGAGGGTAAACCCACCCTAAATAATCATAAAGGAACTTCTGCTTTACTGCGTTCTGCGCGTGCTCCTGCCCTCTTATAATGTAAGTCACATTTAATTCGTGGTCGTCTATTGCTGAAGCAAAATTATATGAAGGCCAGACATGGACTGGAACTTTTATTCTCGGGTGCTCTGGTTCATCCACAATTTTTGCCATCCACCAGTCCCTTACTGAAGGGTCATCTGAATTCAAGTCTGTTTTCAGCCTTAATACTGCCTTTCCTTCCTTGTACTCGTGCTTCTGCATTTTATCGTATCTCTCCAATTGCACTTCTTCCGGGAGCTCCCTGCAAGGGCACCATTTTTTGGCATCAATGCATTTCTTCCATTCTTCTTTCTGGCACGTGCACACATAAGCTTTTCCCATTAAAACTAGTTTCCTCATATACCTAAAATATATTTCAAGCCTGTCAGAGGCAAAGTATGTTGTGTCAGTCTTTATGCCTAACCATTCCAAGTCCTCCAAAAATATTTGTTCTGCATTCTCTATTGATTTCTTTACTTTAGGGTCTGTGTCGTCAAACCTGAGAATGAACTTTCCCCCATATTTTTTGGTGTAGGCATAGCTCATGTATGCTGCCCTTGCATTGCCTATGTGGAATGGCGCATTGGGGTTTGGGGCAAACCTTGTAACAATTTTTCCTTCTTGAGCCCAGTCCAGTTCTTTCAGTCCTTCCCTTTGCTCCTGAGGCTTTAGTTCATAGCTGCCTTCAAACCTCTTGTATTCTCTTTCTATTCCCTCTCTTTTCATTGAATTTACTTTTTCGACTATTTCGTTGACTTCCTTTATTTCCTTGCTTAAATTTTTTGAGAAATCCTTGTCTAGTGCAATAAGCTTTCCTATTACTGCCTTGAGGTCTGCCTTGAATTCGTGCTCGAATGCATTCTTTACTGCATACTTGTACGCCAAGTCCTTCATTACCTGCTCCATTTTCTTCAACCCAAAGACTTTTCTGCCACTAATAGAATTAGCTGTCTTCTAATTAAAAGATTTACTTTTTTTAAGGCAGAAAATTAGGATTGTCAGAATTTTATTGCTGCATAACCTACAACTGAGGCCTTGTCTTTTGAGGTTTCAGCTGAAGTTGTGTAATGAAGGAGTTCTGCCTTTTTAATTCCCTTGAGTTTTGCGTACTGCATTACTGCTTCTATTGCCCTGAAGCCGCAGATGCTCATCCTTTCTTCAACCAGTTTATTGAATTCCTCTATGTTCAATTCCAGAATTTTTTTTATTGCCTTCATGTCCTTTTCCCTTGCTGTCTCTTCAGGCAGGTAATGGTTGAAGTCGCTTGAGGCAACTAATGCAATCTTTTTCTTTGATTCTTTCTCTATTTCGTACAAGGCTTTCCCTAATTTTTTTGCTCCACCAAAATCTGTCATTAAAGTTATGGGCACAATCTTGAAGTTTTTTTGTGTTAATTGAAGGAAGGGAAGCTGCACTTCAAGGGAATGCTCCTGCAGGTGTGCTATTTCGTCCAATTCTGCTTCGCCTATTTTTTCTATGATTTTTTTTGCTGTTTCAGAGTCAATCCCTATCTTCCCTAAGGGAGTCTCCCATTCTCCTTCAGGGTAAACTGAAATTTCCCCTCCAAAACCTGTGTGGTTTGGGCCGATTAAAATATAAGAGTCAGCTTCTGAAAGCGCAGAATAAGAGTATGCTGCTGTTCCACCTGAATAAAAGTAGCCTGCGTGGGGTGCTATTACACTATTTGATTTTTTTTCAGTTTTTTTTGCCTGCAAAAAAAATTTGTTGATTCCTTCTTCTATTTCTTTTCTTGTGCGTGGGTAGAATGAGCCTGCGACAATTGCTTCTCTTGTCATCTTCTTCCTCTTCTTTTTTCTCCCGGCCTTTTTTCCCTTCCCCTTATTATCTTTCTTCCTCCTCTTTCTTCCCTTCTCTCGCCTGTCCTTCCATAAATTTTCTTTCTTCTCTCAAGGGGTCTTCTCTCCATTCTTTTCTGCTCTATGTCTTCTTCTCTCATTTCTGTTATCTTGAATTCGAAGTCTTCTATTTTTTTCTTGAATTCTTCGTCGCTTTTTATTTCCCCTCTTTCCTTGAGGAGTTCCCTTGCGAGAAGCCAGTAAACTAATGCAAGGCTTTTCCTTCCCTTGTTGTTTACCGGAATTATCAAATCAATATTTTTTGTTTCGTTGTTTGTGCTGCACAAAGCTATTATTGGGGCTCTGAGCGAGGAGGCTTCCTCTATTGCCTGCGCGTCTGCATCAGGCTCTGTTGCAATCAGTAATCCTGCTTCCACGAATTCTTTTCCTCCCGGGTTAGTGAAGGTGCCTGGAACAAATCTTGCTGTCAGTGCTTTTGCCCCTATCGCGTCAGCGAATTCGTTTATTGGTGTTTTCCCATACAATTTCCTTGATACTACAATGATTTTTTCTTTGGGGAATGACGCAGCTAATTTTGCTGCTGCCCTGATTCTTTCATCCAATGTCTGTATGTCCATTACAAAGAGACCGTCAGGCCTTCTCTTGAATATGTATCTCTTCATGTAGAAGGACTTGAATTTTGTTCCTATATGCACTCCTGCCTTCAGGTATTTGTCCACAGGAACCAGTGTCTTTTCTTCTGGTGCCTTTGAAATTTCAGTTTTTTTTTCTTCTGCCATTAATCCACCTTTTAATCGTTAATAATTGTATTTCATTATTTCGTCTATTTTGTCCACTTGGGTTAAGAGCATTCTCCTGCAGCAGTATCTTTCAATTCCTAATTCGTCCAATACTTTTGCTGCTTCCTCTCCTTTTTGCATCCTCTTCTTGAATTCTTCATAGAATTCTCCTATTACTTTTCCGCACGAAAAACATCTCACAGGAACAATCATGATAATTCACCTCTTTGATTTCTGTTTTTTTCTCCTTGCTTTTGAGCCCAAGGGCTTTTTTGCTTCCACCCTTCTGGGGTCGTCAACTAAAAGAAGTTTGTCGTAATTAAAAAATTTGTGTTTTAGTTTGTCGTCATTATAGTATTCAACAAGCGATTTTGCAAGAGTGCTTCTTGCGGCTATTGCCTGGCTCATGAAGCCCGAGCCTTTAACTTGAACTTCAATGTCTACTCCTTTAATTAATTCTTCTCCTGCCATGTTCAAGGGTTCCATAATTAATTCTCTCACATACTTTGGTTCAAAGATTTCAATTGGCCTTTTGTTTATTGTTATTTTTCCTTTCCCTGTCTTTATTGTGGCTCTGGCTACAGCATTCTTCTTTTTTGATTTTGTTATTATGCCGTATTTCCTGCTTTTTTTTGTTTTCTTCTTTTTTGTCTTCTCTTTTGCTTCTGCTCCTTGCGCTTCTTCTATCTTTTCTTCTTCCATTTATCTCACCATTTTGCTCCAAGCTCTCTGCTTAATTCCTCCAGAGTCAAATAATTCATTTTCCCTTTGTTTTTTGTTTCTTCCAGTACAACAATTTCTTTTCTTTTGAATTCTTCTGGCATTCCAATGAATGTCTTAAAGCCTTTCAGTGCCCTTTCCCCTTTTTCTTTTCTTCTGGGAAGCATTCCCTTTACTGCCCTCTTGAATATTGCTTCTGGTTTTGAGGGGAATTTCGGGCTCCTTGTAGGGTTACCTTTGTGTGATGCGTCAATCCTTTTCCTGTACTGTTCAAGTATGTATGGCTTATTCCCTGTCATTACTGCTTTTTCTGCGTTCACCACAAAAATCTTTTCTCCGTTAAGCAGTCTTACAGCTAATTTTGAGGCCATTCTCCCCAAAATGCAGTCTTTTGCATCTATTACTGTTCCCTTCATTTTTTTTCACTTAATTTTACTTAAGTATAATTATTTTTTTTGCTTCAATTTTTTTGTCCAGCAATTCATTCAGGCTTAATGCATTTCCTTTCATTGAATTAATTTTTTCTTTTGCTTTTCCTGAAAACTCAAGCGCTGCAATTTCAACTCTTTGCGTGAGCTGGCCTTCGCTTAAAATCTTTCCTGGGACAACAAGCACTTTGTCCTTGAATTTTTTTGCCATTTTTTCTATCTTCCACACATTTGTTGTTGCCATGTTCCTGCGCGGCTTGGCTATTCTTTCAGCTAAGTCCTTCCATAATTTTTCCTTTCTTTTGTTTGATTCTTTTGCGAGCCTTGAAATTATTTTTTTTACTTCAATTCTTGTCTGTTTTGATTTCATTTAAATTTTCTCCTAAAATTTAAATATGTTTCAAGCTTTGCTTGAAAAATCATTTTTTTTCACTCAATTAATCCTTTTGGCTCTCATGCGGGGGGGAGGATTCGAACCCCCGAAGGCACTAAGCCACAGGATTTCTTCTGTTTTAATAAAAATCTTGAATTTTTTTCCTTTTCAACTTAAGTCCTGCCCCGTAGGCCGCTTGGGTACCCCCGCACTTTATGCCTTGCTTAACTCCTTTTTGAATTCCCCTGCCTTTTCCTGCAGTATTTCTACTGCCTGTTCTAGCATTTCTTCAGGCGCCAGGCTTCCGAATGACTCAATATTCAGTACAAAGGAATCCTTGCTGTAATTTATTTTCAATTTTCCCCTTGATTCCTGCACGCACTGGCTGCATAAATCGCATTTCTCCGGTTCATTCAAAACAATTTTTTTGCCTTTTACTTCAATTAATTCTTTAGGGCAATCCTTTGTAAGCTCTTTTAATTCTTCTGGCGTTATTGACTCTTCTGATGCTTCAATTGATGGCACTGGATTGAATGATATTACTCCAGGGCTCCATTTTGAGTGGGTGCTTCCCTTTCCCGTCACTGCCTCTAACTCCAGTTTGATTTTCTGGTTTTTGTTCAGTTTTGTTATTGGCACTTTCTTGTCTACTATTTCTATTTCTGGCTCAGTGCTTTTAATGTCTTTTGAGTACACAGTGCATGGGCCTTCCTTCTCCAAGGTTAGAATTACTTTCTCTTCTTTATCGTAATACTTTGGTTCAGAGCTTAATGGAAGCATTGCAATCCTGTGTGCCAGCATTTCATCAAACATTACCCCTGTATTCTCGTAAACATTCACTGTTTTTATTGCAAAGGTTCTGACTTCTGCCTGGATTGTTCTCCTCAGGGAATTCATGAAGGTTGTATTAACTCCTTTAACCATAAATTTTGCTTTATTTCCTTTTCCTTCAATTTTTTCTATCTCCAATAAAACCACCTTTTTTTGTTTATTGCTTTTTTCCCCTGTATCTCTTTTTCTTTCTGCAGCCGTTGTGGGGGATTGGCGTTACATTTTCAATGCTCCCTATCCTGAGGCCGCTTCTTGTCAAGGACCTTATTGCTGCTTCTGCTCCTTGCCCCGGGGTCCTTGTCTTTATGCCTCCTGGAGCCCTGATCTTTACATCAACATATGTTACCCCTTTCTCTTTTGCTTTTTCTGCCACTATTTCTGCTACCTTCATTGCCGCATAAGGGCTTCCTTCCTTGTGCTGTGATTTCGTTACAATGCCTCCTGAACATTTTGCTATTGTCTCCTGCCCTGTAATGTCTGTAAGCAGGATAATTGTATTATTATGTGAGGCAAATATGTGCACTATGCCTTTTTTGCTCATTCTTTTTCACCTTTCTCTTTCTCTTCTTTTTCCTTTGTAGGTTTCTTCTTTTTTGGTTTCTTTGTTTTTTCATCTTTTTTTTCTTTTGTTTTTTCTGCTTCCCGTACTTCTTCTCCTGCAGGGATTACCTCTTCTTTTGGAACTTCTTCCTCAAACTCTTTTTTTATTTCTATTTTCTTTTCTTTTGGCTTGAGCTGCATTTCTTTCTTGTAGTATTTTATGCTTCCTTCTTCTTTTGGGGTTACAATGTATGAGGGAACAGTAACCTTTTTTCCATTTATTGAAATGTGCCCGTGGGTTATAAACTGCCTTGCCTGTTTTGCTGTGTTTGCAAGGCCTTTCCTCCATACAAGTGTCTGAAGCCTTCTTTCAAATAATTCCTTTGTATTTAATACAAGCACGTCATCCAATATTGCTCCTTCTTTAAGCATTCCAATTCTTTTCAGGCTTTCGATCAATTCTTTTTCTTTTTTTATTCTTTCCTCTAATTTTAGTGTAAGGAGCTTTCTTGCTGTCTGCCTTTTCTTTCTGAGGAAGGTTTCGGCTTTCCTTATTTCCTTCTTGTTTTTTAGCCCGTATAATTCTACTATCTTGCCTTCTTTTTCTATTGCTGCACTGTCCCACGGCTTTTTGGGCATGAAATATTTTTTTCTTATTCTTTTGGGGTCTCCCATAGAAGGTCACTTCTTTTTTTCTTCCTTTTTTTCTGCTGCCGGTGCAGCCTTCATTTTTAATGCAATCTCTTTCTTTATTACCCCTATTACTCCGCCTTTTCCTCTGTGGGTTGATTTTGTTTTTTGTCCTCTCACTGTAAGGCCCCAGCCAAGCCTTAAGCCCCTGTAGCTTTTTATTTTGCTCAGCCTTTGCAGGTCTTTTCTCAAGCTGAAGTCAAGTTCCCCCATTATTTTATGGGAGTCTTCTCCTGTCTCAAAGTCTTTTCTTCTGTTAAGGCACCATGAAGGCACTCCATGCTTTCCCGGGTTGAGTATTATATCTTCAAGCTTTCTGTCCATTTCTTCTGGGATTTCCCCTAATTTTGTATTAGCACCAATTTTTGCTTCTTCTATGAATTTCTGGGCAAGAATTCTTCCAGTCCTCTGGCTTATGCCTTTCAATCCCATTAATGCCCTTGCTATTGCCACTTTTCCGTTCAAGTCTTTGTTTGCAATTCTTACAATCAATCTAATTTCTTTTTCCATTTTATCTCACATTTTTCGGTTTTTTTTCACACCTTAATTTTCTTTAATTCTTTTATTATTTCCCCTTGTGCCGTTTCTTTTCCTACCTCAATTTTTTTGTCTAATGGGATCAAGTGCATTATATTGCATTTCCTTTTCCTTACCTTTTCTCCTTGCACTACAGCGAAATTTTTTTCTATTGAAAGTATCACGCATTTGTTTCCTGTTTCTCGGCCTTTCTTTTTTATGCATACCCTGCCTACTTCTATTGCCGCCATTTTTTTTCACTTCTTCATTTTCTCAATGAATTTATTTATTACTGCTATTGCCCCTTCTTTTCCCAGTCTGTCCATGTTCAATACAAGGTCATGGCCTTCCAATTCAAATACATTTATTCCATAATTGTTAAGCATCTGCCTTGCAAAGTCTTTTTCCAGGAGTTCAATTCTTTCAAGGGCCTCGCTTAGGGGGATTTTCTCTTTTTCTGAAAGGGTTTTGGCTCTTGACTTCTTTGATGAATTCAGGAATATTTTTATGTCTGCGTTTCCTGCAAGCCAGCTTCCTGTTATATGGTCGATTACAACATCACCTTTTTTTGATTCCTGCATTATTATGTTCTTGAATTTTTCCGGGTGCTCTTCTTCTTTTATTTTTTCTTTCTGTGAATTCAATTCCACTGCAATCCTTGTCTTTATTTCGTCGCTTGAAATACACCTCAGGCCGGACTGCAGGGCAAGCATTTTGCTTATCTCCCTGCTTTCGGTTCCCGGAAGCGCTGCAATTGTTATAATCATAAATTATTTAATCCTCTTCATCATTGTTTCAACATAAGGTTTGAGGTTCAAGTCTACTTCTCCTGCTTTTTTTTCTTTCTCTTTCACTGCTTCTTCCACTATGGCTGTCCTGCACTCGCTGCATAGAACGCCTCCAAAGATTACTTGGGGCCTTCTCTGGCTTTTGCTTAATTTCCTTATCTCATTCGGGCTCTTTCCGTGGGGCACCCCGTGCAGTATTTTCCCGCAGAGCGCGCAGGAGTGCTTTGAATGCTTTTTTTCCTTATAGCTTGCTTTTGTTTTCCCTGAGGGAATCCTCTTGAACACCTTCTTTTTGTACCTGTCTTTTCTTTGAACCATTTTCTCTCACTCTATTTTTGTTCTGCCTGCACTCTTTCCTCTTTTTTGTTTTGCTCTTCTTCTTTTCTTTTGTCCATTGCTTTTACTATTGCGTTGAGTATTATTCCTGAAATTATTCCTACCCCTATGTACCATGCCAGGTATGATGGCACAACCCAGGAAGTAAAGGGTATTGTAACGTTCCCTATTATTGTTTTTGTTCCACTGTACAGAAAGGTTATAGCGTAAAGTATTGGCAGGAACACAACCATTGAAACCATCATGTATTTCATGCTTCCTTTCATCATTTCAGTTGATGCTTCAAGAATTTCCATTTGGATTCTTGCCATTTCTTTTTTTGATTTTTTATCTGAATTTTTGCTTAGCTCTTTTATTCTCTTCTGTTTTTCCTTCATTTCGTCCTGTTGTTTCTTCATTTTTTTTCTGTCCGTGAGTTTTCCCTGCAGGAAGACAGAGATGCCTGTAACAATTATTGCGAGAACCGCAATGTCCACTGTTGGGCTGATCAATGCCATTTCAATTGCACCTCAAAAAAAGAATTAAAACTCATACATATTTTCCTTGCATCATTCTTTTAAAACCTTTTTTAGCCCCCAAACAGCTTCTTCATTAACGGGTTGCTTTCAAGTAATTGCTGTTTGGCTAATTCTTCGTAAAGCCTGTAGACAATTCCTACTGTAAGCAAGATTCCTGTTCCTGAGCCTAGGGCGTTTCCCAAGTCCGCAAATCCTGCCAGCAGGCCTACAAACGCCGAACCCAAAATCGTAATTGTGGGAATGTATCTATCAAGAATTCCCCTGATTATTCTTGGGTCTCTTCTGAAGCCTGGAATGTACATTCCGCTTTTGTCTAATTGTTCTGATATTGCTTCTGGTCCTTGGCCTCCCATTTCAATCCAGAACCTTCCGAACACAACGCACACTATGACCAAAATAATCAAGTAAATTATTGCGTGGATTATTTGCGCGCCCATTGAAAGCGCTGTAATATTATTCCATTGAGCTATGAATTCAAGTTTAATGAAATAATTTGCCATTTGCCCGAATACCTCTGGGCCTATGCCCCTGTAAAACAACTCCAGGAAAAGCCCGTGCGGAATTGTGGTGAAGCTTGCCAGCGCCTTCATTATTTCTGGAATTACAGGGAAAGTCATCTTGCTTGTGAGCTCTGCCCAGAGCCTTATGTTTGCAAACAAGGCTACTGCAAGGATTACAGGAATGTTTGAAACATACAAGAGCTTTACAGGAAACCTTCCCCCTGTGCCTTTCCTTCCCATTGTAATTGGAATATTTATATGCATTCCTTCAGCGAATGTTACAATAAGGAATATAACCAAAGTGAAAAGAATTGGAATCAATGCAATTAATCCTGCGGCCAGTTGGCCTTCTCCTATAGCCCTTCCTGCAACGAAGATTACCCCTTCAACTGGGCCCTTTGGTGTTGTTAAAGGAATTGCCACAGCCCTCCATAGAATTTCCTGGCAGACTCCTCCAGCAATGAATAACCCAATTCCTGAGCCTATGCCATACTTTGATACTACTTCATCCAAGTAAAGCAGTATAATTGACCCTAATGCCACCTGCATTATCACTGGGGCAAGCATTCCAGGGCTTGGAGCAAGCATGCCTGACATGGCATAAACTGCTGCCTCAAAGAAGCACAAAACTATTGCAAACAATTTCTGCATTCCAGTGAATCTTGCTTTGTCTTTTGGATTGCTTAAGTCAATTTTAATTATTTTTCCCCCTACAAGCAATTGAAGGATTATTGAAGCCAGAACAATTGGACCAATTCCAACTGTAATTAAAGTGCCTATATTGCTTGCAAGAATTATCTGTAACTGACCCAGCCTGTTGCTTGTGTCCGAAACCCCAATTATGCTTATATTTCCCATTATAAAAAACAAGAGAAGAGCTATTGCACTCCACATCAATTTCTTCCTAAGCGGAGGCTGAACCTCAGGAGCCTTTACTTCAGGCAGTCTTGTGTAAATTGGTTCAAGGGCATCAAGCAGGCTCATTCTATTTTTCCTCCTTTTGATTCAATCTTCTGCTTCGCTTTCCTGCTTGCCTTGATTCCTTTAAGTTCAAGGACAAATTCTGTTTTTCCCCTGCCTAAAATTTTGCTGAATAAAACATTTTTTGCATCAATTATTATTTTTTTTTCTTCCCCTATAATCTTTTTCTCTGCAAGCAGCCCTGGAATTAATTCATTCAATTCATCCAGATTTACTGCCTTCTCCCTTTCTTTTGGTTTCATCCTTATTTTTGTGCCGAATGAATCGTAATACTTTGAGAACTTGTGCTTGTGGCTTCCTGCCCTTCCGCAGCCTCCCCTTGAGCCTGAACCCCTCCTGTTCTTTGTGTTTCCCTGGCCGAAGGTTCTGCCTCCCCTGAGCCTCAATTTCTTTTTCCTTTTTCTTACAGTCATGTCATATCATCCTTAGTATTAATTCGTTTATTTTTTCTCTTCTGTTTCCCAGTGCTCCTCCCAATGCAAAAGTCTTTTTGATTCCTTTCCTTTCAAATCCTTTTCTTGGAGGCCTAAGCCTGAATACTTCCTTTATTCCAGCTTTTCTTAAGGTTGCCCTTCCTTCAATTAACGCTTTTGAAAGCTCTTTTATTGAATTGAATCCGGTCTTCTTCAAAAATTCTTTATCTAATTTCCTGTCTCCTTTCAGTTTTCCCCTTTTTTCCAGCAATTTCTCAAAGGTGATTTCATTTATCTGCCCAAAGGTAACAAAGCTCTGCACTTTCTTTATCATTCCCTCAATCTCTTTTTTTTCAGGGAAGAGGACTAGATGGTTCACTCTTGTGAGCTTGAGCATTTTCATTGTATCTAGGAACTCTCTTCCGGCCCTGATGCTCCCTCTTACCCTTATTACTGCAAGCATTTTTATTCTTCTCCTTTTACTTCAATTTCTTCTTTTCTTTTTCTTTTGTCTATTCTTTGTGTTGTTTCTTCTGATAGCTTCATTTCAGTTGTTTTTGACAGGGCATCGATTGCAGCCCTAATAAAATTTAATTTTGTTCCAGTGCTTCCCTTGCTTGCAGACCAAATGTCCTTGATTCCAATGAATTCAAACACGTCCTTTATGTTGCTTCCAACAACAAGCCCTGTTCCTTTCGGGGCAGGCATTAATATTACTCTTACCGAGGCTGCCTTTCCCTCTACCTTGAAAGGAATTGAATGATGGGTTCCACAAGTGCACTCCCAGCTCCCGCACCCTTTCCTGACTTTAACTAAATTCAATTTCGCCCTGTTTGTGGCCTTTCTTATTGCGGGCATTTTTTCCTTGTCTTTTGCTATGCCTACTCCGATGAATTCTTCTCCATCCCCTACAAGAACTGAGGCCCTGAAAGAAAATACTCTTCCTGCGCTCCTCACTTTTGCTGTCTTGTTGAATTCAACCAATTTTTCCTTTAATTCAGGGATGAGGTAATCAATTATTTGCGGTTCAATTACTGGAAGGCCTGAGTCAAGCAGCTGCTGGAATGATGTTATCTCTTCATTCCTTACCTTTTTTCCTGCTTCAGTCCTTGGTATCCAGTCCATTTCTTCCCTTTGAACTTTTTCTATTCTGCCAGAGTCTTCTCTCCTCCTCTTTCCTTTTGCTGTCTTATCTCTCATTTCTTTTCACCGCTTTTCATTATCTTGTTTTTTGCTTCCTCAAAGTATTCAACTATCTTTTTAGGGTCAATTTTTTCTTTTACGTAAGAAGAAAACTTTTCCTTGAATTCTTCTTCTTTCAGTGAAGTAAAATATTTCTGTTTGTCTTCGCCTTTTATCCTGTTTTCTGATGGCAGTGCTTTTGCTTCGTGTGGTACATGCATTCCCGAGTCAATTGCTCCCTTTAATGCAGCGAAAACCCCTGAGCCATGCACTGGTGTAACCATTCCAATGTCTAAAATTGCTTCCTTCACCTTGTTTCTGGCTTTCACTCCAATAAGCAGGCCTGTAAGATATGCTGATTGAATGTTCCCCCCGTGCAGTTTCCAGCCGTACTTCCTCAATTCTTTTGAGCTGGCGCTTTCTATTGTTTTATCCCCATTTTTTTCGTACCTGATTAATTGAACTGAATAATTGTTGTTTGACCTTCTTATTACCAAGCGGGGCTTTCTTGATTTAAGCAATTCCAGCCTTTTCTTATAATCTGTCCTGCCCTCCTTCCTCCTCCTGAATTTTACTTCGAATGTAGCCTTGTGCGCCATTTTATTTTCCCTTCTTTTTTTCTTTCACTGCCAGTTCAATGTATTTTTTTCCCTTGAAATAATTGCCTTTAATCATTTTATACAATTTTCTGTAATCCTTTGGGCTGACTGTTCCCTTGCTTTTGAGTTCTTTCAATTTTTTTCTTTGGGCCCTTACCCTTTTAATCCAGCCAGTTTTTTCTTTGACCCTGGCTTTCCTGCTTCCAGTCCTTTTCCCGAAGCCTCTCTTTCTTCCTTTCCTCTTTTTTTCTTTGAGGGCCCTTGCCCCTGCCTTTGAGTGCATCTGCTCTTTTCTTTCCTTTATGAGGCCTTGCCTTATCAGTTCCCTTACATCGTCTTTTGTCATTGCCTCTTTTATTTTGTCTCCTGAGTCAGGCTCAAACCATATCTTGTTTTTCCCTGTCTTCAGTATTTGCGAACTCATCCTCCTTATCTTGTTTAACTGCATTATTTCACCAAATTTTAATTTAAAATATATAAATTCATTTCTTTTGCTTTCTTTCTTATCTCTTTCCTTTTTTTCCTGCCTACTGCTGCTGCAATCCTTATTGCTTCTCCCTCTTTAACTGAATTTAATTCATTTGAATTTTTTACCATTCTTTCCCTAAAGCCGCTTGGATGAAGGCCTCTTATTTCTCCTGCTGTCCTGTAACCGCTTTTTGGTAATGCCCCGTCTTCCTTTTTTCTTTTAATGTCAATTCCTCTTGGGTGTCTCCATTTATCCCATTTCTTCTTGCTTGGTCTTCTCAGCCATTTTTTGCCCCATCTTCCCCTGAAGGTCGGCTTCCATTTCTTTTTTATTTCTTCCCTCAATTCAAGTATTTTGTCATTCACTTTTGCTCTTCTTTTTGCCTTTGGCTTAACCTGCTTTTGCTCTTCCTTTTTTTCTTTGGCAGCCTCTTTTGTTTCAGTCTTCTTTTCTTCTTTCTTTAATTCTTTTTTGGCTTCAACCGGCTTTTTCTCTTTTTTCTTCTCTTTTTCTGCCATTTTTTTATTCACCTTGCATTCTTGCTTACAATGAATATTCCGTCCTGGAAAATTCTCCTGTCTTTTTCTCTTATCCTTGTGGCATTCTCTAAATTTGCTGCTGTCTGGCCTGCGTGCTCTTTGTTTTTTCCTGTTACAATTATTTCCTTTCCCTTGATTTCAACCTTTGTGTTTCCGATTATCTGAGCTTTCCTAGGCCTTTTCTCTCCAGTGAAATTGTTTATTTCCACAAGGTTTCCCTTCACTGAAACATTTATCGGGAAATGGCTGTAAACTATTGCCAGCCTGTATTCGTATCCTTTTGTGAGGCCTTCAACCATGTTTTCTATGTTGGCTTTTATGCTATTCATTAATGCCTTCGCCCTCCGCGAATATTTTTCTGTGCTTAGAATAACAGAATTGTTTTTTTTGCTGAATTTTATTTCCTTTGCCTTGAATTCCTTGTTCACTGAATCCTTGCCGTCTGATAAGGTTAACCTGCCTCCCTCTACCTCAATCTTGAACCCTTCTGGAATTTCAATTATTAATTCCTGTTTTTTCTTCAATTCCTTTCACCTAATAAACATAAGCCAGCAGTCTTCCGCCTAACCCCTTATTTTTTGCTTCCTGGTGTGGCAGAACACCTTTTGGTGTTGAGACAACCAGTATCCCTATCTCCCTTGAAGGAAGGTATCTTTTCTCATATTTCTCGTACCCGTCTTTTTTTACTGCGTACCTTGGCTTTATTGCCTTGCATTCATTTATTTTTCCTGCAAGTCTTATTCTGTACATTCCTTCTCTTCCGTCTTCCACTCTTTCAAAGTCAAGTATGTATTCCTTTGATTTCATAAGCTTTAATATTTCCCCCAATATCTTTGAGGCAGGCCTTACAGTGCATTCTTTTTTTGCTGCGCCCTCGTTATTTTTTATGTTTGTGAGTGCGTCAGCAAGCGGGTCTACAACGCTCATTTTTTTTTCACTTCCTTGTCTCCTTCTTTCTCCTTTTTTTTAATTATATTTCCTGAACCCTAATTTTTCGGCGTAATCCTTGAAGCATCTCCTGCATATATTCAGTCCGTACTTTCTTATCATTCCAGGATTATTGCCGCATATCTTGCACACGGCCTTTCTTTTGTCAACCAATTACCTCAACTCCAAACTTTTTTTTCATGAATTCAATTGCTTCTTCTCTTGTTATTGAATGTGATTTTGATATTTTTGCCTGCCTTAATTTCCTTTTTTTTACTCTGAATCCTTTTCTTTCAAGCGTTACAAGCACGTCAAAGCCTTTTACTCCGAGTTTTGGGTCGTATTTCACTCCAGGCAGGTCAATGTATTCTTTTATTCCAAATCCTAAATTCCCTCTTGAATCAAAATTCTTTTTGTTCAGCTGGTTGTCTTTTGCTCCAAGCGCTGTCTTGAGGAATTCTATTGCTTTCTGTTTTCTGAGGGTGACTTTTGCTCCTATTGGAAGGCCTTCTCTTATGCCCCACAAGGGCTGCCTTACCTTGCATAGTGTCTGGATTGTCTTCCTGCCTGTAATCTTCTCTAATATCTCCTGTCCTTTCCTTAATTCTTCCCCTGTCTGGCCTACGCCCATGTTTACTGTCACTTTCTCCACCTTTATTTCCCTCATGGAGTTTTCTTTTTTTTCTTTCATTTTCTCACTTTAATTATATTTCTGCTTTCTTTTCCCCTACCACAAAAACATTTTCTGCCTTTGTTCGGAATTCCTTTTCTTTTCCCTCAATTAATATTATTTTTTCCCTTCTTTGTGTCCCCTCAATTATTTCTTTTATGGTGCCTGTTGTTCCAACATGCTTTCCTCCTGCCATAAATGCTGTATTTCCTTTCTTTAATTCAATCCTTTCAATTATTTTTTGTTCTGGCAGCTCAATCTTCAGGCTGTCTCCTTTCCTGTATTCTGGTTTCTTGTCAATAAAGCTTCTCCCGTCATTTGTGCCGTACTGTGTAAGCCCTTTTTTTAAGGCTTTTTTGCTTGTTATCTTGCATAACTTGAAGTTTTTTTCTTTTGGGTTTATTTCTTTCAGCTGGATTCTTCCCTTGCCGTCCAATACTACCCGGTAATTTTTCTTTGCTTCTTCAATTGAAATTACATCAAACAGCCCTACAGGAAATTTTAATTCCTTTCTTTCAATTAAGTCCACTTTCACTTTTCCCGCGTTGAGTATTCTTTTTGCCTCACGTGCATTGCTTGCAATTCCCAAGGCATCCCTTAAAATTAACCCTAATGGTATTGAATCCTTTCCTTTATGGGGTCCAGGCATTGGCTTTAGTGTGAAAACTTTTTCTTTTCTTTTCAGTGACCTTATCTTGCCTGAAGAAATCCTTTTCTCTGTCCTTGCACCGCCTTTCCCTGCCATTAGCTCTCACCTGCTTTTTTTCCTTTACTTAAAAATTTTGTTCTCCTTTCATCTTTTCTCTCCAATTCAATAAGCATGAGATTGGATGCCTTCAATGGAATGAATGTTTCTGTCCCATCAGACTTCTTTCTCGTAATTTTTTCAATGAACACCAACCCTTTCTTGTGGTTTACTTTTGTGATTTTGCCTTCTTTTTTCTTGAATTTTCCTTTCATTATTTTTGCCTTGTCCCCGGCCCTTACTTGCAGGGCCCTTTTCTTTAGCTCCTTTCTTAATTCCTTGCTTAAATGGGCGTTCAGCCCGCTCTTCTTTTTGTGCAAGGGCGTACCCATTAATTCTTTTCTCTGCTTTGAGGGCTTTCTGCTTTCACTCATAATCTTTCTTTCACCTTTAGACTACTGCAGAGGCAATCCCTGCTATTTTAGGCCATCTTTCTGCTGCCTCTTTTGCAACAACCCCTTTTATTTCTGAGCCTTTTGGGGCTCCTTTGTCATCCACGAGCACTACAGCATTGTCTTCGAATTTTATTCTTGTGCCGTCATTCCTCTTGTATTCTTTTGCAACCCTGATTATGATTGCCCTTTCAACTTTTTTTCTTATTTCTGGTTTTCCTTTTTTCACTACAACATTCACCATGTCCCCTATCCCTGCTTTAGGGTGCATTTTCTTTCTTCCTTTGAATCCGAATACTGTAATTATCTGCACAATTTTTGCTCCACTGTTGTCTGCACATAAGCACATTGATTTCTGTGACAGGCACCTTACCGGTGATGCGTTTACTGCTTTCATTTAAATTTCTTCCCTCTTTTCAATTCCTATTACAACAAAGCCTTTTGTTTTGCTGATCTTTCTTGTTTCCCCTATCTTGACAATATCTCCTTCCCTTGCATTTATGCAGAGCGGGTTATGAGCTTTAATCTTTGACCTTACTTTCTTGTATCTCTCATATTTTGGAACCTTATGCATTATTGTTCTTTCAACTGTAACAGTATTTTTTGCTTTGGAGCTCACTACCTTTCCTGTAAATATGTTCCCTCTCACCTTTAAGCTTCCGTGCAATGCGCATTTTTTGTCAGTGCATTCAACCTCAACCATTTTTTTCACCTAAACATTTTTTTTATTCTGTCTTCAGGCCTTGCAATTAACTCTTTTCCGTTTACTGCAATTTTTTCTCCTTGAATTTCGAATTCAATTAAAACCTCTTTTTTTGGCACGATTTTTTCTTTCCCCTGGCTTTCTATCACAAAAGTGTTTTTTGTTTCTTTTACTATGACTCCGTTCACTCCAATTTTTTTCGGGTCGCTTGAATTTATTATATTTATTTTAAGGCCGTTCAATTCATGCCCTAGAATATTCTTCCTGTTTATTGAATAAAATTTTTCATACATCCAATAATTCCTCTTTGTAGCCCTGCTGCATTAATATTTCTTTTATGTGTTTCTTGTGGTCGCCTTGGAGTTCTATTTCTGTGCCTTTCACTGTCCCTCCGCAGGCAAGCTTTCTTTTCAGTATTTTTTCAAGTTCTTTTGCTCTCCCCTGGTTTTCTATTCCTGAGATTGTTGTCACAACTTTTCCGAACCTTCTTTTCATGACCCTTGCTTTTATTCTCTGCCCTTCTTTTTCTATTTCGCTGCAGACGCAAAGATTTTTTGGCAGGCCGCAAATCTGGCATACCTCATTCATTTAGTTTTTTTCACCTCTTTTTTCGTTTTTGTTTTCTTCTCTTTTTCTTTCTGGATTTGTTTTTCTTTTATTACTGTAAGAATTCTTGCTATTGTTCTCCTTAGGTTCCTTATCTTTCCAGGGTTCTCTGCCTTTGTCCCTGAGCTTATTGAGCCCTTCTCTTTTGCGAGTTCTGCTTTCACTTCAAGCATTTTAGCTTCCAGTTCTTCTGTCGTGAAGCCCCTCATTTCCTTTACCTTCAGCAGAGCCATTTCATTCTACCTCTTTTTCTTCTTCTTTTTTTTCTTCCTCTAATTCTGCTTCCTTTAATTTCTCTTTCTCCTTTTCTTCCTTTGATTCTTCGTGTTGTCTTTTCTTTTTTTCTTTTGTGGCATCCTTTTTCTCTGCTTTTTCTTCAAACACTTCTTCCTTGACCTCAGGTTCTGCTGCCACTACCTCTTTTTCTTCTTCTTTTATTTCTTTTTCTTTGGTTTCTTCTTTTTCTTCTTCTATTTTTATTTTGTCTGTGAATATTGTGCCGGGCTTTACTATTTTTACTTTTACTCCTATAATCCCGAATTTTGCCCTTGCCGGGGCAGCACCATAATCAACGTATCTTGCTTGTTCTCCGACCTTCTTCATGTATCCCTCGTATATTCTTACTTTTCTTTTTCTTTGTCCTTTTCCTGAAAGGGCGCCTGCGAGCAGTATTTCAACTCCTGGTGCTCCTGCCCTGCTTATGTCTTTGACTGTCTTGTATGCTACGCTTCTCCAGCTGAAGCCTCTTCCTATTAATTCTGCTATCCTGTCTGCCATTGCCTGTGCGTCCAGTTCAGGCACTGTTATTTCTTTTATTTCTATTTGCGGGTTGTCTATCTTGAATTTTTCTTCTATGTCTTTTGTTAATTTCCTTATATTGGTTCCGCCTTTCCCTATTGCCAGGCCTGGGTTGGTGACGCTTATGATTATTCTTGTTACTAGGGGGGTTTTCATTGTTTCAAGCCTTGTGAATCCTGCTTTCTCTAATTCTTTTTTGAGGTATTTCTCCAGCTCCACTTTCTTTAGCCCTTGTTGTATGAAGATTCTTTCAATCATTTAAATTTTCTCCCCAAATTTAAATATGTTTCAAATTTTCTTTTGAAATTTGAAATCATTTATGATGCCTCTGCCACAATTATTTCTATGTGTGTTGCCTTCCTTTTCCTTCTCTTTCCAGAGATGTGTCCCTTTGGCTGGTATCCAATCCTTCCAAGGCCTTGTGATGCGAAAACGTGTTTTATAATTAAATTTTCTGTGTTCAGTCCTTTGTAGTCTGCATTTGCTCTCACGCTGTTCAGTAAATCAAGGAAGATTTGTGCTGTCCTTTTAGGATATCTTCCTGTTTTAGTGAATGAAATGCTCTTTCCTTTCCTGTGCCCCATTTTTTTCACGTATTTCCTCAATGGAATGAATTCTTTTTTTGTTATTATGTTTCCCAAGAATTCTGCTGCCCTTTTGAGTTTCATTCCTTTTAATTCCCTTCCCAATTCTGTTGAATACTTCAGGGATGCCCGTGCATTCTTTGCTGTTGCTTTTGCTATCTTTGCTTCGTTTCCAATCCTGTAATTGTATTCTTTTTTTGTCATTTTTTTTTCACTTTATTTTCTTGCTGTTATTGCAGTGCTTGATTTTGTTGCGCCTATCCCTGCTTTTCCGTGAACTAACCTTTTTCTTGTGAGAGCCAATTCGCCTAGGTAATGGCCCAGCATTTCCTGTTCTATTTCCCTTACCTCGAATTCTTTTCCCTTGTAGATTGCAAAAAGCAATCCAACCATCTTTGGTATAATTACTGTGTCCCTCAAGTGCGTTCTGATTGGTTTAGGCTTTTTTCCCTGCTCTAATTCCCTTCTTGCCTTCTCAATTTTTTTCTCCAGGGTCTTGTTGAAGCCTCTAATCAAGGTTCTCCTAGCCCTGGAATTAACGAGTCTTGCGAATTCCTCATTGCTCAATTTCATTAATTCGCTTAATGTTTTTCCCCTGAAAGTAAATTCTTTTGCCATTCAATTTTCACCGTTCTTTAATTATTAATTCTTTTTCACTCTTCCAGTTCTCTTTGATGCTATTGCCCCTACCTTTCTTCCTGGGGGGGCATGCCTTGAAGTGCTTTTGCTGTGCCCTGGATGGTGTTGGCCTCCTCCAAATGGATGGCTCACTGGGTTCATTGCAACCCCTCTTGTTCCAGGATAAGGCTTTCCTAAGGAGCGCATTAAATGATATCTTGCCCCTGCTTTAATGAAGGGCTTTTCTCCTCTTCCGCCGCCTGCAGCGCATCCTATTGTCGCCCTTGACTCTAAATTTATTGCTTGGGTTTTCCCTGAGGGCATTTTAATGAATGCAGTGTCCTTGTCTTTTGTGAGGATTATTGCATAAGAGCCTGCTGTCCTTATGAGTTTGCCTCCGTCTCCTGGCTGCAATTCAATGTTGAATACAGGGCATCCTTCAGGCAGATACTTTAATGGAAGAATGTTTCCAATTGCTATTTCCGCTTTTCTTCCTAACTGGATTGTCTGGCCTTTGCTTATGCCTTCTGCTGCAATTAAAACCTTTTTCTGGTTGTTCTCGAAAACTGCTTCTGCGAGCAAAGCGCTTTTTCCTGGGTCCTTGATTATTCCGGTAATTAATGCCCTCAGGACATCAGCCTTCTGGATGTCATCATAAGAAATATAGCTTAATTCATATGTTCCTTTCTTTGTCGCCCTGTACTTGGGTGTTCCCTTCCCTCTCTTCTGTACCTTCAGCCTTCTTCCCATTCAATTCACCAATTTTTTTAGAGCACTCCCAGTTTTATTGCTACATCGCTTGCCTTGAATTCCTTGTTCAATTTCACTATTGCTTTCTTTCTTCCCTTCAAGTCCCTTAGGACATTCACTTTGTCCACTTTTACTTTGTAAATTGATTCAATTGCATTCTTTACGTCTTTTTTTCCTGCCTTCTGGTTTACAATAAAGCATAACTTGTTTTCTGCTTCAATCATGTTCACTGCCTTTTCGCTTATTAGGGCGTGAATTAATACTTCGTGCGCTTTAAGTGCTTCGCTCATTTCTGATTCCTTTCCCCTAATTCCTTTATTGCGCTTTCAGTCCATAAAGTAAGCCTTCCGGCCTGTGCTCCTGGAGCAAGAAGCTCTGCATTCAAGTTCCTTGCTTGAATTATATCTATGCCTTCAATATTCCTTGCCGCCTTGAAAACATAATTTTCTTTTCTCTTGCTTCCAGTTACAATCAAAATGCTTTTTGCTTTCTTGTATCTCCTACCTCTCTTCTTTCCTTTTCCTGCCCTGACATTCTTCCTGTTCTTTGCCCTTTTCACGTCTTCAATTAAAAACAATTTTTTTAGTACTGAAATTACCTCTTTTGTCTTCTTTAATTCCTCGAATTTTTCTTCTATCACCAAAGGCAGTTTTGTGCCTTCCTTCACTTTATGGCCCCTCTTTTTCACTAAATCAATTCTTGCTGTAGCTGCAATAGCTGAATCCAATGCCTTTCTTTTCTCTTTCCTGTTTATTTTTTCAATAAGAATTTTTTTTGCTTTAGGCGGGTGAGCCCTAGGTCCTTTCACTACGCCTGGAATTCCTCTTACGTCACCGTACAATAATTCTCTCCTGTGCTTTGTCCTCGGCTTTCTTGCCTTATCAACATTGATTGTTCTCCTGAATGGAGGAAGGCCTCTCATTCCAATGTATGTTGCTGTGGTTTGCCTTCCTGCTTTAGGCATTGCGCCTTTGGCCTGCATTCCAGCGCTCTGGATTGAAATTACAGCCCTTTTAATCAAGTTCGGGTGATACTCTTCTCCAAATACTGGGGGGAGGTCTATTTCCTTCATCTTTTTGCCTTCAATTGAATAAACCTCTGCCTTCATTCTCTCTCACTCTTTTTTGTTGCAACAAAGCTTATTTCTGTGATATTGAATGCTCCTTCGTTTGCTTTCCTTATTGGTTCCCTTAATGCAATGCATCTCTTTATTGCCCCCGGCACTGACCCAGACAATGCAATAAAGTCATTTTTTATAACGCCATAATGAGCAAACCCTTCTTTCGGGTTTATATCAAGATTTTTTTCCATTAAAACAATTCTTTTGTTGTATTCTGTCCTTGTGCTGTAACCCATCTGCCCTGGCCTTGCAACAGCCCTCATTATAGTGCTCGGATTCCACGGCCCAAGGCTTCCAACAATTCTCCTCTTTTTTGCTTTAGGCCTGAACTGCTTGACGCCAAACCTTTTAATTACGCCCTGAAAGCCTTTTCCTTTTGTTACAGCCTTGACGTCAATGAACTGGTTGGGCTTGAACACTTCCTCCAACTTAATTTCGTTCCCAAATTTTTCTTTTGCGTAATTGAATTGTTCTGCAACGCTCCCACTCAATCTTATTTCGCTTGCCTCAGGCTTCTTCTTTCCTATTCCAGTAAGATAAGGTTGCGTGTGAACTAAAAGTACAACAAAACTTGCCCTTTCAAGCATTTTCTCCAGTTCTTTTATTTCGTGCTTTTTCTTTTTCCTTGAAATTGATTTAACTCTCTTTCTCAAATGCTTGTCTATTTTATCGCTTAATGCTTCACCTAAAACCTTTTCTCCGTTCACGGTGTGCCTGTAAACCCTCACTCCAAATACTTTCAGTGGAGGGCACTCAATTACTGTTGTAGGAACAATTATGTTGCTCCCGAAGGCATGGCTTTCCTTTTTTGCGTTCTTTGCAATCAAGTGGGTCATTCCTGCCTTGTAGCCCAAAAAATTGAGTGGCTTTGATTTCTCTGTTTTTATTTCAGGGAAAGTGCTGAAGCTAGGTGTTTCCCTTTCAGCTCTCTTTCTTGGATAATAGCCCTTGCTTCCGGAGTGAGGCTTGTGTATTCTTGTCATTTTTTATATTACACCGTTCTATGGAGGAAAATTTCGAACTTGCTTGAAATAGCATTTATGCTTTCAACAGGGTCACTGCAGAAAACACAGTCTACTATTACAAAGTAGTAATAATAATCTCTTAGGAAAGGTTTAAAATAGTTTCAATTTCCTAATCAAAAATTAAAAAAAAGAAATAAAAAAAGAATAAAGGAAAAAGTGAATTAAAATTCACCTTTTCAGCACTATGAACAAGAGCAGTAGGACTATTATCAGAATTCCAACGCCCAAGAGGTTCTGTGATAATGCAGTGAATGCTGTTCCAATAATGTTTGATTTGGGCTTGAATGAAACATTCTCTGACAATTCTTTTCCTGAATCAAGCTTTAATGTAATTGAGCTTAACTGCTCTTGCGTTAAGTCCTTGTTTGGTGTTACTTTCAGGGGATAGGTTTCCTGGCTTTCTGCTGCAACTGAAACTTTCTTGCTTCCCTCAACCTTCCATTCCTTTGGGGTGCCCAAACTAATTGTTCCTTTTATTGTGCTGCCTGAATTGTTTTTCACTGTAATGTAGAGCTCATAAATATTGCCTGTATCCGGAATCAGTGCCTTTGCTTCAATTGTTACTTCTCCTTCTTCCTCTTCGTCTTGCTCTTCATCTTCTTCTATTAAGGTGATTTTTGTGGTTTTTGAGGGAATATTGCACCCAGAAATATTTATCTCATAAACCAAGAATGTGTCTTCATTGCCTGAAAATTCAACTTCAATTGTTTTTGTTCCGTAATCATTCGCTGTAATGCTGAATTTTGAAGGGCTTACTTTGAGGCCTGAGCCGTACATTTTGATTTCAGCGCTCTTGTTCAAGGGATTGTCATAGCTTATGCTTAAGCTTCCGCTCCCATTGATTGCCCTTTCTGCCGGGACAGTCAGCTTAAAGTCAGAGCATTCCTTTGTAATTTCTTTTCCTTTAATTGTAACATTGAATGATGCAATTCCAATGTCATTGTAAGAGCATTGTTTTCCGCCAGTGAAATGCCCTTTGACTTTCAGGTATGCTGTTCCAGTCTTTTCTTCAGCTGAATCATAGGCGTGGATTTTCACTTGAATGTCCGCGCTGCCTCCGAATGCTGTTGCCTTGTCATCCAGGCTTACTGCGCTTGACTCAAAGCCTGAATCATAATCGTATGCCTGCACTGCATCAATGTAAAAGTTCTGCGAGGAATTGTTTACTAAAGAAAATTCTTCTACCACACTTTCCCCTGCTTTCAGTGTAATTGACTGTGTTTCAATGTCCAAGCTACTGCAGTTAGGCGAAGGCTTTGGGACATTCAATACCCTTACAGTGAACTGTTTTTCTCCAATGTCGCTGTAAGTGCATGTCCTGCCTGAAGAGTAATGGCCTTTTACTTTTATGTAGGCAGTATTGCTCTGGTCTGAGTCAACAGAATTTGAATTGACTTTCACTTTGATGTATCCTGAATTGTTTGAATTCACGTAATCGCTGTAGTCTGCAACCTCTAAATTGAAGGCGCTTGCATAATCATATGCCTGAACGTCATCTAAGTAGAATTTTTCGCTTGAATTATTGTATACGTAAAAGTTTTCTGCCTTCGTTGAGTTTTCATTCAATTCAATTGTTTTTGTGCTTATGCTTATGTCGTCGCAGAATCCTTCTTCAATTCCATTCACATGCACAGTGAATGACTGGATTCCAATATCGCTGTAAGAACAATAGTCTCCATTAACAAATTCTCCGTTGATTTTAATGTATGCTGTCCCGCTCCTGTCAATTGTTGTGTCTTCTGCTGTTATCTTTGTTTCAAGTATGCCGCTTGAATTTGCATTAATATATGAATCGTAATCCTCTTTGCTCACACTAAAGTAGGAGCTGTTGTCGTAAACATCAATTGAAGTAATGCTGAAGTCTTCCCCTGAATTGTTTTGGATAGAGAAGTTTTCGTATGCTGTCTTTCCTGCACCCAGGTAAACGCTTCTTGTGCTCACTTTAATGTCGCTGCAGTAAGTTGTAGGGCTTACATCATTAACGTACACAGTGAATGTTTCTTCCCCTATCTCAGAGTAAGAGCAGCTTTCATCATTAGCATAATACCCGCTTATCCTTATTCGTGCTGTGCCGCTCTGGTCTGAGCTCACTTTGCCGGCTGTAATCTTTAATTGTATTGAGGCATTTCCGTTTGCTGGAATGCTTAAATCATAATCGTATTCTGTTACAGTGAATATGCCTGGCCTGTCAGAGAATGCATCTATTGAATCAATATAGAACCTGTCGCTTGAGTCATTTGATACAGTGAAATTCTGGTATTTTGTTGTTTCCTCATCCAGATCTACAGAATAGGTGTTCACTTTTATGTCGCTGCAGTAATTGGTGAGAGAAACATTAACGAATGCATTGTCGTAGTCGCTCCAGTAACCGTAATCATATCTTGCATAAACCCTGATTTCATATTGATAATAATAAGAGTCTGCAGTGAAGGCATTGTTCCAGTAAAAGTCCCTTGATTCATTGATGTAAATGTACTGGCTTATTGTGCCTGCAGTGCCAATGTAATCCCAATTGCTTCCGTCATAACCGTAAATTTCTGCTTTTGCTTCAACCCTTACATAAGGGTAAGGGATTGGTTCAACATTATAATATTCGTAATAGCCCAAGAAGACGCTTGCTTTTATGTCAACAGAATCGCCGTCAATTGCGTTTACTGTATTGCTCCACGTATTGTCTGAGTCGCTTTTAACTTCAACAAAATTCACTGAAGCAGTAAACGGCTGTGCGCTGGCCTGAGAAAACAAAAAAATTGCGCTAAACAATACCATTAAACTTAACAATAATTTTTTCTTCATTTGCCCCCACCTTGTCACTACAAAGTAGTGATTTTATGTATACTAATTTGTCTGCCAGAGAATTTAAATATATTGCGTTTTCCTTAGCTTTAAAGCAAAAAATAAAAGGCCTTCTTTCCCTTCTAAATTTGATGAAGGTTAAATTAACCATTTTGCTGCTGCTTGCGCTAATTATTCTTCTTTTGCTGTACTCTTTTTTGCCTTCAATTCCTTTAAAAGGAAAATTAAGCCTACAGTGCAATGCAGCAGTGGGCATGGAATCAGGCCTTATAGAAATTTCAATTAAAGCCCAGAATATTGAAGGGCACTCAATAAAATTCTTTGCCCAGCAGTATTCAGATTGGATGAATGTAGGGGATTTAATTGTAAAAGATGCAATTGGAAAGGAATTGGATGTAAACCAGAATTCAGTTACAGTAATAGGCGATGACTTCGAGCACCAAATATACAGCTATGAAATTGACTTGAGCAGTGCAGTCCAGCCCTTAACCATTTCTTATTCTGTGCAGCCCGGAACTTACGGAAGGCATGGACACAGAGGATACTTAGATAAAAATTTCGGTCTTGTGAGCGCAGGCCAGTTATTCCTTTTGCCTAAAACAAAGCAGGACGCAGAAATCAGAATTTCATTTAATGTGCCGGGAGATTGGCAGGTCATTACTCCATGGCAGAAGAAGGAAGGATTTTATGCCCCTGAACTCCTTTCCGCCTCAATTGAAGACTCAATGAATAATACTGTGATTGCTTTTGGTCAATTCACCCAAAAAAGCAGGATAATAAATGACTTTAACGTTACAGTCTTTTCTTTCTCTAGGTGGCCTGAAGAGCACAAGCAATTGATTTCAGAGAATGCCTTCAAGCTTTTTTCTTATCAATCCAGTTTATTTGGAGCAAAACATGAAAGCAGTTTTTTTGCAGTATTTGCCCCTTTTGCAGAAGACGGAGGCAAAATTTTTGGTGCTTTATGGAGCAATGGATTAGGCTTTGAAATGCCTTATTCAACCGAAAGGAACTGGGAGCTTTACTCTCACAGAATTCATCATGTCTTTAATTCTTATGAGCCTTTCGGAATGAAAGAGGAAGGGAAAAGCAGGTGGTTCACTGAAGCAACTGCATCCTATTATGAAATTAAGTCTTTAAGCTCTTTGGGCTTTTATGACTTCAATGCCGGCATGAAAGAATTGTACCAGCAATTTAAAGCAGAGCAGTCTTTGTTTTCGGGTTCAATTCTTTCAGAGGACTACAATAAGCATTACTCTGAATTGGAGTTCCTGCATTACAGGAAGGCCCCAATTGTGGCCTTTCTCTTGAATAAAGAGATCAACCTTGATGAATTCATGAAATTTCTTTACAAAAAATACGGCGGCACAGGCAACTCCTTCAATGTAAAAAAAGAATTAGGGGAATTTTCAGGCAAAAGCTTTGATGAATTCTTCTCTAAATACGTTGACGGAAAAGAAGAAATAAAAATAAAAGAATTCGAATGAAACTATCCTTTTACTACGCCTAATGGAGTCATTCTTGCAACTTTTTCTGCTATGCCGCTTAATTCAAGTGAAAGAACTACTTCATCCACGTCCTTGTAGGCGTAAGGTGCTTCTTCTGCTAAGGTTCCTAAAGAGGCTGCTTTCACTATTTTTCCTTGCTGCAGTAATTCTTTTTGTATTTCACTTCCCTTCTTTTTTGCTATTGCTGCATTCCTGCTCATCACCCTGCCTGCGCCGTGGGCCACGCTCCCGAATGTTTCCTCTAGCCCTTTCTGTGTCCCTATTACAACCCAGGAGGCTGTGCCCATTGAGCCTGGAATTATTGCCGGGTGCCCTGTCTCGGAATAAATTTTAGGGTTCTCTTTTCTTCCTGTAGGGAAAGCCCTTGTTGCTCCTTTCCTGTGCACCAGCAATTTTTTCTTTTTCCCCTCAATTCCCTCAATTTTATGTTCTTCAATTTTTGCGATGTTATGGGCTACATCGTAAAGCAGCTCCATTTCCATTTCTTCTGGGCTCCTTCCAATGATTTTGCTGAATCCCTGCCTTGTCCAGTGCATTATCATCTGCCTGTTCGCGAAAGCATAATTTACTGCGCAGTACATTGCGCCCAAGTAATCCTGGCCTTCCTTTGAGGTTACTGGAGCGCAGCACAACTGCCTGTCAGGCACTTTAATATTGTACTTGTTCATTGCTGAAACCATTAAATCCAAGTAATCCGAGGCAATTTGATGGCCTAAGCCCCTGCTGCCAGAGTGAGCCATTAACACTATCTGGCCTTTCTTGAGCCCGAATTTTTCTGCTGTTTTCTCATCAAATATTTCTTGTACCAATTGTATTTCAAGGAAATGATTTCCTGAGCCTAAAGACCCTAATTGTGGAAGGCCCCTTGAAATGGCTTTCTCTGAAACCTTGCTTGAGTCAGCCAATTCAATGCACCCTTCTTCCTCCATTGCCTGCAAGTCTTTCTTCCAGCCAAAGCCTTCCCTTACAGCCCATTCTGCTCCCTCCTGCATTACCTCATTCAATTGATTCCTGTTTGCCTTGAACTGCCCTTTGCTTCCAAGGCCGCTTGGCACTTCCTCGAACAACCTGTTCACTAATTCATTCATTTTAGGCTTTACATCCTTTAACTCCAAATTAGTTTTAATAAGCCTTACACCGCAATTTGATACAACAAAATTGTTTGCAATGAAATTGTGTGTTTCCTGAATATTGAAATCAAAAACTGTTTCTTGGTTTTTTGGTTTTATGCTTTCAATTTTATCTGCAATAAATTTATTATCTTCAAAGATTATTACTTTTTCTCCAATCTTTATTTTTTCAATTTCTTTCATTCTATTAAGCGTTAAAAAAGGATGTTCTCTTGTAGCACAAATGGAATTTCCTAATTCTGTTGTAACCTTAAATAATTTTTTGTTTTTAAATTTCATGAAAAAAGAAGGAAAAACAAGTAGTGCTTTTTTATTATTTATTGTTGTTATTCTGTAATTTTGCTTTTCAAATTTTTTTATTTTTTTGAATCCATCTTCACTTAAAATTTTTGTTTTGCCTTTGATGCAGTTGATGTCGTAGCCTACACCGCCAGGGCTCACCACGCCTGTTTCATAATCAATTCCTGCTACTCCTCCAATACAAAATCCATATCCTTTGTGGGCATCAGGCTGGGCAATAGAATATTTTTGTATGCCCGGTAGATAAGCTACATTTTTTATTTGAGTTATTGCATCGCTTTCTATTGCTTTAACTATTTTTTCTGTCCCGTAGATTCTGGCCGGAACAAGCATTCCTCCTTCTTTTGGAATTTCCCATATTCCCTCAGCTATTTTCTTGTATTCCATTCAAATCACTTAATACAATTTAATACAATTATAGAACAAAGATTTTTTCTTTATATGTCTAACAGCACTCTCGCCTTCCATTTGCCTTCTTCTTTTCTGGCCTGGAAGTCGTGCCATGTTACAGCCTTTATTTCGCTTTTTATTTCGTGCTTTTCTGGGTTTATTGGCTCGCCTTTCAATTCAACTTCAAGCACGCCTTCCTCCAAGCTGAATTTCTTCACCAAAAACTTCTTGAAGAACATCAATTTTACTTCCATTGTGAGAAGAAGTTCTCCCAGAAACTTATGGAGAAGTTCCTCAAAGTCTTTTGCTGTTACCTTTAATTCAATTGACTCTCTGGGTTCAACCTTCTCCAATGAGTACATTGCATTGCATAAGGCTTCAGCGCTGTTCGCAATCAATTCTTCCTGCGTCTGCCCATAAGCCTCAAACAGTATGTCTGAAGTATGCTCCAGGTAAGAGTATTTTGGGCTCATCATAAAATTAGAGGTAATGTATCTAAAAATTTTTTGGGTAAAAAGAAGAGTTAGTATTATTTCTTGTCATTTTGTTTTGAATAGGCTGAATTGGATTGGTTCTATTGGTTTTCCTTCTTGGAGGCAGAATATTTCCAGTATCATAGGCCCTTTGAAGCCCGGATCAAATATTATTGATGGAATCTGATAGCTAATTCCGTTTGTGCTTGAGTGAATGTAGCCTCCAATGTTTTGTGGCAATTTTATTGGTTCTGTTTCTAATATCAATATTTTTCCGGCTTTGCTTATTGGCTTTCTTTTTATTCTTTTTGAAACCATGTCCAAAAATTTTCTTTTTCTGCCTTTTAAAACATCCATTTTTCCTAAAACTTTTTTTACCGGCCAAGGAAAAACCCTTTGGATTTTAGGTGGCATTATTTCAATTATTCCGTTTTCATTTATTATAAAATTTTTTCCGAGCTTTATGCTTCCTCTTTTTATTTCCCCCAATATTTCTTTCTTTCTTATGTGTTCTACCATTGTCGGAAAAAAAAGTCTTAGTAATGGCCTGCCTGATTTCAATTTAATTGGAATTTCACCCAAATGAAGCAAAGAAACTTTTTCTGGGGTAATACTTTCTCTTATGACTTCTGGCATGTTGCTTTATTTAAAGCCAATTGAAAGCCCAAGCTTTGCAGCAGCACTTCTTAGCGAAACTATAGGCATTTCTAGACCGGGAAATTTGTATCTTTGATTCAATTCTATTTCAGCGTATTCCCCTTTTCTCATAACGTATTTTTCTTTTATTTGTCGCGCTCCTGGAATGTGCGGGTTAACTATTATTCTGTTTATGGTAAGATCTCTTGTAATAGGGTTTCTTGTTCTTTTAATTTGCATTGCAATAAAGAATTAGTTTTACCTATTATAATAATTTATTCTTTTAATTCGATTTCCACGTGGACGTTTTCTGGGATTTCTACTCTCATTACCCTTCTTAATGTTCTCTCGTCTGCCTCTATGTCTATCATTCTTTTGTGTAATCGTATTTCCCATTTCTCGTAGCTTTCTGTGCCCCCTGCGCTCATGCCTTTTCGTGTTGGCACAACAAGCTTTTTTGTGGGCAGAGGGATTGCTCCAGAATGCTTTACGCCTGTCTTTTTGACTATGTCTAGTATTTTCTCGCAGATGTCATTCAAGGTATTGTAGTCAGGGCTTGACAGCTTGATTCTTGCTTTCTGCATTCTGTGCTCCTCTTTTAAAATCAAAAGAGAATTTTTTTTTAATAAAAAAATTTTAAAAAAATAAAAAAATCAGGGGATTAATTTACTTCCTTGGCGTAATGCTTACTATCATTCCTGCCGCTACAGTTTGTCCCATGTCCCTGATTGCGAACCTTCCTAATTGAGGGAACTTCTTGTATTCTTCTGCTGAAACAGGCTTTGTTGGAACTATCTTCACTATTGCTGCGTCCCCTGTCTTAAGGAATTTAGGGTTCTCTTCTTTTACTGCGCCTGTCTTTGGGTCTAATTTCTTTTGCAGTTCTGTTATCTGCATTGACATTTGCGCTGTATGCAAGTGGAATACTGGAGTGTAGTTTACAGGGATTGCTGTAGGATGATTCAATACAACAATTTGCGCTATGAAGTCTTTTACTACAGTTGGAGGGTCTTTGGTGTGCCCTGCAACATCCCCTCTTGCTACATCTGTCTTTGCTATGCCTCTCACATTGAATCCAATGTTGTCTCCTGGGACTGCTTGGGGCAATTGCTCGTGGTGCATTTCAATTGATTTTACTTCTCCTTGTTTTCCAACAGGCTCAATTATTATTGTTTCCCCTGGTTTTAGTATTCCTGTCTCAATTCTTCCAACTGGGACTGTTCCTACACCTTTAATGTTGTATACGTCCTGTATTGGCAGTCTTAAAGGTTTTCCTGTCGGAGGCTCTGGGGCAATCAATTCGTCCAATGCTTCAACTATTGTTGGTCCTTTATACCATGAAAGCTTGTCTGACTTTTTTGCTACGTTGTCTCCGAGCCAGGCGCTGACTGGAATGAATTTAACGTTCTCTAACTTGAATCCTACGCCTGTAAGGAGCTTTGTCAGGTCTTCTTTTAATTTATTGAATATTTTTTCGTCGTAATTGACTTCGTCCATCTTGTTTGCTGCCACGATCAATTGCTTTAATCCCATCACTTGAGCAAGGAATGCGTGCTCTTTTGTTTGAGGCTGAATGCCTTCTTTTGCGCTTACAACGAGTACTGCTGCATCTGCCTGGCTTGTGCCTGTAATCATGTTCTTCACGAAGTCTTTGTGGCCTGGCGCGTCAATTATGGTATAATCATTCTTTTTTCCTTGGAATTTCTTGTATGAGACATCAATTGTAAGGCCTCTTTCCCTTTCCTCTTTTAAATTATCCATTACGTAAGCAAAGGCAAATGTTCCTTTTCCCCTTGATTCTGCCTCCTGCTTTAATTTCCTGTAGTCTTGCTCGCTCAATGCCCCAGTGTCATAGAGCAGTCTGCCAACTAAGGTTGATTTGCCGTGATCAACGTGGCCAATGAAAACCAAATTCACGTGTGGCTTTACTGCAGCCATTTTTAATACCTCCAAATAAAACTATTTAGAATAATTATAATTCTACCAATATCTTTTAAACCAAAACAATTAAAAATGCTTTTTATTTTGCCTTTATTCCAAAAAGTATTGGGCGCTTTTTGGTTCTGGCTCAAGGCCTTTTCTTTTCCTTATCTCTGAGGTTGTTGTCCTCTGCAGTTCTCTTGGCAGCCTCTCGTATCCTGCGTATTCTGCTGTCCATACTGCCCTGCCCTGCGTTGCGCCCCTTATTGCAGCACTGAATCCAATTAATTCTTTTACTGGGGCTTTTCCTACAATTATTGTCTGGTCTCCTTCCTGCCTCATTTCTGTTATTTGAATTCTTCTTGAGCCCAATTCTTTTGACACTGCCCCTATGTAGTCTTGGGGGACTAAAATTGAGAGAATCTGTTTTGGCTCAAGCAGTAAAGCATCAGCTGAGAGGATGCACGCGTAAATTCCTCTTGTGATTGCAGGCAGCACTTGCGCTGGGCCCCTGTGGATTGCGTCCTCGTGAAGAGAAGCATCCTCCATTATTACTTTTATTCCCTGCACTTTTTCTTTTGCTAAAGGCCCTTCGTCTATTGCGTCATTAAAGCCCTGTATTACCAATTCTTTTATTTCGAATAATGCCTCTATGCCTCTTGTGGCATTAATTAGAATACTATGGTTGTGCACTGCCCAAATTCTTTTGGCTTCCTCCCTGTCAAAGCCAATGTTCACCAGTTTAGGCACTATGTCCTTGTCTTTATCTCTTATTTTTCCTTCAATTTTTGATTCAATTAAATTTGTTAGCACTTCTTCTGGGATTGGCTCTACCCTCAGCTTGAATTTGTTGTGCTTGTTTGGGGTTTTTGTTTCTAGTGTAGGAGAGTCTTTTGTTATTGCCTCATGGTATACTACAATAGGGTTTCCTACAGTAATTGGAAGCTTATGGTCTACTTCAATCCTGTACTGTGTTACTTCCAGGTGAAGTTCGCCCATCCCACTCAATAAATGCTCTCCGGTCTCCTGGTTTATTGTTGCCCTAACATTAGGGTCTTCTTTTGTGATCTGTTTTATTACTTCAATTAATTTTGGAAGATCCTTTGTCTGCTTTGCTTCGACTGAAACAGTCATTACTGGTTCTGCAGTGCTCATGAATGACTCGAATTCCTTTATTTCTTTTGTTGAAATTGTTTCTCCTGCATAAACTTCCTTTAATCCAACTATTGCCGCAATATTTCCTGCAGGCACTTCTGCTACAGGCACTCTTTCAGGGCCCATGTACAGGCAGACTTGTTGTATTGGCACTTCCTTTTGTGACCCAATAAGCCTTACTGTTACACCCCTTCTTATTTTTCCTGAATAAATCCTTCCTGTTGCAACGTCTCCAGCGTGAGGGTCTACTGTTACATCTGTAATCATCATTGCAAGAGGCCCTTCAGGGTCACAGGAAAGCATTGCCTTTGCTTCTTCGCTTTCTATTTCTCCTCCCCAGATTTTTGGAATCCTGTATTTCTGCGCTGTAAGAGGGTTTGGCAGATGGTTTATAACCATTTCAAGTATTGCTTCGAATAAAGGAGACTTTTTTGCAAGGCTTTTCTGATCCTGGTTCTTGCAGTAATCATATACGTCTTTGAAGGAAACGCCTGTTGTCTTCATGTGCGGGATAGACACAGCCCAATTATAGTATGCTGAGCCGAATACAACTGAGCCATTGTCCACTTTTACTTTCCATTCCTCCTTGAATTTTTCAGGGACATTCTTTTCAATTAATTTGTTGACTTGAATTATTGTTTTCACGAATCTTTCCTGCATTTGTTCTGCAGTGAGCTGTAATTCGTTCACCAGCCTGTCAACCTTGTTTATGAAAAGGACAGGCTTTACGTTTTCTTTGAGGGCCTGCCTTATTACTGTTTCTGTCTGGGGCATTACGCCTTCAACTGAGTCCACAACCAGGATCACCCCGTCCACTGCCCTCATTGCCCTTATTACTTCTCCCCCAAAGTCAATGTGACCCGGGGTGTCAATTATGTTGATCAAGAATTCTTTTTCTTTGTATTCGTGCACAATTGAAACGTTAGCTGCATTTATTGTTATTCCTCTTGCCTGCTCTAATTCATAGAAGTCCATGAACAATTGTTTTCCTGCTAATTCCTGGCTTATCATTCCTGAAGCAGCAATAAGGTTGTCCGTCATTGTTGTCTTGCCGTGATCTATGTGGGCAACTACCCCAATGTTTCTTATGTTCTCTCGGTTCTTCATGTAGTGCTCTGCTTTCTTTGCTACTTCCTCTCTTTTTGTCATTCCTTTCACCTTGAACTAACTGCAATTCTCTCTATTTCGTCTTTTCTTTTCAGTGAATAGCTCGCAGGATCGTTTTTTGCTGTGAGAATTAGTTCTTTTGCGAGGGCTTCCCGTGCGCTTATCTTTTTGCTGAAGGATAAAGCAAATGCTGCCAGTGCAATGTTTTTCAGGCTTTCATCAATTCTTTTTAAAGGGGATACATCCACTGAGAGGGTGTAGGCAACCCCCCCTTTCTGTATTCTTGTAATGTCTTCCCTTGGGGCTGCATTTTCTATTGCTCTTATAAGTACTTGAATAGGGTTTTCTTTTGTTTCTTGTTCCACTATGTCAAATGCTTCTTCAACTATTTTGAGTGCAAGGATTTTTTTGCCGCATACCCCCCTCCCCCTAATGTATTTCCCGCTCAGTTTCCTTTTTCCTTGGCCTGAGCGCATTACCTTGTTCACGAGCCTTTCAACCAGATTCATTTTTCCTTTTGAGAACCTTTTCCTTGTGCTTCTCCCGAAAGTGTGGGGCACATGCTTTGGCTTTAAATCCAAGTATTTCTGCAGGCTTATGTCCCTTATTTTTACGTCTTCACTCCCCCATTTACCGAAAAACAAAACTTTTTCTGTCATAAACATCTTTATCTCTTTACTTTTTCCTTCCTTCCTGTCCTGAGCATTTCGAGGGACTGGTTGTTTACCTTTATTACCTTGAATTTCACTCCCCATAAGTCTCCTTTTGCTCCGTGCTTTCTTCCGCCCAGGCCTTCAATTATTACTTCATCGTGCTCGTCAATGTATTTTATTGCCCCGTCATATGGCGCGAGGGCTGTAACCTGTTTCCCGTTTTTAATAAGCTGGACTCTAACGCATTTCCTAATTCCTGAGTTTGGCTGTCTTGCTTCTACCCCCCTTTTTTCCAGTACTATTCCTCTGGCCTGTGGTGAACCCTCCATTATGCTTTTGTCTCCTCTCATTTTTTCGAGCAATCTTTCCTTTTCCTTTCTTTTTTTCTTTCTCCATTTCTTTCTTTTTTTTTCCAGCTGTTTTGCTGCGAATTCTCCTGTAGCCATTTTTCTTCACTTTTACTTGATTTTTATTTCGCTTATGCCGTAATTTCTCTCCATTAATTCCTTTATTTTTTTGAGTTTGTTTGTTTCTGAGAATATTTTTCTCTTGTTTTCTGAGTCAAGGTTTATCTGTATTATTTTTTTTCCGTCTAATTGCTTTACTTCAGCTGAATTTATTTTGATTTTGTTAAGCGAGTTCTGCACGAAGTTCCTTGGGTCTTTTGTGTAGCCGTAAACCTCAATGTTTTTCTTTAATTTTTCTCTTAATTTGTTTATTGTTTCCCCTTTCCTCCCGATCACTGTTCCTAATTCAATGTCTTTCACAAGGAATGTAATTGAATTGCCGTGCACTATGCAGTCTTTTGCTGTGACTCCTGAAAATGCCTGCAGTGCGTTCATAAGCAGAATTTCTTGGTTTGATATTTTCATTTTTTTTCCCTTGCTTTTCCTGTCATTCTTTTTCGCTGTCTTTCTTTTTTGCTTTTGTCTTTCCTGTTACTGAAAGAATTTTTGATTTTCCTGCATTTGTTATTGTCATCACTGATACAGGGTACGGTTTTCCGCAGACTGCGCCCAGCTCGAGTGATGTTCCCTTGAATTCATAAAAAGGAATTTCGGATATTTTGGCCAAGCCAGTTAATTTTTCTTTAAGCAACCTGCTTATGTTTTGGCTTAATATAATTAGTTCCCCATTTCCTTTTAAAATATTTTTATTTGACTGCCTTGAGCCAAAAATTACTTTTCCCGTGTCCACAGCCCTTCTTATTTCCTTGTTTACATCTATTTCAACCATATTTCATCACAATTAATTTTTGTTTTTTCCTTGGCCCATCAACAGCTCAACAGTCCCTGTGCCCACCTTTATTGGCTGGCCTACAATTATGTTTTCCACTACCCCCTGCAGTTCTTCTGTTTCCCCTTTGAATGCAGCGTCAAGCAGGTGTTTTATTGTTTCCTCGAATGCAGCCCTCGCCAATGGAGAACTCTTCTGTCTTGTAATCCCTGTCCTTACAATCCCTTTTATGTCGCCTTCAAAGCACATCAAGTCTGCCAACAGTATGAGGTGCCTTATGTCCACCATTATTCCGTTTTCTTTGAATGTCTTGAATAATTCGTTTACAATTGAAATTCTCCCTGCTTCAATTCCAAGGACCCTGCTTATCTCTTTTATGTCATTTGTTATTGTCCTTGTTTCATCCACTTCCTTCATTCTCATTAAGGTTTTGAGGTTTGTTCCTCTTGTCCTAATAAGGAATTCGCCTTTTTCTTCGAACACAATTGTTTTCTCTATTCCTCTCACGCCTTGTATCCTCATGTTTATTACCTTGTTCAGATTCTTTCTTATTTTAATTAAGGGCTCTCTCCCAAGAGCGAATTCATTATGCTCTTTTCCTTTTGCCTTGCTTTTCAAATACCTTTCAATCTTTTTTGTTAATTCTTCCTTGTCAATGTTCCTTTCCTTTATTTCTTCTTCAAGGAAATGCACTTTAAGCATTCTTCCATCAAAATCTTCCTCGAACTTTACTACATCACCTATTCTCACATCAATAAGGGATTTCGCAAAGATGTCTGCCTTCTCCCTGTTATGCTTTAATTCCTCTGTCAAGTATATTGTCATTGAAGGATACTTGGCTTTGCTTCTAGCGTCCACTATTTCTTCCACCCTCTGTATCCCCGAACCAACTGAAACCTCTGCTGCCCCAGCGTAGTGTTTTGTTCTTAATGTCAATTGTGTTCCTGGTTCTCCCATTGACTGGGCTGCAACTATTCCTACTGCCTCCCCCGGCTCAACCAGTGAACTCAAGTATTTTTTTTCAATGTTTGCCACAAGCCTTGCTTTTTCTTCTGTGCTCAAGCCATACTTTACTGTTTTTTCGTCTATTTCTTTCATTATGCCGTAAGGCAGGAATTCGTGCTTTGAAATATTTTCTTCTTCCTTCATTATTTGGGCTATGGGCTTCTCTATCTTTTTCTTTTTCATTTTTTTTCTTTTTTGTTTTCCTTTTGCCATTTTTTTTGCCTCTGGTTATTCATACAATCTTTCCAGTTCCCTTCTCATGCTTATGGTTTTTCCTTTTGTGGTTTTCATTGGAAAGACACCATCTTCCCCGTACATGAACTGGATTATATTCTTGTTTGCGCTCCTTGTGGTTTTATCGTAGTTTATCACCAAATCCTTCAGTGAGTTCGCAAACCTCCTGTATAAGTATCCTGAAACCTTTGTGGAAACCCCTGTGTCTACCTCTCCCTGCCTCCCCCCCATTGAATGGTAGAAGTATTCTTTTACGCTCATTCCTTCCATGAAGTTGTGGCCTATAAAGCCTCCTGCAAGTGCCCCAACATCCTTCTCTTTGTTTGTGGTTATTAGCCTGTTCTTGAAGCCTCTTTTAGGTCTTCCTTCTCTTACTGCTGCCTGCCCCCACATGCCTTGAATATTTGTAAGGTTGATAGGGCTTCCCCTTGAGCCGCTCATTATCATTATAGTGCTGTTGTATTTCGGATTTTCCCCAAGCATTTCGTCTATTTTTTCTTTCATTATCTGTTTTTGGACTTCATCTTTTGTCTTGAAGCCTATCTGCATCATCTTTATTTCAAATGATTCTTCCAGTGTCCTGCCTGGAATGTGCTCTATTATGCCTTCCCTGTATTCTTTAACCAATTTTTCTGATTCTTCCAATTCCTGTTGTATGGCCTTTTCTTTCACTTTTTCTATTGTTTCTGTTGTCTTGTATTCGTCAAGGCCTACATTCATTCCTTTTCTTGTGATAAGGTCTTCGATTATCCTGTTTATCTTGTAATAGAATTCTTCTATCGCGCTTGCATTATAATCCCTTGCCAGTACGTCCACAATCTTTCCTTTTCCTTCCCCTACAGCTTCCTCGTCTATTACTCCTGTCTTAAGCCTGCCTTCCTCTATTGTTATATATGCGTCATAAGGGCAGCCCTCTTTCCTGCATTCATCGCATGGGTTGATCTTCTGTATTTCCTTGCAGGTATTGCTCTTGAAGCTCAAATTCAAGTCTTTCGGAAGCAGTTGGCTGAATATTAATTTTCCTGAGTAATAACCTCCTTCAAGGTCTGGCTCAGGGATTTCTGTAATTCCAATTTCATAGAAATATTTCATTGCTTCTTCTCTTGTGAATTTTGTCTGGCGCATTGTAAGGACATAGGTTCCACTAATTCCGTCCTCGTCCAAAATTATTACCGGAGCCCCATAGCGCGGGGATATAACCTGGTTTGCTGCAAGCATTAATTCTTTTGCTTCAGTTTTTCCTTCCTCTGTCTGGGGCACATGCAAGTTCATTTCGTCTCCATCGAAGTCTGCGTTGTAGGGCTTGCATACAATAGGATTAATCCTGAAAGTCCTTCCTGGAAGGATTCTCACTTTGTGCGCCATCATACTCAGCCTGTGCAGTGAAGGCTGCCTGTTGAATAATATGGTGTCTCCATTCATTATTTTTCTTTCAATCTTGAATCCTATGTCCAGTTCATCCAAGGCCTCTTTTTTTGTCTGCTCTGAAACCCTTTTTCTTGCTCCATTAGGCCTTACAATGTAAAGCACTTGGTCTGTTTCTTTAATTAGCCTTAATATTTCTTTTTTGTTCCATTCAGTTACTTGCTCTGGAACTGTAAGGTCGTTTGCTATTTCTTCTGGAACGCCAATTTCGTTAATTGAAATGTAAGGGTCTGGCGTTATGGTTGACCTTGCAGCAAAATTCACCCTCTTTCCTGTGAGGTTGTACCTGAATCTTCCTTTCTTTCCTTTCAGCCTCTGCACCAAAGTCCTTAGTGCCCTTCCGCTCCTGTGCTTTGCCGGGGGAACTCCCGCTGTATTGTTATCGAAAAAGGTTGTTACGTGATACTGCAGTAAATCCCACAAGTCTTCAATTATTAATTGAGGGGCCCCAGCATCAATGTTGTCTTTCAGTCTTTGGTTAATTCTAATGATGTCCACAAGCTTGTGCGTTAAATCGTCCTCGCTTTTAATCCCTGATTCAAGTGTTATTGAAGGCCTCATTGTGATTGGAGGCACTAAGAGTACAGTAAGCACGAACCATTCAGGCCTTATCCTTTCAGGGTCATAGCCAAACAACATTAAGTCCTTGTTTGGAATCTTCTCCAGCCATTCCCTTATCTGGGTTGGGTACAATCTTTCTTTTCCCTGGAAAAAGTTTGTTGGCTTGTCTAAAATTATTGGCACTTTTTCTGTCCCGCAGTAAGGGCACTTATGCATTTTTTTTGCCCTTAAAAGAATTCTTTTTAGCACGAGCTCAGGGTTCTCCCCAATCAATGGCAGGTACTGTTTTATTTTGTCGTCCGGGATTAACACTCTCCCGCAGCTCTGGCAGCTTCCTACAAGGAGTTCTTCCACTTTCCTGCTGAACTCTGAGTGCACTACAGGCCTCACCAATTCAATTGAGCCGAAATGCCCTGGGCACTGCTTCATTTTCTGGCCACAGGTCTTGCACCTCAGGCCCGGGTTGATCACCCCCAAGTGGGGGTCCATTAATCCTGTCTCCATTGGGTAGCCGTCTTTGTCGTAAGTATCAGGGGTTTTGATCTCTAATGCGCTCAGCTTCCTTATCATCTGAGGGCTTAATACCCCGAATTCAACTGCAGAAATTTTCTTCAACAACATTTTATTTCACTTTCTTTTTTTTTAATTTTTTTCTCTTACACCCTGTCCTTGATTATTAATTGAGGCATTATTCCTAATGCCTTTAATTCGTCTAACAATAACTTGAAGCCATAGCTCATTTCAACTGGATATACGGCTGAACCCCCGCATAAAGCACAGTATCTCCTGTTCCTTATCTGATCATTTATTGCAATTATACCGCATTTCTCGCACACTAATTCAATTACCTTATCTGAGTCTTCAATGAATTTCTCCTGCAAAAGCATTGCTGCTCCGTGGCCAACCAAGGTTTCCCCTTCCATTTCACCGAACCTTAATCCCCCCTCTTTCTCTTTTCCTTCTGTCGGCTGCCTTGTAAGAATTTGCACTGGGCCTCGGCTTCTTGCCTGCATCTTGTGTGCAACCATGTGGAACAGCCTTCTGTAAGAAACTATTCCCATAAAGATTTCGCTTTCAATTCTTTCTCCTGTAATTCCGTCAAATAATGTTTCCTTTCCATCACCCCTGAATTTTCCTTCCTTCAGCATCTTCTGGAGTTCCCCCATTGTAACTGAACTGAATGGGGTTCCGTCAATGAATGTTCCTGTAATTGAAGCAGCTTTTCCTGCAAGCATTTCAATTAAATGGCCAATAGTCATTCTGCTTGGAATTGAGTGAGGGTTAAGAATTAAATCAGGCTTTATTCCTGATGCAGTGAAAGGCATGTCTTCTTCTGGAATAATTGCCCCTATTACTCCTTTCTGGCCGTGCTTTGAAGAAAACTTGTCTCCTATTTCAGGAATCATCTCGCTCCTTATCTTCACTTTAGCAAGCCTATTACCATCTCCGTCCTCTGAAATTATTAATTTATCAACAAACCCTGGCTTTCCTTTCCTTACGCTCATTGAAGCCTCTCTTCTTTTTTCCTGCACTACACCGAACTCGCTTACTTCCTCCAGAAACCTTGGCGGGCTTGTCTTTCCAATAATTATGTCCTTCTCTAAAGCAAATTCCTCTACTTCAATCAATCCATCAGAACCCAGCTTCTTGTAATACTCTTCTCCTAAAAATCCTACAGTTTCTTCTGTTGGAATCTCGAATTTGTCTATCTGGCCTCCTGGATACCTGTTCTCGCTGCTTTCATACATCCTGAAATAAGAACTCCTTCCAAGGCCCCTGTCCGCTGCACCTTTGTTCAGCACAATAGCATCAAGTATATTGAATCCATAGAAAGGCATTATTGCCACAACAAAATTCTGTTCCTGGGGCCTTTCCTTTATGTCAATTAAATTCATTGTCTTTGTTTCAACCAAGGCTCTCTGCGGGTAATACAATAAATGGCCTTCAGTGTCAGTCCTCAAATTATAATTTATTGCATTTATGCCTAAAGCCTGCTTGAACATTTTTGCTCCGTGCAATGCCTTTCCAGCCATGTTGTGTTCAAGGTAAGGGATCATTGAAGTTACTATGCTCAGCACGCCGGCAGGGTCTATCTCCATGTGAGTATGCTCTTTTGTTATTTCTTCTTCTTTTGTTGCAATTAAGGCGTTCTCTTCCTCTTCTGCATCCAAGTATTCTATTACCCCTTCCTTCACTAAGTCATGCCAGTGCATTTTTCCTTCTCTCACTGCCTTCAAGTGATCTTCCTTTAATTTCAGTTTACCTTCTTCAACTATAAGCAATGGCCTCTGCACCCTTCCTGCATCAGTGTTAATGTAAACTTCAGCAGTATCAATATGATGAGCAATATTCACTTGAGGGTTGATTTTTCCTTTCCTTCTCAGGGTAATCAACTGCTTTGTGAGCTCTGCCCCGTCCTTGTGGAATCCTATGAGCCTTCCGTTAATGTACGCCCTTGTTACAGCCATAAAGTCCCCTTTTATAATTTCTTTAATTTCACTCCCATGTCATACAAGATTTTTTCTACTGGCGCCCCCTCTTGGTCTACTGTTACCTCTGCAAGCAAAGACAAATTTTTTACGAGCCCACACATCGGGCCATCAGGTGTTTCGACAGGATCAAGCCTTCCCCAGTGCGTTCCATGAACATCCCTTGCCTCATATAATTCCCTGTTCTTGTCCAGAGGGCTTTTTACTTTTCTTAAGTCTGTTAGTGGAGCCAAATAATTCACTCTCTCCATGAATTTGCTTACGCCTGTTGCTCTTCCAATCCAGTTTCCTGTGCTCATGGCAAACCTTATTCTCTCGCTTATTGCGCCAGGCCTTACTACAGTACTTATATTCAGTTTCCTTCTCCTTGTAATAGTCCTGTCAATCTGAAACTTCAAGTCTTTTATGAAGTATTTGAATGAATACCTGAACAAGTGTTCCATTAATTTTCCGCTTAACTCAAGTCTCTTGTTCTTGTAATGGTCTTTGTCATCTTCCCCTCTCAGGCCTTGCGCTAATTCTATTGCTTTTGTTGCCATCATTGCAAGATAGTATGCTTTCGCAAGCCTGTCCTCTGCCCTCTGGCCTATGTGCGGAAGCAGGAATGCATCTATTACCTCCTGTGCTCTCCTCAGCCTGTACTCTATGACCTGCCCTGGAGCAACATATTTTCCTATTTTGTCTAATGCTTCTTCCTGGTTCTTTATTTCAAGGAGCTCCAAATTCAATTGAACGTCATTCTGTATTTCTTTTTCTTCTGAGAATGCCCCAACGATTTCCTTGTCTGCTATAAGTCCTAATGCCCTCAATAATACGAATAACCTTAATTTTCTCGGCGAAGAAGGGAATGTTACTGAAAGTATGCCGTCAATATTTCTTGAAATCCTTACTCTTCCCTTGAATGCTCCTTTTGTTGAAATAACTTCAGCAATTACTTTGTCTTGAGGCTGCTTGCTTACAAGAACCCTGTCTGAAGCCAATACTTCCTGTGTCATTAATGCTTTCTCTGAGCCGTTTATTATGAAGTATCCCCCAAAGTCTTTTGGGTCTTCGCCCATTTCAATTAATTCTTCATCTGATTTCCCTGAAAGCCAGCACATATTGCTTTTCAGCATGATAGGCATTTCCCCAATATATGCCCGCTTCATGTCCTGCTCTACATCCCTTCTCAGTAATTTCATTGAGAGAAAAATTGGTCCAGAGTATGTCCTGTTCCTTATTCTTGCTTCCATTGGATAAAAATTAGTTCTTGGACTGCCATCAGCCTCAATTATTTTTGGCTTTTCCACTTCAATGTCAGCCAACTCAATTCTCACTTCCTCTATTTTTGGAACTATCAGCTTGTTTTCTTCCACTATCTGGTTCAATTTCTCGTCTATGAATTGGTTGAATGAATCTATCTCCTGCTGGGCAATGTTCCTGTCCCTGTAATAAGAATTAATTAAAGGCCAGTACTTCATTTATCCCACAATCCTGTAGCTCACGCTCTTTCCTGCTGTAAGACTGTTTCTCGTAATCCTGATTAGGTCGCCTTTCTTTGCCTGGATTTCTTCTATGACAGGGTCAGTTCTCAGAATTAAAGGGAACTTTTCTTTTAAGTTCCCGTACTTCTTTATTATCTCTTTTGCTTCATTTTCTGGAACAATTTCGTGCATTGGAACAAGATAATGGTTCAAAATAGATTTATTGTCTTTTGAGGCCAAATTCTTTCCTCCGGAGGAATTCTTTCAGGCAAAGCCTAAGCTAAGCTTTTGATTCAATTCAATGCTGTAAAGGCAGGCATAAATCCAAACAAACACCATTTCTTCCAGACAAAAAATCGCTGTGCTTACGGCTCAAACCCAGTTATTTAATGAATTGTCCACAGAAAAAAATTTAAATGAATGCTTTTAAGAAAATAAAATCAATCCTGCCCCAGTTCCTTCACCAGAAACTCTCCTTCCCTTTTCTTGTAGCCTAATTTTCTTGCCATAGTATTTGCTTTAAATCAGTTCTTTTATTTTGCTTAGGAATTGCCGTGCTGTTTTTAGCGCGTGTTCTGCGTCGTCTTTGAAGTATTCTGGCTGCAGTCCGTAAAGGCTTTCGTGCCTTTCAAGCCTCATTGAATTAAATTCATATAAAAGCTGTTTTCCTATTATTTTCTCGTATTTTTCTTCAAGGAATACTAATATAGGAACATGGCCTTTTTCTCTGAATCCTTCTTTAAAGAGCAGGGCTCTGGCAGCATGAAACATTGACATATAAGAGAAAACAATTGTTGTTTCAATCAAGTCTGCTTTCAACGCTTTTTCCGCTTCTTCAAGTTTTGCCTCGCTTATCTTAATTGACTGCTCCGCTTTCTTACTATTAGGCTCTTCCCTCTTAAGCCAGCCTTTCCTGATACAATCTTGAATCTTCATGCAGGCATCCCCCCATACAAAGCTATTCCAGTTGAAATTATTTCTGTGTAGAAAGGATTATCTTTTTTTTCCAGTTCCCTGAACTCTTTTAATGTCTTTTGTATTAATTGTACTTCCACTCCATCCAATTCCTTTATTTTAACTGGTTTTCTTTTGCTTGTTATTACAAGTACATCTAAATCGCTTTCTTTTGTGTTTGTTCCCAAAGCAAAAGAACCAAATAAAACAACAGAAATAGTGCTTTCATCAACAATGTTTTCCACAAGTTTTTTTTTCTTTATCCATTCGAGGTTCTTTATCTTTTTTAGTTCCTTGAAAGTTTGGCTTTCCTGTTCTGCAGAAAAAATCCGCAGATTTGCTTTCCTTTCTTCTTTAATCAACTCAGTTTTCTTCAATTCATCTAATGCTCTTTTTGAAGTGCTTGAACTTATTTTTGCAATGCGTGCAATCTCCCTTAAATAAAACTCTCTTTGAGGGTCATCAAGAAAAAGGTTAAGCACTTTTGCTGTGCTTCCATTAATTTTATCGAACATATGTTCTATTTATAGAACAATTGTTCTATTAAACCTTTCGCTGATTTGCTTTTGGCAGCTTGAATTCTTTCACGAGGCTCAAAAAGGATTGCAGCCTTTTGATTTCTGTTTCGAGGACTTTGATTGTGTGCAAGGCCTTCTTTGCCTTTTCTGTTTTTGCGCCCTTGATTTTTGCGCTCTCCTGCATTAAATCATTCAGTGAGACATTTATTGCTTTCTCCGCTTTGAGCAATACAGCCTTTCTCAGGCAGTCAAGCAAATCAGATTGAAGCAGGACGTAAACCTTCCTGTCTGCGCCTTTCTTTGATTTTTTTATTGTGCCTAATGCTTCAAGGAAGTCAATGCTCAAGGAAATAGTTGAAAGGGAATAATTCAATTTCCCTGCGATTTCCTGCAATGGCACAGGCTTTTCTGACAGGAAAAGATAGCCTAAAATTCTTCCGTGCAAGTCGCTGTATCCTAAAGAACTGGCTACTCCCGCAAAGGCGTCAATTACTTTCTCTTCAATTCCGTCATCGTTCATAGATGAAATCCTTCTTGGAGTAATTCTTTGTATTCAATTTCTTTTTCCTGCAGTTTAATTCCCTTGAAGGGCTTTGGGATTAACTCTAATGCTTTCTTTGAATCCAAATCCAAGGGATTGAATAATACTTCCCCTTTCCTTGAATTGAATTCAATATGCGCCCTGATTATTGGCTCCTGCTTGAGTAACTCGAACTGGATGAATGCAGCGTCATTCCTTTCATTCATTCCTTTGACCTCGAATTCCAGCTTCACTAATTTCTTGAACGGACTTTCACCATAGCTTGAATCTTCTTGCCATTCCTTTTTCATAAGCCAAAACCTTTTCTTTCTCAAAAAAATTCTTTGCTTCAGAATAAGTCTTTCCGTATCTTTCGTCCTGAGTCAATTTTTCTATGTCCCTTGCATACTTGTAGCTGATGCTTTCTTTTGGGTTCTTTTTCTGCCATTCCTCTGCCGGAACACTGTACTGCGCCTGCACTTTGTCCCTGTAAATTTCAGGTATGACATTAAAAGAGCAGAATGGAATTATTCTTCCGTCAGGCATTGCGTAATGTATGTCGCACCTTTCCACCCTCTGCTGGTCGTAAAGATAAGGGTCCATGAAATGCATTAATCCAATGAATAAAGTCTTGTTGTGTATTGCGCCCAATGCATCGTAATCGTGCTTCACCAATGCATTGAATAAAAGTTTTGTGAGGTTCAAGTCCTTTGGCTGTTTCTTCTTGTCAATAAAACTGCCTAACTTCATTAAAACCTTTGCTGTAACTAAAGCCTTGTTTTTCCCTTGCTCTATTTCTCCGGTCTTTTCTTTGAGGAACTCAAAGAAGCCCTCCACATCAACAAACCTTGTTATTGGAACTACCCTGTCTCCATCCAAGAAAAGATAGGTTGCTGCACCGCAAGCGAAATGAATGCTTAATTTGTATTGAGGCTGGTTGGTTAATGCTTCAATGAAATCTGATACCGGGGTAATGCATGGTACAGGGAAGAAATCTTTCATTGAAATCATGCCGTTGGTCTGCTCTTCAATTTTTTTTATTGCCCCCGGAATTGTAATCCTCTGCTTGTCCCTCAAAGTTTTAGGCATTCTTCCAACCAATGAAACAGGCTGGAAGTTAACGCCTCGCACAATATCCAAATTATTCAATGCAAAATTGATTATTGGGCCCAAATTATGGTCGTTAACGCTCCTTATGAGGGTAGGCACTAATACTATGCTTAATCCTCCTTTCCTGCATGCATCCAGAATTAACGGAATTTCGTAATGGTTTTTCGGGTTTGTTTCAGGTGTTGTGCCATCAAAGGAAAGATAGACTGTTGTGGCTCCCGCCCCGCTCAATTTCTTTGCTAATTCAGGGTTGAAAGCAAAATTTATTCCATGAGTATTTAATTGAATGTGATCATAGCCTTCTTTTTTTATTGCACTGACAATTTCCACTATGTCTTTTCTTAATGTGGGTTCTCCGCCAGTTACCTGGCATGCATTTGTGCCCACAGGCCTTTCATTCCTTAAGTTCTTCACCATGTTCACTATCTGTTTTATTGAAGGCTCGTAGATTGCGCTGCCTTCTTTTGCAAAGAAAAAGCAGTACCAGCAGCTTAAATCGCACCTGTTGGTTACAGCAATATTGGCCAGTCCTGTGTGAGTATGATGGTTCTTGCATAGGCCGCAGTCGTTAGGGCAGTTGCTTCCATTGTTTTCTATTGCTTTCCCGACATTTGGGTTCTCTATGCTTCTGCTTCCTGTTGCAAACTTTCTGGCGAAATTATAGTATTCAGCGTCCTCGTAATAAACTTCATCAAAGCTTCCGTGTTCAGGGCAATCCTTCTTTATGAATACTGCCCCGTCCCTTTCATAGACTTCTGCGTCTAATACTCTTTTGCAGTCAGGGCACAGAGACCTTGTCTTCAGAGGCAGCCCTGAAGCATAAGTTGAAGTAACAGCAGACTTATGGCTTTTAGGCCTCATTAATACTATCCCCCCACCAACATCGCAATAATAACAACTTTTAATATTTTCTAAAACTTGTAAAATTTATAATAACTTAGAGAAAAAGAGTTTTTAAACCTTTTCAATTCCACTTGTTTTCAAGTGCCTTTTCTTCTTCGGGTGTTTTTGAAGTAGCTCCAGGCTTCTTCCAGGTCATTGATTTCTAGATCTGGAAAAAATTTGTTTATGTGGTAGTATTCTGCGTAGGCCGCCTGCCATAAGAGGAAGCCGGATTTTGCTTCCCGCGCTTTTTCTTCTTCTCCAGTCCTTATGACAAAATCGCAGGAGTGCTGTATTGCCAAATGCTTCTCTAAATCCTTTTCATTCAAGCCGAAAAACAAGTTCTTCACCCTGTTCATTGGGCTGCTTACTGCCCTGAGTATCTCGCTCTGGCCTGTATACCCAATCAGAATGTTCAGAATCTTGTTTCCATAAAATTTTGTTTCGCTTTTTATTTCATTGAATACATCTGTTATTTTTGTTGGCACCTTGTCTTCTTTTGTTGAAACAAAATTCACTCTCACTTTTTCTTGGTGTATTATGTCTTCTTCAAGCAATTGATTCAATCTCTTGTAGTAAATTCCGTAAAGCCAGTTCAATTCCTCTTTTGTTCTCTTGAAGTTTTCTTCGCTTAATCCGTAAATGCTTATTTCTCCTATATCTTGCTTCTTTAAGGCCCATTTCAGGAATAATTCCATTTTCTCTGCGCCTTTTGCGTGGCCTAAGCTGGGGTGCATTTCGTGGAGTGCGGCCCAGCGCCTGTTTCCGTCAGGGATCATTCCTATATGGTATCTTCTTTCTGTCATTTAATAATCAGCCCATACCTATTATGGAAGAATAATTTTTAATTGTTTTACTCATAATTTGTTTTAGTGCTTTTTTATGGAGAAATTGCGCGCCCTTCTCTTGATTTCAGGCGGCTTTGACAGCCCTGTTGCAGGTCTTCTTGCTGCAAAGAAAGGTTTGGAGATTTATTGCGTTCATTTCTCTCAGGTGCCTTTTGCTGACAATACAGCAGAAGAGAAAGCATTCAAATTAGCCAAACTGATTAAGGCAAAAAAGTTTTTTGTTGTGGAGGCAGGAAACGCCTTCGCTGAATTATCCAAGAAATGCGATTACAAATACTACTTCATTTTGATGAAGCGGCTTATGCTAAAGGTTTCAGAGCAGTTGGCCTTAAAGAATTCGTGCAGTGCATTAATTACTGGAGAGAGTCTGGGTCAGGTTTCCTCCCAGACTTTAAGCAATCTGGCTGTAATTGATTCTGCTGTAAGGATTCCTGTCCTGAGGCCTTTGATTGGCTTTGACAAAGAGGAAATAATTGATATTGCCCGGGAGAACGAGCTTTATGATGTTTCTGTTGGAAGGGAATTATGCGATACCTTGGGCCCAAAGCATCCTGCAACCAAATCAGAGCAGAAATTCATTCTCGAAGAAGAAAAGAAAGTGAACTTGAAAGGAATAGTGGAAGGGTTAAGCGAGAGCGCAAGGGAAAGAATATTAGATTTAAGTACGTAAAGAAATTTCTGGAAAAAATGTAAGCTTATACTCTTTATACCACAGAAAGTGGTCATAGCATTCTATGGAATCTCCAAACTTGGAACGAATATAATGTAGAATTTCCATGAAATGTTCACAGCTTTTTACTTCGGCTTCCATTTCAAGATTAGGGCCTCCTATTGTTTCATATGCATACACTATGTCAGGATGCGCATTAAAAAAAGTAATTATCTTGTCTATTTTTGAATGATCTTTCAGTGTAAAATTAACTTTATACCAATAACGTCCTATTTTTGATAAGTCAATTAAAGGTCTATAAGTTAATATTATTTTTTTCTTTTCAAGATTTTTAAGTCTGTGTACAATGCTCCCAACAGACCAATTCAATTTTTCTGCTATATCTGTAATAGGCACACGCGCATTAGAAGAAATAAACCTAAGTAATTCACTGTCTTTTTTGTCTAAATGCTCTTTGCCTAAATTTGAAATCTTTATAGGCGGTACATCATTAATTGGTTGATTTGAAAAATATGCTCTCTTAAAAATGTAAAAATTTACATATATGGATTGATTAATTGTTTTTATATATTCTCCGAATTCTTCCATAAATTTTATTTCTTCCAAATGAAAATCATTAAGGTCAGACAGCCAGCAAGCAACCCCCAAATCAAATGGCCCTTCTATTGAATCAACCCACCAATATTTTTTGTCTTCAGCAAAATGTGATATTATCTCTTTTTCTTTTTCGAAAGAGACATTCTTTAGTTTTATGAAGAACCTGCAACTCATAAAACCCAATCTGGCCGCATCAATTATAGTATAGAACCCTTTTATTACACCAACATCTATGAGCCTTTTAATTCTGTAACCCACAACCTCCTTACTAGTTCTTGACTTTTTTGCTATTTCAGAATTTGAGGCGCGCGCATTAAAATCCAAATTAAAAAGAATTTTTCTGTCCAGAGAATCAAGAATATCTTTGACCATAAATATAATTATTTACTAAAAATATAAAAATATTTGGTAATTTGATAAAAAAATTTATATAAAATATTATATTAATGATAGATTACTATTAAATATATTATGTATAATATTACAGGTGGTTCAGGAAAACCCCCTCTTCTTAAACATTATATGGTTGGCCCAGAAATAGAAAAAACTATACAGCACAATGTAAACTGGGCAAAAGGAAAAGAAAAACAGCCAATATTCAAATTTGCTTATCTAATGCTGCCAACCTCTTGCAATCAAAAATGCTTGGGTTGCTTTACAGGTAAAGATAAAGGCAAGCTGCCAAAGGAATTAAATGGTCCTTTCTATTCAAAAGAAACATTGGATAGCATTATATCTTTCTTGAAAGAGCACTCTGCAGAAACAATTGTTTATGGCGGGGGAGGCGAACTTTTCACTTGGAATGGTGCAAAAAAATATATACAGCATATAATTGAGTCAGGACTTGGAATAGTAATTTTCACAAACGGCACATTGCTTGACGAAAAAACAGTGAAATGGTTAAGTGAACTTGATGTATCTCTTATTATTTCAATTAGAGACATAAATGAAAGAGAACATAACCGTCTTGTTGGAATAAAAGGATACAAGAAAACAATGCATACACTAAATTTGGCAATTAAGTATGGAATGCAAAAAGATAATAGGCTTGCTGTTGAAATTCCTGTTACAAACTTAAACCAAAACAGGGTTCTTGATGAATTCATTCCGCAAATGCGTTCTTTAGGAGTTATTCCTTTTGTTGAAGAATTTATTCAAATAACAACCAATAAAAAAGAACAAAAAATTTGTCATAACTTCAAACAATCAAGAGAATTTTTTGAGAAAGCACGCAAACTTGATAGGTCTCTTGGATTTGAATGGAAAAACCAATTCGGGCAGAGAGTGATTGCGCAGCCAATGTGTAAAAGGCCTCTTTATTCTTTTGCAGTTTATCCGAATGGCGATGTAATGGATTGTCCCAGTCATAGTGTAAATTATGGTAACATTTACAAAAATCCAAATGGAATTAGAGGAATTATTTATTCTCAAGTGTTCAAAGATGCGCTATTAAATTTTAGTTTGTGTGCATGTTCTGTGTTTTACACTAATAATGTAGCAAAGCTTTCATCTTTGCCTTCTTATTTAGAGGTGTTTAAAGATGAAAAAGCTTAAGCCAAATATTGAGCCAATTGAAAATTGGAAAGAAATGGTCAAAGAAGGCCCAGTTCAATATTGGGGATTTTTTTCAAAAAAAGAATTGGAAGCAAATAAAGGCAAATTGTTGATGCTTGATATTGATTTTGGTAGGGCATGCTCTCTGCGCTGTCCAACATGCTTTAGAAGAAAAAATGTTGTGGACAATGGCGGCATTCCTGACATGTCATATAATGAGTTGCTTACTGTTTTGAAAAATGCCAAAAAACTTGGATTGAAAACTATAAAGTATTGCGGTGCAGGAGAACCTTTTGAGAACCCTTTATTGCTTCAATTTCTCAGAGATTTAAAAAAATTAGGTGTTGGGTCTGCTATATTCACAAAAGGTCATGTTTTGGGCGATAACAAGCTTGCAAGAAAGATTTTTGCTGGAGAAGGAGTAAAGAATGCATTAGATCTCTGCGGGAAGATATACTCATTTAAGACAAGTATTCTATTAAGTTATCAATCATTTTATAGTGAAATTCAAGATAAGCTTGTTGGAAGAAAAGGTCATACAAAAAAAAGAAATAAGGCATTGGAAAATCTTGCTCAAGTAGGATTTAACAAAACTTCGCCTACACGCCTTGCAATGATTTGTGCTCCTATAATCAAACAGATAAAAGATGAAGTTCTTAACATTTATATTTTTGCAAGAAAAAGAAACATATATCCAGTGCCTGCATATTTGATGGTCAGTGGAAAGCAATTAACAAAAAAATTTTTGAGGAATTATGATTTAACAAGTAAAGAAAAGATAGAGCTTCACAGCAAAATATACAAATGGAATATTGAACAGGGCTTGCAAACAGTAGAGCAAATAGAAAATGAAGGTATTCCCTGCATGGCTGGAATTCATCCTTGCAATCAAGTTGCTGCAGGCCTTTATCTTACGCTTAACGGAAATGTTACTAGTTGCCCTGGTGATAATAGAGTAATAGGAAATGTAAGAAAAGAATCAATAAAAGAGATCTGGGAAAAAAGCGAAAACTTCAAAAGAAGAGGAACCTTTAATTGCAGATGCCCGCCAAAAGATGGAAAAACCATTCCCCTACGATTGTACAGAGAAGTTTTAGAAAGAATTAAGACTTAAAGCTTTTCAATTATTTCTGGTATTTCATCTAAATTCTCTGCGATTATTGCGCCGGCTTTTTTGAGGGCTTCAATCTTTCCTTTTGCGTTGCCTGTGCCCCTGCATAGAATTTTTTCTGTTTCAGTCATGTTTTTGGGTTGAAGGAGTTCTGAATTCTTTCCTGCAATAAATGCAATTAATGGTTTTGAGAACTTTTTTTCTTTCAGTAGTTCAGCAACTTTTTCTTCCTGGCTGCCTGAAGAGGCTCCAAGCAGCACTAAGGCTTTTGTCTGCTTGTCTTCCTCGAATTCCTGCAGCAAGTCAGCAAAGCTTGTTCCTGAAAGCATTTCAGAGCCAGTCTCTATCACCATACTTTGGCCTATTCCTTCTTTTTTCATCAGCCATGCAGTTTCATTCGCTAAACTCTCGCTTTTGGACATTATTCCAATGCCTCCTTTGCTGTACAATTCTTTAGGCTTAGGGCTTCCAATGTATCCAACCAATGTTTTTTCAGGGACAATTATTCCTGCGCTTGAAGGGCCTATTATTCTTGCTTCCTTCTCTCTTGCCAGTGCAAGTATTTCAGTGCTGTCGTGCAGTGGAATGTCTTCTGTGAGGATTACAATCAGTTTTATTTCATTGCTTACTGCCTCGAATACTGCGTCTTTCACTCTTGACTTCTGGGCGCACACGACAGAGCAGTCTGCTTTTGTTTCTTCTTCTATTACCTGCGTCAGAGAATTAAAGCATACAAAACCGTTTGGTTCCTCGATTTTTTCCTGGCACACAAAGGCAGAAATCTTTGTACCGTAATCTTTCATTAATTCTATTGTTTTCATTGCCTGCCTTTCGTTGGCGCCCTGTACTACAACCCTTGTGTTCTCGCCTGCAATCATTTAAATTTTCCCCTAAAATTTAAATATGTTTCAAGCTTTGCTTGAAAATTTTCAAAGCTTTGCTTTGAAACTCTTTCAAATTCCTTTTTGAATTTGAAATCATTTTTCCTTTTCTCCTTTCTTTTTCCTGTGCTCTTTTGCTTTCTGCACTGCAATTTTTGTGCTCTCCCTCATTGAAGTATTCCTGTCCAACACAATCAAATCCAATGCTTTCTCTTTCTCTTTTGTTTCTTCAAGCAGTTTTAATGCTTCCTCCTCGTTCTGGCCTGCCCTTCTCACAATTACCGGAAAGGAAGGCTTTAATTCTTTTAAGGCATCGCAGAATCCTTTCATTGTTGTTTCAATGTTCACGTCGCTCACGCTGTGGCCTAAGTGCAGGCATGCTTCAAGCTCAGGCTTTGAGAGCGCAATCTTGGTTAACTGGTATACTTTTTCTGCTGGAGGGCTTCCTTCCAGTTCAAGATAGCATGCAGGCTTTCCCCCGAATTCTATTAGGGAATCAAGGTTTGCCAATGCTGTGCCTCCTGCTGTTGTTATTACTGCAATTCCTTCGCCTTCGTTGAATTCAATGTACTTTGATTTTGAGCCGTTCTGCTCGTATGACTCAATTTTTTTTGCTGCTAATTCCCTTTCATTCAACTGCCTTAAAGGCTCTCTTTCAGCGAAAGCCATTTGAGGGTGCCTGAACATTGCATTGTCATCCAATTCAATTCTTGCGTTCTCTGCTATAAGGTCGCCCTGCATTGTTTCAACCAATGGATTCATTTCAACCAATTTTGCGTCCAATCCCTTGAATACAGAATACAATTTCGAGAGGATTGGCGCAGCCTTGAGAGAAAGCTTCTGGTCGAATCCTGCCTTCAAAAGCAGATTCCTTGAAGCCCATTCCTGCAATCCAATTAAAGGCTCAACATAAATTTTCTGGACTTTATCCAAATTCTTTTCCAATTCCTTTCCCCCGTGAGAGCACGCCAGAACAACAGGCTTGCCTTCACAGAAATCAAAGCTTATGGCAAAATAATACTCTTTTTTTACGTCCAGTTTGTCTTCAACCAAGACCTTGTTCACCTTGTATCCTGCAAGGCCTCTCTCAAGCATTTCGTCTGCAACCTCTTTTGCTGCACTCAAAGAATCAGTTACCTGTATTCCCCTTGCCCTGCTTTTAGTAACCAAAACTTGCGCTTTAAGGACTCCAATTCTTGTAATCTCTCTTGCATCGCTTACTATCTGGCCTTCAGGCACATTAATTCCATGTTTTGCGAAAAGCTCCTTTGACTCGAACTCATACAACTGCATTTCAACCAATCCAAAAATAATTCCCCAAACCCCTTTAAATAACTATCGAAACGTCCTTTGACGAACAACGAAATTTTTTGATTTGTTTTTTATTTCTTTCCGCTCCAATTCTTTTTATGCATTCAGTGAAAGAATTCATTCCAGCGCAAAAGATTAATGTCCTGCAGAGGCAGCATTATGGCCTCTTCGGGCACAGTGCAGTAAAGCTATGCCATTACACTAAAACTGCCTTGAGGAAGAAGAAGTTCTGCTACAAGCGCCAGTTTTATGGGATTAAAAGCCATCAGTGCATTCAATTTACTCCTGCCTCCAATTTCTGCAACCAGGAGTGCGTTTTCTGCTGGAGGACTTTAGGATGGACAAAAAATTCATTCAAGAAGTATGATGAGCCGAAAGAAATAGTTGAAGGAGCAATTAAGGCTCAAATTCAATTGCTTTCAGGCTTTGGAGGCATACAGGACCCAAAGAAAATAAACAGGAAACTGCTTTTAGAGTCAAAGAAGCCTAAGCACATTGCAATCTCTTTGAGCGGCGAGCCTTCTCTTTATCCTGAACTCCCTGAATTAATTGAAGCATTCAGAGAAAAAGGATTCAGCACTTTTCTTGTAAGCAATGGCTCAAGACCTTCAATGCTCAAGAAATGCAATCCTACCCAATTATATCTTTCCCTTGACGCTCCAAACAAGGAATTGTTCAATAAAATTGACAGACCCAAAGAAAGGAATGCATGGAAGAATTTGCTGAATTCTCTTTCCACCCTGAAAAAGCACAAGAGCAGGACTGTAGTTAGAATTACCTTGGTGAAAGGTTTGAATGACTGCTGTAAGGAAGAGTACGCAAAATTGATTTTGAAAGCCAGCCCGGACTTTGTTGAAGTGAAAGGCTACAGCTGGCTTGGCTTCTCCAGGAAAAGGCTAAAAAAAGAGAATGTCCCTGAAATGAAAGACGTGCTTGCTTTCACAAAAAAACTGAATGAATTCCTGGAATACAAGCCTTCAGGCAGAAACCTGGACGCAAGGGTTGTCCTGCTCCACAACACAAAGAAAGGAGAAAAGCTGAAGATAGATTTTTGGGGGCAGTAAAAAACATCTTTGAATGTTATAAAGTGTATCGGTTAAATTTGGTAAAAAGTTACCGATGTATTTAAATATTATTGCTTATAATATTTATTACATGAATGAAACAGAAATAATGAATATACTTGCTGACTGGAATTTTTGGGGTAATTTTAAAGTAGACTTAAAAGAAAGGCCCATTTATTTTTCAAGGATGGAAGATTTGTTTTCTCATAAAACAGCAATGGTATTATTCGGCATAAGAAGAGCCGGCAAGTCTTCTTTAGCTTACTTGTTTATAAAAAAACGCATGGAAGAAGATAAAATTGCTGCTAAAAATATACTTATAGTAAACTTTGAGGACCCAAGGTTTCCTCCAACACTCAACACAGATAATTTATTTAAAATATACGAGACTTACCTAAAAAATCTTGAACCAATAAATCCAATACTTGTTTTTGATGAAATACAGAACATTAAAAACTGGGAGAAATTTATTAGGTATTTGATTGAATCAAAAAAAACAAGGGTTATAGTTACTGGCTCTTCTTCTAAGCTTTTAGGAAAAGAAATTTCCACAACCCTTGCCGGCAGACACACAGACATTGAAATTTTTCCGTTCAGCTTTAAAGAATTCTTGGAATTTAAAGACTTGCACGTAAAAGACAGACTTGATCTTGTTAAGAATAGAATTAAAATAGCTAGACTGCTTGAGGAATACTTTGAATGGGGGGGTTTTCCTGAAGTGGTCCTTTCAGATTCTGCCCAAAGAAAAAATGAACTTTTACTCCGCTACTTTGATGACATAATTATGAAAGATATAGTTAGAAGATTTGGAGTAAAAGAAATAGAAAAACTTGAAAATTTGGTTAATATTTATATATCCAGTATTTCTACCTTGCAGTCATTCAACAAGTTGAAAGATAAAGTAAACGCAAGCCTTGATACAATAGAAAGATTTTCCAAGTATTTGGAAATAACAAGGATTTTTTTGTTTCTTAAAAAATTTGAGTATTCTGTTGCAAAGCAGTTTAAGTCTATTAGAAAAGTCTATGTGGCGGACATTGGCTTTTATGAGATGAGAGGATTTAAGTTTTCTGAAAATTATGGTAGGGTAATGGAAAACATAGTTGCAATTGAGTTGTCAAGAAAATGTTCTTTTAATCCTAAAATGGAATTTTTTTATTGGAAGAATCATCAGCAAGCAGAGGTTGATTTTGTAGTAAAGAAAGGCTTGAAGGTTGCTCAATTAATTCAGGTGACAAGTGCTTCAAACTTTGATGAAGTTAATAAAAGAGAGCTAAATTCTTTGCTTGCAGCCTCTAAAGAATTAAAGTGTAAAAATTTGCTTTTAATTACAAAGGATTATGAAGACACCAAAAGATTTAAAGGCAAGAAAATAAGATTTCTTCCTTTGTGGAAATGGCTTCTAATACCATAATCGCAAAGAACGGGAAAAAAAGCTCAAGATAGATTTTGGGAAGCAATAATTCAGCATAGGTTTTAAATTCTTTTAATGCCTTCTTTTTTCATTTATGAAGAAAAAACTGAAGCTCGGCTTTTTTTCTTTCACTTCATGCGAAGGCTGCGTGATGGTTGTATTAAACTCATTTAACTCAAAATTCAATGAATTGAGTGAATTCATTGAATTGAAGTACTGCATTCCATTGCTGGAAAAGAACGTAATACAGGAAATGGATGCTGCATTCATTGAAGGGGCAATCGCAAGGCCCTCTGACTTGGAGAAACTGAAGAAGATCAGGGAGAACGCAAAGAAGCTTATTGTGCTAGGCGGCTGTGCTGCTACAGGCTGGCCTTCAACGCAAAGAAACTTTTTCTCCGAAGAAACGAAAAAGGAGATTTCAGGCACAGTGAAAAGATTAGGCCAGTTAGAGAAGATTTCTCTTGCAAAGGATTTCGTTAAAGTTGATGAAGCCCTGAACGGCTGCCCAATAGAATTAAAGGCTTTTGAGGATTTAATGGAAAAATTATTGAAAGAATTTCAAATAAAGTGATTTATTGAATGAATGGAATGGAATTGGAAATTGAGTCAATGACAAAGATTGAAGGCCACACAGGCCTTAAAGTAAAGATTTCAGGGAATAAAGTGGAAAAAGTTGAATTGAGGGTTTCAGAGAACAAGCGCTTCTTTGAGGAAGCAGTAATCAGAAAGAATTTCAATGAAATTCCTTTCCTTGTCTCAAGAATTTGTGGCACTTGTAGTTCTTCCCACCTCCTTGCTTCAGTCAAGGCAATAGAGAACGCCTTTGATGTAAGGCAGAGCCCTCAGACCTTGGCTTTAAGGACTCTTTTAATAAATGCCACAATGCTGAGGGATCATGGAATGCACTTGTATTATTTTGTGCTTCCAGATCTCTTCGAAAAAGAAAGCATTTTGGACTTCAATGGAAAGCTTGAGAAGTGGGTTAGGGATTCAATGAGTGTAAGGAATGCTGGAGTGCAATTGGCTGAAGCTGTAGGAGGAAGGTCAATCCACCCCCTTACCCCCTTAATTGGAGGTTTTTCTAAAACTCCTGAAAAAGAGAAATTGAATGAATGCGTTAAGTCCCTGAAAAGGATAAGGCTGCAGGTAATTGACTTGATTGACCTGTTTTATAACCATAAAATAAATTTTGAGAGAAAGACAGATTATGTCTGCCTTGCAGGGGAACCATATAATTTCCTTGAAGGCGAAATAATCAATTCAAGGGGCATCTGCATTCCTGAAGACCAGATGCTCAAGTACGTGGAAGAATTTGTCATCCCTTATTCTAGCGCAAGCCAGTTTGAATTTGACGACAAGGCTTACATGGTTGGCGCTCTTTCAAGGCTTAATTTGAACAAGTATCACTTGCACAATGAAACAAAGAATGATGTAATGAGGGCAGTGGAAAAGTTTCCCTCTAATTCTTGCTTTGACAATAATCTCGCGCAGGCAGTTGAAATGCTGCACTGCATTGATTATTCAATTGAATTAATTGAATTGAATGATTTTGTTAAAGAGGAAGTTCCTGCAATCGAGCCAATAGAATCTGAGGGCATTGGGGTAGTGGAAGCTCCAAGAGGCACTTTATATCATGAATATCATTTTAATGAAGAAGGAAAGGCAACGCACTGCAATATAATAATCCCCACTGCACAGAATGCAAAAAACATTGAGCACGACATAAAGGATTTCATTGAGCCAAAGCTTTCCCTTCAAAAAGAAGCTCTTTCTTTGGAATGCGAAAAAGTTGTGAGGGCTTATGACCCCTGCATGAGCTGTGCTACTCATTTCCTTAAAGTAGAATGGCTTTGATCTTCTTTCCTGCTTCTCTTGCAGCCTTTTCTTCAGGGTAATCCATTGGAATTCCAATAATTTTTATTTCTTTTATCTGCCCTGTTTTTTTCAGGAGCTTTAAATTGAATGCTGCATCAAAGTCATGGCCTGTAATCCTTGGGGGTAATTTCACTTTCTCCAAGTCTTCAATTAATTCCACCTTCTTTATTCCCTGCACTGCATCCATTGCAATGATCTTCCCCCCAAAATTCTTTATCTCTTCAGTTGAATCAATGAAAACGAATTCAATTTCAGGGAATTCAGGGCCTAAGAGGAGTGCAACCCTTAATGCAAGGCTGTCTTCTTCCACTTCAGGGCTCCCGAAAACAAGAATCTTCTTTTTTTCTTTCATTTTCATTCAACCTTTTTTAACAGGAGGTCTTTTCCTTCCAGGATTTTTGGATTGAATTTCCCGCACTTGGAACAATTGATTAAAATAAAGCCATGCCCCCTCTCTGCAACCATTGCTCTTCCTTTGTAGCCACAAGGGCATTCCACCGAAGAATTTTTTTTGTCTATTTCAATCTCCCATCTCACTTCCCTTTTCAATGCCTGCCTTAATTCTTCTTCTGTGAGCTCAGCTATTTCTCCTAATTCAAGCACTATTCTTTTAGGCTCTTTTCCATTCAATTTCTTTCGCGCTTGCATTACAATTTCTTCCACTATTGCGTGCTCGTGCATTTTTTTTCCTCTTCAGCTGAAAAGCACTTTCAGTAAAAATATTAAGTTGAATTCCGGTTTTTCCCTCATTTGCACTTTTGCAAGGCTTTCTGCAATCAATTCATTTGCTTTTTTGCTTTTGTTTGCTTTCCTTATAATCCAGTTAAGCAAGAACTTCATTTTGCCTGCTTTCTGTAGCCTGTAACTCCTCTTCAATTCAGGCCATAATTCATTCCATAATTCTTTTTCATACTCGCACAGTTTTCTTTCAAATTTTTTTTCGTTTTTCTCTTTCAGTGCCTCACCTATCACTTTTGCTGCAATTATCCCGCTTGCAACAGAATTTGATATGCCCTCACCTGAAAAAGGGTCTACAAGCCCTGCTGCGTCTCCCAATAAAATGCAGTTCTTTTCCTGTACCTTCCTTTTCTTTGAGCCAAAAGGCAGCTGCCATCCCTTTAATGGTGTAATCCTTCTCGCATTCCTGAATCTTTCCTTGAATAATGGTTCCTTTTTTATTATTCGTTGGAGTTCTTCCCTCAAGTTCTTTCCCATTTTCTTCATGTCACATTCAATTATTCCAAGGCCTACATTGTACAGGCCTTCTGCTTCAGGGAAAACCCAGAAATATCCTGGAATCAAATCTTTAATGAAGTGAATTTCTATTTTGTCTTTGCAGCCTTTGACATTCCTGTAATAAGCCCTGAGCGCAATGCAGTTATGCTTTGAATCATGTTCTCTTCCTCTTATTTTTTCTGCTATAAGCGAGTTCACCCCGTCTGCCCCCGCAATAACTTTTGCATGGAATTCTTTTTCTTTTCCTTTTGGGTCAATTCCTTTTACTCCAGTTATTTTTCCTTTTTTTTCAGTAAGGCCTTTCACTTCAAACCCTTCAATTGCTTTCACTGAACTGAATGCCTTTGCTTTTTCGAACAGGATTCCGTCAAAGTCTTTTCTTTTGAACACGTAGCCTGAAGGCTTTCCTTTTATTATTTCTATTGGGATTTCTGCTGTAATTCCTTCCGGGGAAGAAACTGTTATCCCGTAAATTTTCTTGTGAGGCCTTCTCTCAATTTCTTTTTCTATTTTGAGTTCCCTAAGGAGGGCAAGAGTCTTCCAGCTCAATCCGTCACCGCATGCCTTTTCTTTCGGCATTCTTTCTTTCTCCAAAAGCAAAGTGTGAATTCCCTGCATTCCAAGAAAGCACGCGCAGCTCGAGCCAGCAGGCCCTGCGCCTACAATTATTGCGTCAAATTCCTGCTTCATTGTTTTTCCCCTTAATTTTCATTTCACTATTTTTGCTATTGTCATTCCGCCTAACAGGAAAATTATGAGGCTTTCTATTGCCCATTCCACTACAAGCATTGCAGGAAGGTTTATGAGCAGTATCATTGAAAGGCTTGAGGGAATTGCTGCTACAAGGAATAGTATTAGCCCGTAATTGAGTCCTTTTTCTGTAGCATCTTTTCCTGGCACCGCCTTCTTTATTTCACTGTATACTATTGCATAGAGTAATGCTGCGATGAATCCAAATGCAATTGAATAGTAAGTGAATTCCGCTGGCGGAGGCCCTGCTGCGGGCATCATTATCTTGCTCCACACTGCAAAGTAGTTTGGGTCAAGGTAGTAGCTCATTGAAGCCATTGCCCCCAATATATGAATTATGTATCCTATTACTGTGAATATTATTGCCGCAATTATTATTTGTTTGTAATCCATTTTTTTCTCCCCCTTTTTTACTTTGATTTCTTTGTTTTTTCGTATAATTTCTCCAACTCTCTTTCAATGTTTTTAATTGATTTCTCTTTAGCTGTATTCACTGCGTTTTCTGATAGCCCCTGCATTAATTCTTGTGATGAATGAAGTTTAATTATTTTTTCTGCTAACTGCTTTTCATTGAATGCCTTGAACAAGAATCCATTTACTCCTTCCTTGATTGCTTCGGGTATTGCAAGGTAGTCTGCCCCGATGCACGGAAGCCCTATGGCCATTGCCTCGAACACTGTAAGGCCTTGGGTTTCAATCGTGCTTGCCGTAACAAAGATGTTGCTTTCACTTACTTTTTCTGCCAATTTCTTTCCCCTGAATGCACCCAAGAATTGCACTTCTTTCTCCAGCCCGGCTTTTTTTGATTCTTCTTTCAGGGATTCAATTGCAGGACCATTACCTATTACCCTGAATTCCACAGGAAATTTTTTCTGTTTAAGTATTTTCACTGCCTTGATTATTACTTCAATGTTTTTCTCGTAGCTTATCCTTCCAAAGTAAACCAGCCTTATTTTTTTTAAGTCAAATTCTTTTTTCCTAGATTCATTGAATAACTCAAAGTCTATTGCATTGGAAAGCACGAACACATTCTTCAGGCCGTGTGCTTCCAGTTCTTTTTTCATTGCCTCTGAGGGCGTTGTAATTACATTGCAGTTTTTGTAGAATAATTTGGTGTAAGCCCAGCTGATCTTTTTTGCAATGTCTGTTTTTTTTATTAGGGGCAGAGGAAGGTAAACCAAAAATTCAGGGAGGAGTGTATGATAAGTTCCAATCAAGGGCTTCCTCATTATTTTTGCTAGGCTGACTCCAATCCATCCAAGAGAGAAAGGTGTGTGCACGTGAATTATGCCCGGATTGAATTTTCTTACTTCTTCTTCTGCTTTTATTGATAGTGGAGGCGAAATCCTGTACTCCTTGTATGTGGGCAGGTTGATTGCAGCAATCCATTGCACCTTGATTTTTTTATTTAATTTTAATCCGGCTTTTTTTTCTTTTGGTTGAGGAGCAAAAATTATTATTTCATGGCCTTTTTCTGCCAGGGCATTGCACGAATTGGCAATTGAGGTCACAACCCCATTTATCTGCGGCCAGAAAGTATCAGTGAATACAGCAAGCCTCATTTTCTCCCTCAGCCATTAAACACATACAATAATAATATTCTGCTTAAAATTAGGTTTAATCCAATTTAAATTTATTGCCTTGATTCGGCTGAATAAAAAAGTTCGCCTCGGCCGGGAATCGAACCCGAGTCGCAGCCTTTCTCCCCCTTTCTTTCTTTTAGGAAAAGAAAGAAAGTGGTAAGTTATCCCAAAGAAAGAAAAATCATAATAATTGAATTTTGCTTTGGCAAAATTCCCTTTTTCTTTGGGTAACCTACACTTTCTTTTTTCTAAAAAGAAAGGGCGGGGCGACAGGGCCGCATCCTAACCGCTAGACTACCGAGGCACCTTTTTTCTTTAAAAAAGAATTAGTGGGGAGTTTTTTTATTTGTTTCGCAGGGCTTTTGTTTTTGGGTTCTTTTCTCTCCATAAATAAATTATTGCGGTTATTATTAAAGAGAAATTTATTATATTGAGTTCTATTGCATAATATTGAGGTTCAGCGTAGCCTATGGGGGAAACAAAAGTAAATTTTGATAGGGGCCAGAAGATTTGGTGCCCGTAATTTGCGTGAGTGAAAAGGTCCAGAACATTATGAAATCCCAGCCCGAAAACCACTCCTTTAAATTGCTGGAATTTTATTAGTATTACAATTGAAATTATTGCAAAAACTATGAACGAATGCAGTAAATTTGACACTTGGAAAGCAATTGAGCCCTTATAAAAAGAAAGGAATTGGGTGAAGCTTAACCCTAAGAGTGTTGTAATAATTAGGGTTGCAATGAATGGAATGTCAGGAATAATTGATGCAATTACTGCCTGTTTCACCCAGTATTTTTTTCTTGCAAGAAAGTAAGTCCAGAAAGGGTGAGAGAAAGTGTCCATTTAATAATTCCTTTTTTTTCAGATAAGCTTCTTTTTTGCTTGAGTGTCTGTGATGTGTATTACATTCACTGGGCAGCTTTGCGCTGCATTCATGTTGCATCCTAGTTCGTTCAAGTCTGTTTTCTTTGGCTTTGCTTTGTCTCCAGTCATCTCCCAGTTGCCGGGGCATACTGCAGCGCAGGCCCCGCAGCCAATGCAGTTTGGCCTGTCATGCTCTATCTTGTATTTTGCCATTCAATCACCCTTTCTTTGAATTTTTTGAATTATTCTTGTTGATTTCTTTCACTATCTCGTTAATCTTCTTTCCATCCATTCCGTGGGCCAGGCAGCCTTGCTCTAATGTTTCATACATTGAGACATGGCAGCCCAGGCAGTGAAGCCCGTTTTTCATCATGGTTTGCGCTGCCTCTGGCTTTAATTCAAGTATTTCTTGCATTGTCATTTCTTTTGTTATTTTCTTCATTAAATTCCCCGAATTCCCGTTTTATTTCATTATTAATCATAGAAAAATATTATAAATCAATGCTGCTTTTTTGTTCCAGTAAAAATATTCACTACTGCAACAATGTTCACTGTCAGGAAAAGCCACCCCCAAAAAATTAGCAACGGAAGGCCTGCGAACTGCGCTCCTGAAAGGGGAATGTTCCTGTAAACCCATTCACGGGCAAAAGTGTTAGGGATTTCATGCAGCAAAAAATTTATAATCCACGTCATGATGATTAATAAAAGAATTTTCTTGTTTCCTTCAAGCATTTCGAACAGCAATGACTGCCCGTGCCTTTTGAATACGACTGCATCGAAAGCGAAAATGTCTGCGACCATTCCAGCAAAAATTATTTCCCTTATGAAGGCGCTAGAAAAGAAGGCAAAAGAAATTATTGGGGCAATAATTGAAATAAAAAGTATTGCAATGAGGGAGTCTGAAATTCTTTTTTTTGTTTCTTCCTTTAATTTCTTCTTTTTTCTGTTTTCACTTAATTTTTTCCTTAAAAAGAATTCAAGGAAATAATACAATTCATATATTGCAAATGCCCCGAAGGTATAGAAAATGAAGGCAGGATAAATGTAATTCAATGGATAACTGAAATTTGGGTAGAGCCAGAATTTCCCTAAAAATCTCCCGTAAATCAGGTCCAGAAGAAGGCCGAAAGCAAAAAAGAAAAAGAAAAGCTTGAAGAATTCCTTGAATTTTTTTTCTAGGAGAAGGGAGAGAATTGAAGTGCCCCTTAATCTGAAGTCATAGCAGTCAAAGAAAAGCCATGCCCCAACAATAAAGTAAGTGTACCAAAAGCCTGAATGGAACCTTACTGCCTGAATTATGCCAAACAAGGCAAGCAACAGGCCTGAAGCGCTTAAAATAATTCTTTTGTCCATTGAGCGATGCCTTTTTTGTGCTTATAATGGAATTTTAAGCAAGAAGATTTTAATGAATAACTCCATGGACAAAAACATGAGCGAATGAACAATGCATTCAAAGAAAAGCCTGTTGTTGATATTTGATGAAATTAATTTTTTCTTAGCTCCATTAAATTTCATTTTCATAACAAGCCTCCAAGCAATTTCCCCAGTAAAAGAAGCTCAGCCCAATTATAAAACGGTTTTCCTCGTTAAATATATTTTAATATATTAAATATACAGAATATATTTTCTATATTTTTTATATTAAAAAAATAGTATTATATTTTTTTTGCCTTTAATTATTATATGTATGAAGAGAAAGGTCATAAGACAGGGCCACAACACTTTTACTGTTACTATTCCTATTAGGTGGGCCAGGCAGCAGGGCCTGAGCCCTGGCTCTGAAATTGATTTAGTTGAAAAAGGAAATTCTCTTGTAATAAACACTGACAAGGTCAATAACAACGGCAACACCAGGGCTGAAATTGACATTACAGGCCTTCCCAACAAGCTTTTATGGCGTTATATTTCAGCTGTGTACAGGGCAGGCTATGATGAAATAAAAATCAATTTTGACAGCACTGAAAACAATAACGAGAAATTGAATGAATTGTACTATGAAAGGCTTTTCCCAAGCCCCTCTAATGAAAGCCTTAACCTTTATGATACAACCGACTGGTTTTATAGGGGCCTTGTGCCTAAGAGAGTGCCTAATATTACTGCGCTTGATTCAATTCAGGCTTTAGTGAATAGGTTCATTGGGGTGGAAATAATTGAGCAAAAACAGGGTTATGTGGTAGTAAAACAGTTGGGGGAAATTTCCTACAAGGAATTCGACAATGCATTGAAGAGGATTTTCATGCTCTTGATTTCAATGGGGAAGGATGTATTAGAAGCAATAGAAAAAAACGATTTTTCAACTCTTAGAACAATTCACATGATTGACACAAACATTGACAGGTTTCAAGACTACTGCTTCAGGGTGTTCAACGTTAAAGGCTATGAGGAATACAAGAAGACGCCCACAATTTATTCCACTATTTTTCTGCTTGAGCTTGTAGGAGACGAATACAAGATAATTGCACAGCATGTAACCCAGGACAAGCACAAGTACAAGAAGAACTGCCTTAAATTGTTAAGTGAAATCAACTCCCACTTTGAATCCTATTATAGCCTGTTTTGCAATTTCGAGCTTAAAAAGGCAGTAAAGATTTTTGAGAGAGAAGATGAAATTGAGAAGAATGCAAGAAAGCTTTACGAGAAATGCTCTGACGAAGAAAAAGAATTACTGCATCACCTGAAGAAGATTGCAAGGCTTACTATTTCTCTTGTAGAACTGGCAATAGACCTGAAAGCTGAAAAATCTTTCGAGCCAGAGCCTCCCTCAAAAACAAAGCGCTAAAGATAAAAAAATTCTGCCTTAATGATTTGCACAGGGAGGTTAGATTGTTTGCCGTTTGTAGACGTTTTAACTCTTCCAAAAACTTTTACTACCCCAATCCCCTTGCCTTTAAGGGTCTCTTTTACTTTTTTAACTAATTCATTTTTTTGTTTTACAAGCAGTTTACGATTTGGTCTATTTTTTTTTTAGTGCAACATATCTATGATGGTTTGTAACTCTTATCACTTGACCTCTAATAGCTCCTTTAGCAACTTCTAAAGGAGTACTAAACCAGGCTGCTTTAATACGCTGAACAATAGTGCGTTTCATTATAAAACTATAAGAATAGTCATATATAATCATTTAGCTAGCCCTCATCTTTTCACTCTGTAAGCGCAGAATACTTCTTCTACCACAGAAATAGTAATATCCCGTCTTCTGGATTTGTCAATTGGAGGCATGTTGTTGGGAGTAAGAGGTTTGCGGTTTCTCATTTCTTTTCCTTCTTTTTGTATTTTTTATTTAAGAACAGGTAATCTCTCTTTAAGGCATCTGTGTATGCAAGATGTGGGCAGTTCTTTTCCAGACAAATATATTGGGGGATTCCTATACAGTAATACGGCTTTTTTGGCAGTTTGTATTTTGGGTCATAGCGGGGATTTGGAACTTTTTTGGTTTTGAATTTTTTCCAATCGACAACTTCATACCAGTATTTGTCTTTTTTGTCGCTCCATTTCCTAGCGCAGTATGCTTCCAATATTATGTGAGTCCAACCAATTGCATTTTTGCTCATTTCCAAACCTTTTCAAGGTTTTTGAGGCCTTCTTTGAATTCCTCTTCGCCTAACGGGTTAACTATGTTTCTTTCTTTTAGTTCGTCCATTATTTCCCACAAGCTGACTCCTGCTTTTTCTGCTGCTTTGCCTATGCTTATTTGTCCTTTTTGGTATTGCTCTATGGCTTTTTCTAGCTTGTACTGTTTTGCCCCCAGTGAAAATATCCTTTTCAAGGCCGTAGTTTTGTCTGTTTTTTCTTCTTTGGCAACTTCTTCTATTAGTGCAGTGTCTGTCTTTTCAAATCTTGCGGAAACTAACTCAGTTTTCATTTTTTTCCTCCTTTAATTTTTTCGATTTTATTAAATGCTTTAAGAATAAAATCAATCTTATATCTCCCTTCCTGCTGTGCTATTTTTAGTGCTTCTAAAGCATTTTCTTTGGGGATTTTTGCCCTTTCAGCAAACCCTACAATAATGTCTGGAATAGTTGCCCAGTTTATTTCAAGCAATTTTGCTGCATTTATTGCTTGCTTGTCGTCGACCAGCAAAAGTTTTGCATTTGTTTGAATGTAAAGATGTATTGCCTGACTTTCTCCTTCATCCAGATTAAGTTCCTTGAACCATTTCATTACCTTGCTGTCTTTAATAGGCGTTGCTTTTTTAACCATTATTTTGTTTTCTTCGATTGCTTCCTCTATTTTCAATGCATCTATTTTTTGCAACTCTTTTCCTGCTGCAACGGTTTCTTCAAACACTTTCTCAGGAATTTCAACCTCAAATTCTTCACATAGTGCAGTCAATAATCCGGCCTTTGTTCCAATGATCAAAGAGCTGCTGTCACTAATCACAAGCAACTTTGTCATACAATATATTATAATGTAAACAGATTATAAACCTATTGCCGTCCGGCGTGCCTTTTTATTGAGAAAAAGTCCCGCCTCCCGGATGTGCTGTCCAGAAAGTAGTTTTTGGTGTGTGGTTTGTGGTTCATTTTATCGCCTATACATATCATCGTGGTGCCCAAATTTATCAAAAATAATGAAATTTTTTTCTTTGAATACTTTGAAGAAGAGCACAAAGCTTTTCGCAACGTGAACTCTTTTGAATTCCTTCAAATCGTATCGCAGATTTTTGTAGAATCCTATTGTGGTTTCATCTCTTGAGACAACTTCTTCAATTTTTTTCATCAAAGAGTCGTAGAGGTTTTTGTCTTTCTTGAACAGCTTTTCAAGAGTTTCCTCTAACCCATCGCTGAAGTCGTATTCGAATGGCACTTACTTCGCCTCAATAATCTTCCGCAAATCTTTAACACTTCTGCTTCTGAAGCCGTATTTTTTGATGTGCCTGTCACAAGATTCAATGACTTCTCTAATGACGTCTTCCTTTACTTCAGGCTCGACAAATTCCTCCCCGCAAAGCTCGGCAAACTTGTCAAGGGCCTCGCCCTTGTCTTTCAAGCCATACTTCTCTTTAACAACACCAATTACTCTGTTTGTATAATCTTTTACTTTAACATTCATGGTCACAGTTTTCTGCATATAATTTCACCTAATATAAAATTAGTTAAACTAATTTATAAACCTTTCTAGTCGGCGGTCTTTCCAGAGGTCAATCCCGCCTCCCAACCTCCATCTGTGAGTGCAACTCCCCGACGAAAATGGCTGTGTTTATGGTTATTATTTTATAGGTGTTAATGTTCATTATTTATTAGAATTAGTTTATTTGGGAGATGTTTTTTGGCGAGAAAGAGGTTTTTGCCTGTTTATTTCTTGAGGATGGCTGAGGGGCTAAAGCAGGGAACTCCAAGACAGCAGATTGTTACAGAAATTAGCGAAAAGTATGGCATTCCGCGATCAACGGTTAGTGTTTATTTAAGCCAGGTTTTTCCAAAAAAAGAAGCTGTAACTCCTGCAAGAATAAAAGCGTTGTTGTGGGAAAAAAGAAGGGCTGTTTTATCATCTTATGATAGAAGTGAGAGGGCTTTGAAGAGAGAAGCTTCTTTGACTCCTGAGCAGAGGCGTGAGAGGGCTTTGAAAGGTTTGAAGGCTATAGCTTCTTTGACTCCTGAGCAGAGGCGTGAGAGGGCTTTGAAGGCTGCAGCATCCAGGCTGGGGAAAGTTTTTGGAGAATCGAAGTATGTTGAAGATTTGCCTGTGCTGAATCTTTTAGGTGAAGCCGAAAGAAATAAATTGTATGAAGAGCATGTTGGGATAATTGATGCAGCGGTAAGAAGGTTTAGGAACAGGCCTGATTTTGGGGATATTCAGGGAACTGCTGACCTTGCTTTTTTTGTTGCTTTGACTAAGTGGGATAGAAAAGCTGATTTGCCTCAACTGATTAAAGACCAGATAAACTATAGTTTGATTGTTTATTTTTCCGCAGAAAAAAGGCATGCTATTACTGAAGTGCCTTTTGATGAAAGAATTGCAGGAAAACCAAAAAGAGGAAAAAGATAAAGACGTTGCTATTTCTTGCTCATAAAAAAAGGTAAAATATCCCCCCTCCCAACACCGATCTGCTGGTGCAAATCCCGCCGAATTTGGGCGGCTACATTTTATTTATTTGTAGTCGCCTTTAATTGCTTTCTTAGCTTTTTGTACTCATCAAGCAGTAATTCGATTGTTGGTCTGATGTCATGGTTGTTTTCATATTCTTGCAATGATTCATAGTATTTTTTCCTGTTTTTGAAATCAATGTTTACTGGAGGCAATCCGTGCTTTATTAGTATATTGTTCATTAGTATTCTTCCAACTCTCCCATTTCCGTCCTGAAAAGGGTGAATGTTTTCAAACTGGTTGTGTACAACTGTTGCGAGTAAAATGGGGGGGTATTTGTTTTTGTATTTGTTGTACCATTGTGATAGTTCTTTTAGTAATTCAGCAGTTTTTTCTGATGGCGCTCCTTGATGAACAATATTCCCAAGACCGTCTCTTACAACAACTTCTATTCCTTTTTGTCTTATTTTGCCGGCAAATGGCTTACTATTTCTGAAAACAATTTCGTGGATTTGTTTGATTAGTTCAATCGAAATGTGTTCTTTTGTTTTTCTTATAAATTTGATTGCTTCTGTAACGCCATATGCTTCTGAAATGTCTTCTTTAGTTTTATCTTCAGGCCATTTGTCTTTTTCTAATATTTGGTTTACCTCTTTTTGGGTTAGTTCGCTTCCTTCAATTGCGTTAGTATTGTAGGTGAATATTTCTGAGAATCTTTGCCATTGTTCTTCAGATAAATGAAATATTTTAAAGGCCTTTTTTGTTTCAAGTTCCTTTATTTTTTTTATTTCTTCTTCTGTTAAAACTTCAAGCAGCGGGTCATTTATTTTCTTAAATATTTTTACTCTTTGTAAAATTTGTTTTTCTGCAACTTCCCTCATTTGTACAAGTTTTTCTTTGCTTAGATTGCTCCCCAGATATCTTCGAATTTTTCTAACTTTCTTTCCATCTCTAAATGAATGAACTAGATAATATTTCTTCTTGTTTCCGACTTTTTTTATTTCGATAAACATATTGATATAATAGACGGCTACATTTTTTAAATATATCTAAAATTTTGGCTACATTGGCAAAAAAAGCTATGTGTAATAGACTAAAATGTGTAATAAATCCCGCCTCTCAACCCCCAGCTGTGAGTGCGAGTCCCGACAATTTCAGCCATTGCTTACCTGCTGCTGGTTAATTTGTTTTAAATAATTTAAAGCTCTGCTTTAAATACTTAAATTTGCTGTGGCAAATTTAAATAATGTTAAGCAATAGTTGTTACTATGCAGCAAAAATTTTATCTTGACACTGCAATCTGGCGTGATTACTTTGAAGACAGAAAAGACGGCATTAAGCCTCTTGGCGAATTCGCTTTTCAGTTCCTGCGACAGTGCAGGGAAAAAGACATTGAGATTCTTGTTTCCGATACTGTTGTTCTTGAGTTGGAGCGTAGGCTTTCAAAGGAGCGAGTAAAAGAGATTTTTTCCTCTTTTAGTGGCATTATCAGGAAAGTTTCCGCTAGCGCTGAGCAGGTTTCTGAAGCAAGAAGAGAATGGCAAAAGAGAAACAGGCAACTTCCTTTCAAGGATGTTCTTCATACAATTATAGCGAGGGACAATAAGGCTGTACTGGTTGCGCGGGACAAGCATTTCTTTGATTTGCTGGCTTCAATTGTTGAGGTGACAATGCCAGAGGACATTACTTTAGATTGATTCCAAATTTTTTTTCATAGTGTTCTCTTATTTCTCTGTCAATCTTTTTCTCAAATTGTTGCTCTTCCTCTCTGGTTCGCATCGGCACCTTTCCCTTGAGTATTCCTCTTACAGCAAATAGTGCTTCCCACGCTTTCTTTTTCTCTCTTTCTGCTGCCAGCTGTTTTAATTTATCTCTAATGGACTCTCTAATGAATTCTGTTTTGGTAGTGTAATTGAATTCTCGCATGTCTCTCTCAATCTGCTTTGCAAAGGCAGCATCCAATTTAATGCTCACGTGCTCCATATCATTAAGTAATACCTGGTGCTTTTTATAAACCTTGCGTTTCAAAGGCGAGAGTTGCTCTAATAGGTAAGTCCCGCCTCCCAACACCGATCTACTGGTGCAACTCCCGCCGGATTCAGCGATTCTTTTATTGTTTTCCCACGCTGGCAGCTATAGATTTTGCTTAATTCTTCTTACTTTTTCAACCACATTTTTACACATTTGTGAAGACTTCTTATCGTCTGCAAAGATTTGATAGCCAAATACCAAACCATAAGGAATTCTCATTTTTTCATATGGCGCCATAATATTCTTCAAGCTATTGATTCTTGCCCCACCAGCAAGTAATGGCATGGTTTTTTTGATAGGCAAGTCTTTTGTAAATTCCATGATTATTTCTTTTTCTTCTTGTTTGCTTACATTAAAATAATCAACGTCTGCGATAGGGCATATGTAACCATCGCAGCCAAACAGCCTGTGCAGCATTGCAAAAACTTTGTGAGAAAAACTATATCCATAAACTCCCTGCAATGCAGGATGTGAGATTATGGGAACTTTTGAAATTTTCTTGATTTCATGAAGCAAGGGAAATCCAAGAGTAGAAGCATTGATTAGAACCGCCCCTATTTTTTCATCAGATACTACTTTCCTAAAATCTTCTGCCTTATCCAAGTTTATGGCTGGAATGTATTTTTGATATTTCTTTGCAAGTTTAATTCTGTGTTTCAATGGCGCATAGTTTAAGTTCCCTTGCATTTCGTCATCTTTTACTGCATTGAATCCGCCTGATAAAACAGATTTTATTTTTGTTTCCAATATTTCTGTGGTTAGAGTTTTTCCCAGTGAAGGTTTAATTATAGCCATTAAAAGCGGGTAATTGGAAACGTCAAATCGCTTCTTTATTTCTTCAGTTCCAAATTTTGGGCCTGTAAACCATTTGTAAACTTCATTTGGCAATTGTAGTTCTAAGAATTTTACTTTTCCAAAGTTCTTAACAAATGACAATTCCCCAAACAGCACTGTTACAAACTGTGAAACTGAACGGTCAAAAATATCTAAAGGGTAATATAATTTAACTAAAATAGTGTTTTTGTCAGTTTCATGAAATTCAATATTGTCACAAGGCAGGTCTTTAATCTGTTTCCAGCGCTCAATAAATGGTTCTAATTTTTTAATATCAATTTCCTTTAATTCCAATGTTGAAATAATTTGCTTCATACAATCCCTATCCTTTCAACGCATTTTGGTATTGTTTTTTGAATCTTCTCACAAGCCTGATTGCCAACGCCCTTGCATTGTTGTTGTAATGGCATTTTTCTAATGCTTTGAAGTATTGTTGTTTTTCTTTTGTTTTTATGTCAATCATTGCATAGCCATTTTTGTGTAAAACAAAATTCATTATTATTCTTGCTGTTCTTCCATTGCCATCTTGGAATGGGTGAATTCTTACAAGCTTCCAGTGCGCCCAAGCGGCAAGCTCCAGTGGGTGTAATTCTTTTTTGAGTTTTTCATATTCTTTGAAATACAGTTTTATGTCTGTTTGCACAAGTTTTGGTGGGGTGGTCTCAAATGCAGAGCCAGTTATCCTATTTTGTGCTGTTTTGTATTTGCCTGCAACGTAAGGTTTGGTTTCTTTAAAATATATTTCATGTACGTTCAGCAAAAATTCTTCTGTTAATTCTTCTTTGTGTTCTTTCACAAAGTTTAGCGTTTTTTCTGCATTCTTTGCCTCAAGCACATCCTCAAGCGGCTTATTCGGCGCAATATTTTCTCTTAACAGCAGTTCAACTTCTTTTGGTGTTAAAGTGCTGCCTTCAATTGAATTTGAGTTGAAAACAAAAGCCATTACAAAGTTCTGGTCAAATTGTTCCTGCACTGTCTTATTTTGTTTGTTGTATCTTTTCCAAAATTCTTTGTTGATTTCGTCGATCTCTGTTATTTCATCTTTGGTTAAATAGTGAAAGCCATGCAATTTAATTTTTTCTTTTTCAACTTCTTCTTCAAATTTTGCCACCTGTATTTGAAGCTTTGTTTCAGAAGGTTTTTCATTCCCCAGATATTTTCTAAGCTGCTTTCTCTTGCCAGTGGCTATTTGAATGTTTTCAACCAGGTAATAGTATTCTTGTTTGCCTTTCTTTTGTTTTGCCAAATAAGCCATAATTAGTTATTACTCAGAAATGTTTAAAAAGGCATGAGTAATAACAACAATTGAGTAATAAATCCCGCCTCCCAACACTGCTCTACCGGTGCAAGTCCTGCCGGAATTTACAAAATTAGAATTATTTTTTGTAGGTTAAGTCGTTTTTTGGTTTTTGTATTTTAAAATAATAGTATGCTGCTCCTGCTATAATTATTAAAATAATTAGAATAATGAACGGAGTAAAGTCTGTTTCTTCTGGTTTTTGTGGTTCTTTGCCATCATCATCTGTAACTGTTTTTGTGATACATTTCCCATTTTTGCATTCTTTGGTTGTTCCGCAGCTTGTTCCTTCAGTTAAGTTTGTGTTAGAGCATTCTCCTGTTGTAGAATCACAGGAATCTTGGGTGCAAGGATTATTGTCATCACAATTTTTTCCTTTGCACAAGTCTATTAGAGGTTCTTCTTCTGCGAATTCTGCTACTATTGGGGCAGTCATTTCATTTATTGCCTGATTGCTTACCTCGTCGTCTATAGTATAGGTTATGTTTTTTGTCTGGTTTGGGTTAACTTCGTCAATTGAAAATTCAATTACTGGGTCTTCTTTTAATATAGTGAATTCAAAATCGCTTTTTATTTGTGAAGCGTTTAATGCCACTGATTTTGGAATGAATTCAATTATTTTTATGTTTGTTTTCTTTTTTCCTGGATTGTTTATGTTGATTGTCATTGTAGTTTGATAACTTATTTCTCCTGTAATAGTGTCTGTTATTTTTTCCACTGTAATTGTTCTGCTTACTGTTGTTTTTCCTACTGCCTGAGAAGCTTTTTCTATTGCATTCTCTGAAGCTCCAACTTCAGTTAATTTATTCCTTATTTCCTCTGAAGTGGGTTTGTATGAAATTACTTTTTCTAATACAGTTTCTTTTGTTTCTGTTTGGCAGTCTGCTGGGCAATTGCTTGCATTTTCGTCTCCAGTGCAAATTCCATTGCCGCAAACTTCCTGAACTGCAGGAGTGCATTCAACTGAACAGCATCTATCAGAGTCCAGTGCAGTGAGCCATTGTCCTGTACATTCTTCATCATCATTGCAAATGTCTCCATAATGGCCGTCAATGTATTGGGCACGACAGTAATTTAGGCCTCCTGTATTAGGCGCTGGCGGGGAGGTTACAGATATTGTTACTGAAGCAGTTGAACTGTTTACGTCTGATTTTGTTTGTGCAATAACATAAAATGTATGGCTTGCGGTCGTTAAATTATTAAAGTCATAAGAAAGATTTGTACTGTTGTCTACCCATCCATTTGAATCTACTTGAACGTAATATTTGTTTATGTCTCCTGTGTTTGTTGCGCTGTAAACTAATGTTACTCCAGTTGATGTCTGGCTTGAACCGTCTGCTGGATTGGATATTGTTACTACTGGCGCAGTCTGGTCAATTAACACATAAAAAGTGTTTACGTCTCCAATATTTAGCGCTGCGTCAGTGGAATTGAAGTCTAAAGCCCAGTTTCCGTCAGAATTAATGAAAATGTTTGTGTCATATGTAGTCCAAGAGCCATAGGAAACTGTGCTTGATGAGTCAGTGTCAACCCTGTATTTTGTTGTAGGGCAGTTGTTTGAAGCGTCAACGCAGGTCAAGTGAATGTTGGCATCAATTTTCTGCCAAGTAGTATTGCCATCCCATGAAGTTGTCGGAGCAGTATTATCTATCATAAAGCTTGTATTGCTTGAATCTGAGCCTGAATCCCTGAAAGTACCGTTTGGCAGGCTGTCCACAACATTTATATCAATAAAATAGTTTCCGTCTGTGACCACTGCTGTGTTCCAGCTGTAAGTGCAATTATTTGTTGTTACAAAATTTTGGTCTCCGCAAACGCTTGTATTCATTAGGTTTAAGTCTGTGATTAAAGTTGTAAAAGCCCCCTGCGTAGAACTGTAATAAATGCGTGCCATCAGGTTTGAGTCAGCAATAGAATTTGAATCATTATCTGTTACATTAAAATCAATTGTATAGCTTCCTTTAATGTATTGGCTTCCGTTTGGCTGGATGACAAGCACTGTTGGCGCTGTAGCGCTAATAAATCCTAATATTAAAAGGACTCCAAAAAAAATTAAAGCTGTTTTAAATTTCATGTCATACTATAATAGAATATTGTTCTTTTTAAATGTTTTGTTGCTGTAAAGTAAACCTTTTAACTTCCCACTGACCGAAAGCTTCTTTTTGTTGGATATTGTTTGTATATTCAAAGGAGGGAGTAGTGGGCATCCAGAAGGTGGGGGATTGGAGTCCCCCACTACTTTGGATTATATATGCGGTTAACACAAGAAGAACGACATTCCATAATAAAATGCTTACGGCGAGGTAATCCTGTTTGCCTTGTAGCAAAGGTTTTTGGTGTTAACAGAAAGACTATTCGTTACTGGGGTAAACGGGATGCCAGAACAAGCTTGAAGGATAAGCCAAGAAACAAAAAAAGAAAGATAGCCTTTGAAGTAGAGCTAGCCATATTATTCATGCGTGTAATGTTTAAGTGGGGCACAGCCAGAATACAGCAAGGCCTTGTAGCCTTACCAGCATTCATGCAGAAAGAAATGAAAGAATGTCCTCAAGGAGTAAATCTTTCAAGACAATCCATTAACAAGGTTTTATGCAAGCATCACGTTAACGGATTTAATAGAGAGCAGAAGGCATGGAAGTTTTTTAGAGCTAAAGAGCCTAATGAACTCTGGCAGTTAGACTTGAAAGGGCCTTTTACTGTACAAGGAAAGAAATGGTATTTTCTGCTTTGCGTTGATGACTACAGCAGATATATTATTACAGCAGAACAGTTTGATCACTGCCCAAACATACAAGAGATATTCGCAGCCATAAAACCATTCATGCAAGAGTATCACCCCAGAAATGTTCTTACTGACAACAATCCCTTCAAGCAAGAGTGGGTTGACTTGCTCGCACAACAAAAAATAAACGCTTTGTTTGCTCACCCTTACTATCCGCAAGACAAAGGTAAAGTAGAGCGAGCCATCAGAAATCTTGCAGAAGAGTTTGTTAACCTCTTACTGAAATTTCCTCACTGGCTGGCAGGAAAAATCAAAGAATGGGTAAAATGGTACAACAACAAATGCTACCACAGAGGCATTAAAAACTATCCTGCACAATTATTCTTTAATGGGAAGTTAAACACTTGACATTACAGTTTTTGATTTTCTTTCTTATTTTGTGTTTTTATGTTTTTTTAATCTTTTGATAACAAAAGTTATGTAGTAATCCCGCCTCCCGGATTTGCACCGGGGACCTTCCGGTAACTGCTTGCTTCAGCACCAATAATAATTGCGTCGTAACACCGCTTCAAAGGTGTTGACAAACCCTTTTTTCTTTTTTGGGCAACTTACACTTTTTTCTTTTCCTAAAAGAAAAAAGGGCAGAACTACAGCCGGACGCACTACTACTATGCAAAGGCGGGAAACTGCCACTGTCAGTTTTCGCCAGCCTTTTCCTAAAAGGCTGTTAGAATTAATTTTGGTGTGAAATTGTTTTAAAGGTTGCCTTCTTTTTGGAGTGATTGCAATAGTTCTGTCTTGAGTATTTTTTCGTAGAGCAAGGGCATTAAGAGTGTGACCCACAGCCCTATCATGAATAATAATATGAATTTTATTGGTATGTCTATGGCCGGGATGAGGAGGGCTGGAATTCCTATTGCTGCCATCACCATGAATCCAATGAATTGTTTTATAAACATGTTTTGTGTTGTTAATTGTGTTGTTGTATGCCTTGTTTCTTTTAGTACAAAGAATCCTGCGTAGTACCCTATGAATAAGGCTGCTTCAGGTATGGGGCTTGCAAGCAACAGCAGGATTAATGCTATTGCTATAAGTATTATTACTATTATTTCTTCTTCAAGGCTTGTGAGCTTGAATTGGGCTTTATCAAATCTTTTGAATAAGTTCTTGCACGCCTTGCCTATCAGGAGGCCTAAGGCTATCCCAACTATTACGTCTGAAGGGAAGTGCGCTCCCACGTAAAGCCTGCTGTATGACACTATTAGCACTGCAAGGATTAACATTATTGTTAGTTTTGATTTCACTTTCCTTTCATAGAATGCTGCAACTGAAGAAATGGTTGTTGCGTGGCCGCTTGGAAAGGAGTATTCACTGCTTTTGACTAGAACCCTAAATTCGTTGCTTGAGGGCCTTGCCCTCATGAAGAAGTCTTTTAATCCAATGATAATTATTCCTGTGAATACAAGCAGGGTTGTAAGATAGAAAGAGTCTTTTTCCTTTCCTTTCCAGTAAAGCATTGAAGCCACAAGGAACCAGAATAAAGGACTTCCGAGCTCTGTTATGGCAATCATTAGGTAATCAAGAATCTGGTTGTAGAATAATTGGATTAAGTGAAGTAAAGTGTAATCCAATGGAATTAGAGTCATGTAAAAAACTCCTGTTTTTTTACATATTTCAATTTTAACAAAATTGAAATCATTTTTGCATCACATCAAAAGAATAGGCTTTTTTCTATTTAATCCTTGCTTTTTTTTCCTTATTTCAGGACTTTGCCTTCTGGAGTTTTCTCATTCCAGGAATTTCTATTTCGCTGTAGTCTATTTTGAGCTTTAATTCTTTGAGGGCTTTCTTCATTGCGTAGACTTTCATGAATTCTGCTATCTCTTTTTGCTCGTTCTTCTGGAGCTCGGGTTTCTCGCTCAAGGAATTTATCATTGAATTTATTTTTCGGCTGTTTATTTCTTCAAGCATTTCTGCAATGCTTTTTTTTCCTTCGCCTAAGACCTCGTTTATTGTTGAGTCCAGTTTGCTTAATTCAATTATCTTGCCCAAGTTTTCTTGCACCTTCCTGTCAATGCCTGTTCCAAGGGATGCAAGGAATTCCATTACTGTTTTTGGGTCTGTTGTCTCTATTACCTTTAATTTTTTTACTGCCTGCCAGCCCTGGCAGTTTGCAATGAATTGAATTGATTCTTCCATTTGATACCACCTTTGCTTTTTTTGGTCTTTTAACTTAATTTTCTTCATCAGTAAAGTATTTAAATGCCTTCACCGTTATTAAACCAGTGATGCCTTTTTGAATCCAATGCAGACATGGGTTGACGACCTAATACTCCAGTTAAAGAAAGGAAATATCAAAATAGACTTTAATGAAACAGAAAAAGAAGAAACCAAAGAAAACTAATTCAACTAATTCTTCTTCCTTTCAACTAAATTTTTGTGGAGCCCCTGGAGGGACTTGAACCCTCGACCTACTGATTACAAGTCAGTTGCTCTGCCACTGAGCTACAGGGGCGCATTCCGTTGAGCTAATAATTTTTTTATCCCAACAATTTTAATTCAATATCTTTGTTTTTGGAGAATAAAAAAATGTGCCCCGACCGGGATTCGAACCCGGGTCGCGGCCTCACCCTCAGTCTTTCTTTCTTTGGACAGACCGTAGACTTTCTTTCTTTTCTAAAGAAAGAAAGGCTTGGTGAGAGGGCCGTGTGCTTGGCCTCTACACTATCGGGGCTTGAATTAATTTTGGGTTTGAATGCTTTTTTATTGTTTTCTTTCTTTTTATTATTAATGCAGCAAAAACTGAAGGCAATCTTGTTGGATTTGGATGGAACGCTTATTGACAGCATTCCCCTGCACATTGAATCATTTCATGAATTGTTTGAATTCCATAAAAAAAAGATTTCTCGCAGAAAAATTCGTTCAGTTGTAAGGCTGCCTTCAGATGACATCTATGTTAAACTGCATGCAAAGAAAATTCTTGGCTTGAGCTTGAATGAATTCATTTTTGAGAGAAGGCATTTTTATTATTCTCTCATAAGAGGGCGGAGCCTGCTTTTTCCTCATGCCTTTGAACTGCTTAAGGAATTAAAGAAGAAAAAATTCTTGCTTGCTTTGGTGACGAATTCGAGCAGGATTACAACAGTAAAGTCCACCCCGAAAAAGGCTTTGGGCTTGTTTGATGTTGTTGTGGCCTATGATGATGTGAAAAAGGGAAAGCCTGACCCTAAGCCGGTTCTCTTGGCGCTAAAGAAATTGCACGTGAAAGCAGGAGAGGCTTTGATGGCTGGGGACAGCGTTTATGACATGACTGCTTCAAGGAAGGCTGGAGTAAAAGAAAGAATTGGTGTTGTCACAGGGGTTTCTTCAAGAAAGGAATTGATGGAAAAAGGCGCAAGAATTATAATTAATGATTTGGTTGAATTAAGGAAGTTCACTTGATTTTTTGTTTGTTCTATTTTTATCTTGTTTCATAATTCTGCGAGTTCTTTATAAAATTCTTTGTACTCCTTCAAGTGTGCTTTAACAATGTGCTTTACATCTTTCCATTCTGCCATTGTTATGGGCGCTCTTTTCCCTTTAATTTTTATTTCCTTCATTTCGATCCCCTCTTGTGTGGTTTGCTATCCATGTCACGATTTCATCAAGTTTTGTTTTCGGTTTGATCGACCATACAACAACATTAAATCTTGATGTTTCGCCCACTTCCAGTTTTTTTCCGTTCAGCTCAAGAAAGGCCATCATTGATTCAAATGCAGTTCTTTTATTGCCGTCCATAAATGGATGCCTTCTTGCAATTTCTACAAGCAATGTTGCTGCCTTTCTGTCAATGCCGCGCGTGCTTGCCACTTTAAATACTGTGTGGTCAATTTCAGCTTCACTTCTTGTTGTTCCGTCTGTGAATTGCTTGTTAATATTGATAATAACTTCCTTTGAAAGAGTTTTTGCATAAATCCTTGCCATGCACAAATTCTGTAAATTACAGAATTTAAACATATTGTTTTTGGCCTTATTTTTCTTTTTCCTTGTGTTTCTTTTCTTCTTTGTCGTATTTCTTGAACACTAGTGTTGCGCCTACTATTACTGCAATTAATGCAATTATTGTTTTGATTATTGAGTACATTACTGCAATTCCTGCTATTATCTGGATTGACTGCATTGAGGCTGCAATTCCTGTTATGTCTGTTTCTGTGCCTAGTGCTACTGCATCAGGGCTGTTCAGTGAATCTAGAAAGTCTTTTGTGATTGAGTTTACTGCAGATCCAGCCAAGAAGGCTGCAATCCCTTCCGCTGCCATTACTAATCCAATCAAAATCAATGCAATTCCAATTAATTTCAATGAATTCATTTTATTCCTCCTTTTAATTTAACTGATTTTTTCTTTTTGTTTTACTGCTCGTATTCCGATACATTCTTGTAAGACCATTTTATTTCTGTGTCCTTGTCTAAAGTGTAAGCGTCAATTGCTTTTGTTGCAAATTTCCCGTCAACGTAGAGGGCCCAGAAATGCTCTGCGTCAGGCTTTATTCCTTCAATTGATTCAATGAATTCACCGAAAGAGCTTTTCTTTGCTTGAACAGAGAAAACCTTTTTCATTGCGTCAAAGGCATTGCTTCCTTTCTCTACTTCAATTGTTTTTGTTTCAGTGCTCCCGTCTGCCTTCTCCAATATGAATGTAGCTTTCACTAATTCCTTTGCTGTTGCTGGCGCACTATTGCTCTGACTTGTACATCCTAATAGTAGTACGCTTGCCATTAGGATCAAGCTTAGTGACACTAATAATCTTGAATTCATCTTTCTGCCTCCTTAATTTAAGTAATGGCGAAAACAATTTCGCGAAAACAATGTTTGAGCCGATATGCGTAAAAGTGAAAGGCATTGAAGTCAGGAAATACAGTGGAATTCCAAGCAGTCCAAAAGCCAGTCCAATGCCCATGAAAGACCCTGAAAGGTTCATGATTACCTCAAATACTGCTGTTCCCATAACTGAAATTATTATTAAGTCCTTGCTTGAAGGCTTTTTTGTTTTTCCAACCAAACCTCCTAAGGCCCCTGCAATGCCCGCCCCTAATGCCTGAAAGATAGTCCAGGGCCCTTGAAGGCCCCAAACAAAAAAATTTGATGCAGTGTAAGCCCCTGCACCTAAAGCAAATCCTTCCCTTGCCCCGAAAAGCATTCCTGCCATTACAGCCAAAGGAATTATTGGTTCAACTGAAGGCACCCATTGGAGTGCAACCCTTCCTGCTGTTGCTGCAGCCATCAAGCCCAAAAAGATTGCAAGGGACCTTAATTCTTCCCTCATTTTTCCTTTTGTTTTCTCTTTCTTTATTTTTTCCATTAACCCTAGCTGCTCTTCTGTAAGCTCTTCTTTTTGTTCTTGGGCTTGAATCTGCTTTTCTGATTGCATTGTGAAAGATAATTAAAGCAAAAAAGAATTTAAAACGTTTGCGTTAAAGCAAAAAGAAAGGAAAGCCAGAACAGAATTACAGCAATTTCCCAATAATTCATTTTTTCCCCTTGAGTTTTGATAGAATTAGTGGGAGGAATCATAGTTTAATTTTACGGAATGCTCAGGCAGAAAGCTAACTAAAATCAAAGAAATGGAATGCCGAGGGAGGGATTTGAACCCTCGACACCCAGATTATGAGTTTCACCCCTTCAATTAACTTAAATTGAAGAACTGGTGCTCTAACCAGGCTGAGCTACCTCGGCAATCAGAACCTTAAGTTCCAATAGCCTCGCACCGTTTAAGATTTAGTCATGTGAAATTGTTTTAATTCTTTCTGATTCTGCTCTTGACTTCAATTTTTCCGTTGTGCAGGATGATTCTGTCAGCGTATCCAATGAAGAGGCCTGTTTCTATTACGCCAGGAATGTTTTTTGCCTCTAATTCAAAGTCATCTGGGTCCTGCACGTGCGTTACAAGGACGTCAATAAGATAGTTTCCTGATTCTGTCTTGAAGTAAGAGCCTTCTTTCATCCTGATCTTTGCTGTTCCAAGGCTCTCCAACTGAATTAAGGTTCTCTTCCACCAGAAGGGAACAACCTCAAATGGGATGCCTCCATAAATTACTTTGGCAAGATTTTTCTCTTCTGTTATTACAATCAATTCTTCTGCGCTTTGGGCTATCATCTTGTCTCTCACAAAAGACATTGAGTCCCTTTTAACGAAATTGTACTGCTTGTCCACCAGGTCAACGAATTCAATTGCCAAGTCAACCTCTTTTTCGTCAAGTGAAGCAGAAGGCAAGTGCAGCTGCGAAAGAGTTGCAGCCATTGAAGCGCTTGTAGGAATTATTTTCAGTTCCAGTTTCTCTTGCTCTTTCTTTAAGGCAATCTTTCTCAGGAAGTGCTCTCCCATTTTGTTTGATCCGACCCCGATTACCTGGCCGTCTTTCACATACCTTGCCACAAACTCTTCAATTCTCTCCTCTGAAAGCATTTGAACCCTAACAATTAACGCAATAGCAGATTAAAATTTTATCGTTTTTTTGCTGAATAAAATTAGGAGCCTCAGGCGAGATTTGAACTCGCGACCTATCGCTTACCAAGCGATTGCACCAACCACTGTGCTACTGAGGCATTTTTTTGGCTCAGACAATTACTTTAATTTTCCTACTACTTTTTCAACTGCTTCCACTATCTCCCCTGACCTTACGACCTCAGACAATTTGTTGATGTCGTTGTATAACGGTCTGTCTTCTTCAAGTGGCTTCACATACTTTCTTATGACTTCATAGGCTGCTTGGGTTCCTTTCCCTGGCTTCAAGGGTTTCCTGAAATCCAAGGCCTGCGCTCCAGCCATTAATTCTATTGCGAATATTGCGCTTGAATTCTTCAGTATCTCTTTTGTTTTTATTGCAGTTGTTGCTGCCATGCTCACGAAGTCTTCTTGGTCTGCTGCGGTTGGAATAGAGCCTGTTGCAGCAGGAGTTGATAGAACCCTGTTCTCACAGACAAGAGAAGCTGCAGTATACTGGGCTAACATCATGCCTGAAAACATTCCTGCGCCTTTTGTCAGGAATGCAGGCAAGCCCATATTAAGATTCGGGTTTACAAGCCTGTTCATTCTCCTTTCAGATAATGCCCCCACTGTTGTAAGGCCTATGCCTAAATATTCTAGGGCGAAAGCTAATGGCGTGCCCTGAAAGTTTGCTCCTGTAAGGCAGATTCCTCCTTCATCCTGGAAGAATAAAGGGTTGTCTCCTACCCCGTTTATTTCTGTTTCAAACATTTTCCTTGAAAATTTCAGTGTGTCTTTTGCTGCGCCTACAACTTGGGGCGTACTCCTTAAACTATAGGATTCCTGGACTTTCTGTGGCTTTTGTTTTAGTATTTCGCTTCCTTCAACTATCTTTCTTATGTTGGCAGCGCATTCTACTGCTCCTTCATATCCTCTTGCTTTATGGATTCTTTCATCGTATGCCAGCATGTTTGGAAGCAAGGCTTCAAGAGTCATTGCTGCTGCTATCTCCGATGTTTTTATTAGTTTATCAGCGTCAAATACCTGCATGCAGCCCATCCCTGCAACCATGTTCGACCCGTTTATTGTTGCTAGGCCGTCTCTTGCTTCAAAGGTTATGGTTTGAATTCCTGCTTTTTCCATTGCTTCTTTGCCTTTCATTCTTTTTCCTTTATAGAATGCTTCTCCTTCCCCCATTAAGACTAATGCTCCCTGGCCTAAAGGAGATAAATCCCCGCTTGCTCCTACAGAGCCTTTCTGGCACATTACTGGAGTAACGCCTTTATTCAGCATTTCAATCAAGGTTTCAACTATAACAAGCCTTAATCCAGAGTGTCCTTTTGATAGAATATTAATTCTTGTAAGCCAGGCAGCCCTTGCGTCATCTATTGACACTGGCTCACCCCATCCTGCAGCGTGGCTGTAAATCAAGTATTTCTGGAATTCTTTTACCTGCTCAGGAGTCAAAAAAACATTTGATAATTCTCCAATTCCAGTGGATACGCCGTAAAGCTTCTCTCTTCTTGCAATAAGTTTTTCCACTATCTCTCTAGATTTTTTAATTTTTTCTATGGCTTCCTCTGTCAGTTCAATTTTTTTGTTCTCTCTGGCGACTTTTACTACATCTTCAATTGAAAGGCCTTTCCCCTTCAATTCAATTACTTTTTCTTCCATTAATTTCCCCCTCTTTTCAATTCATTCAATTCATTTTATTTTTTATACAATAATCTTTTTTAATTTCTCTAATTCATTCAATTTTATTTTCTCTTCCTTTCCAGTCTTCATGTCGCGCAACTTGAGGCATTCCTCCTTTAATTCGTTTTCTCCAAGCAATGCAACAAAAGGAATGCCCTGCCTTGAAGCATAATCTAAGTTCTTGCTTATGCCCCTCTTCAATAAATCAATGTCAGAATTAATTCCCTTTTCCCTCATCCTTTCAGCCAATTCAATTGCCTTTTTTTCTGCTTCTGTGCCAATCGGGATTACATAAATTTTTGTGTTTGTTTTTTCTGCCTTCAAGCCTTTCTCCATTAATGCGTCATAAATCCTGTCCAAGCCGAAGGCAATTCCCACAGCAGGAAACTCCTTGCTTCCCTCCAGAAAAGCACCAATCATATTGTCGTATCTTCCCCCGCCTGCAATACTGCTCTTAACCTTGCTTTTAGAAAGCACTGCCTCAAACACTGTTGAAGTGTAGTACGAAAGGCCTCTAACCAAAGAATAAGTTATGTATAAGTTATTCACTTTGAATTCCTTGCAGTAATCCAGCAATTCCTCTAATTCTTTTATCCCTTCAATTCCTTCTTTTGATTTGACTGTTTTCTTTGCGCGCGCAATTATTTCTCCATTGCTTCCTTTTATTGAACAGAACTCAAAGAGTGCCTTTATCTTTTTTTCTTCCAGCCCTTTCTCTTCTAATTCTCTTTCCACTTCCTTTTTCTCAATTTTTTCTATTTTATCCAAAGAAAGAAGGATTGAATTCCAGTACTCTTCCCTTATTCCCAAGTCCTGCATTAATCCGTCCAGTATCTTTCTGTTGTTCACTTTAATTTCGTACTCTAAACCCAGTTTCTCTAATGAGGTAGACGTAATTTTGAGTATTTCTGCGTCAGCCATCATTGAACTGCTTCCAACTACGTCTACATCGCACTGGTAGAATTCCCTGTACCTTGAGGTTGTAATTGGGCCGTCCCTCCACACCTTTTCTATCTGGTAGCGCTTGAAGGGCATTTTCAGGTTTGGATTCATTCCAATCACCCTTGCTAAAGGCACTGTGAGGTCGTACTTCAATCCCAATTCCCTTTGGCCTTGATCCTTTAACTTAAAGGTTTCTTTGAGTATTTCTTCCCCTCCTGCATACTTTGAGGCTAAAACCTCAAATCTTTCTATTGCCGGAGTCTCAATTGGGCTGAAGCCGTACAATTCAAAGACCTCTTTTAATTGCCTTATTATTTTCTCCCTTAAAATTTTCTCTTCAGGCAGGAAATCCCTTGTCCCCTTAGGCAGCATTAATTCCATAAATATCTCCTTTCTTTCTTTTTGGGCAACTTACACTTTTTCTTTCTTTGGGAAAGAAAAAAAAAGGGCAGGCCGCGGCCGGGATTCGAACCCGGGTCCCAGGCTCCACAGGCCTGAATCTTAAACCACTAGACGACCGCAGCCATCTTTCACTGTCATTTAGTTTTATGGCTGAATTAGAATTTAATTGTTTTCCGAATGCCTTCAGTTCGCTATACAAAATTAGAGTAAATTCATTTTCTGTAACATTTTTGATCAAACTTTTTTCTAAAAAGTTTGGTATGAAGGCACTCACTTTTCATGAGAATCAACAATAATTTATGTACAAGAGAATTTAAAAACCTTCAGCTTTTTAAATAGGTTTTACTTTAAATCAGATTTTTTCCTTCTTTTACTGCTGTTGAAACTATTCCTATCTGTTTTCTTTTTTTATTGAATTCTTTTGGTGTATAACACAGAAGGTCTGCGCTAAAGTACGCCCTGCATTTCTTTATTACTTGGCTTATCCTTTCAAGGAAGTCATATTTTTTGAATTCTTCTGAAACAATTATAAAATCATAATCACTGTCTTTTAAGTAGTCTTTTCCTGCCCTTGAACCGAACAATATCACTTTTTCAGGCTTAAAGTGTTTCTTTAACTTTGCCAGAAATTCTCTTATTTTTTTATCCTTGACTTCGCCCATTCTAACACCTTTTCTGCATACAATACCTTTATTTTGGCTTTCTTTAAGTCGTACATTTCTCCTGGCACCCCGTTTGCTGCATCAGGATATCTGCTTACAATAAAGTCTGGGTTTAATTCAATTAATCCTTCAAGTATTTCTTTTGGCAGCCTTAATTTTTTTGCTATTTCAAGCAGGTTGTGGGTTTTAATTGTTTCGCGTGTTCTTTCAATTCCGAATGCTTTTAATGCTTTTTCTGCGCACTGCTGTGAATAAAACGCTGAAACAAAATAGTTTTTTATCTGTAAGTTTCCTTGTGCTGCCCCTAAATCCATTTCAGCCTGCTTCAACCAATTCCTGGTTTCTTCTCTCATAAAAAATCAATTAATTGAAGTTAATATAAGTATATTGTTTCTTTATTTCGCACAGTCCAATTATTATTTTTTTTGAATTCTATTTTATTTTTTTGTATCCGTATTTTTCAAGTTCTTTTTTTATGTCAGAATATTTTTTCCCGCAGAGCATGCCTCCTGCAGCAAACTTCTCTTGCGTTACGTCAGCAAGGCAGAATTCAGGCATTCTAAAATCCTTTTTTTCTCCCTCTGTATTGAATTCGAAGTCTATGAGTACAAGCCCTTTGAGTGGCCCTTGGAATACGTCTATTTCTGCTGTTCTTCCATTGTAAGGGTATTTGTATCTTTTCTTCCATAACTTTTTTCCTTTTATTTTTGTTAGAGCATCATATTCTTTTTCAGTTAAATGAATAGTGTGTTCTGCCTGTTTTGAGCTGTCTTCTTTATGGGTTGGCTCTTTTTTTGTTATTTCTCTCTTTTCACCTTTTTTTCTGATTCTTAATGTAGGGTGTTCGGCTTCTCTTGGTATATAAATGTCAATTAATTCAATGCTTTCGCATTTCCGCAAATCTTCAGGAATTTTTTTTGCCAAGAAAGTCCTTTCAAGCTCTAATTCAGTCATATGCAGGGGGAGAGATTCGAACTCTCGAAAGCCACTAAGGCGCCGGCCTCTGAAGCCGGTGGAATTGCCACTATCCGACCCCTGCTTTTCTTCAATTAGATTTTGTAATAGAAAAATTAGTTTAAATTAATTGTTTTTAATTGATCGCTTTTAATGCTTTATTTTCTAAGCAGTATTATTGTTATAATTAAGAGAATTGCTGGAATTATTGCTTCATTTAATTCGGCAGCATAAACCGGCCTTATTTCTATTACCTCAAATATTTTTCTTCTCTCGTTGTCGAACAATTGGTCTGCTGTTTCTTTATCGTCTTCGTCTTTTACTACTGCATTAATGAAGTAATTGGTTTTTATTTGCAGGGGAGAATTAACCGTGTATTCATACTTAAATTCCCCTGTTTCTCCTGGTTCAATTTTTGGCCCGCCGACAATTTCTTCTGGGGTTCCTTGAACTGGAAGGCTTCCTTCTGTTGTAAAATAGAATCTCACTTTTGCTTTGACTTCTTCAGTTTTGCTCAAATTCCTTACTGTTGCAGTGAAGGTTATTTTTTCCCCTAATTTTGCTTTCATTGGAACTGCTGTCAGCTTCTGCAGCCATAAAAGGTTTTGTGAAGTTGACCCTACATCAATTGAACCACACACGCTTGAAGCTGTTATGCCGTCCCTGTCCCGCACTTGGACTGAAACAGTGTAGTATCCAGGGAAAGAGTATTCATATTCGTCTTCAGTGTCATTCCTAAAAGGCCCTTCACAGATGTTGTCTCCTGTCCAGTCAAAGCAGTACCTGTAAGGTGCAGTGCCTCCAGTGGTTTGGGTTACTTCTGCCTTGAATTCTTGATTCAAATTTCCTGATGTAGGGCTTACAGTGCATTGAACGCTTAAAGGAATAGGGCCTATTGGCAAGACATTTACTGTTGCAGTGTCATCTGCTACTCCTCCTTTTCCGTCCTGCACTACAATTGTTGCGTCCCTGTTTCCTGGGGTGGAGCAGTTTACTGTGAAATTGTTTAAGGTGTTTGAATTGCTTGCAGTGCAGTTGCTTGACGGATTCAAAAACCACATGTAAGTCAGAGGGTCGCCATCAGGGTCTGAGGCTGTTGCATTGTTCACTACAATATCTTGGTTCACTTGCCCTGAATATGGGCCATCAGCTTCCACTATTGGAGGCCTGTTTACTGGAATTACTGCATTAACCACAATTGTTGCTTGCGCTTGGGCGTTCTGTTGAGGAACACTTGAATCCCTTGCCCTCACTGTTGCAGTATAAGTGTTTGCAGGCGTGTACTGCCTTGTTTTTATGTCAGTAACCGAATTGGTGGGAGGTGTAGTGTCATCTATTGTTCCATCCGAAGTATAATCCCATTCATAAGTGTAAGGGCTTGTGCCTCCTGTCACGCTTGCAGTCAATTGTGTTGTTAATGGGTCGTTTCCTGTATTAGGGTTTGCTGTTAGTGAAACATTTAAGGGCTGTGTTGGGGGAACAGCTGCTTCCAGGTAATAGCACAAGTATAATTCGTAGCCTCCCCCTGCTGCTCTGCCGCAGGGCTGTTCAGGAACAAAAAACCTTAAATTGTAATTTCCTGTTGTTGTGCTGTTCCCGCCTTGCGCTATATTTCCCCTGATTTCGTATTGCGCGTTTGATGCATAAAAGGCATTAACTGAGGAAATAATTAAAATCAGAAACAGGAAAGAAAAAAAAAATTTTTTGTTCAATTATATTTCCTCCAAAAAATTATGTCAGCCTGCAACATCTTGCATATGCATATACGCGTATGTCAAAAGCTTGTTTTACATAAGTACAGGTCCAAGCAGTGTTTCCAAGTGGAGCAAGCCTGTTTAATGGCACGCTGTATTGGTCTCCCCCGCCATAGGCTACCAGTGAGCAGCCGCCGCCTGTTACAACATAATTGCCAGGGCATTCTGCCATTGCATAGCAATACGGAGTTGAACTTCCAACATTACAAAGTTCATCTTTTGTGCTTTGAACACAGTCCAATGCCTGCCAATTCGTCCTTCTTGTTCCACCCAATGTTATTCCTCCAGTTGAAATTAATTCTGGTGAGGTTACAGAGGTATTGCTTATGAATGGGCCTCCTATTGTGGTTGTTCCAGTGAAAGAAGCTGCATTAGAGCCTGCCGTTAAAGTTTCAAGCAAGGTGTCTACTATATTTCCTGTGCCTGGATCAGGCCATGTTGTTTTCCTTACCCCTCCGAGAGTGATTCCCCCTGTTGAAATAATTTCTGGTGTTGTCATTGAACTTCGCGCCCAAATGTTTCCGTCGTTGTCTAAGGTGTAAACCCTTGCCATGCCTCTCATTCCTGCTATTATTCCGCTGGCTATTCCCACTAATGATGTTGAAATGCTTCCAGCATTAAGGCCTCCTACTGTATAAGTTGCTGTTGTGTCAATATCATTGGGGCCTATTTGGCCTTGCCCTCCCCTGAACTTGAATGTATTGCCTACCTGTGTTCCATTCACTAAGACTTTCATGTAATAGTCGTCATTAAAGTTGAGGCTTAATGTCTTTGTTGAGCCTACAAGAACATCGAACGCCCCTTGATTTATTGTGTTATTGAATGTTTCTCCTCCTGTAAGCAGGCAGGTTGTGCCCCCTGAATCAGTGCATACATCAATCATGATATTTCCTGAAGCAATTGGAGTTCCAGTAGTTGAATCTTTCACGAAGCCGTGCACTGAGAGCAGGGTTGCTTGTGCTGCGCTTGCTGTTGCAGCAAAAATCAAGGAAAAGGCAATTATTAACAAAATTTTTTTCATTTTTGATTCCTTTTAATTAATATGAAGTCCTAATTTATATACTTTTCTTTTTTGTGCTGGTGTTTGAGCGAGAGAATTGCCGTTATTGCTGCAATTGTTAGGATTAATGTAATTAAGTTTGTTTCAGGCATTCCTTTTGTTGTCCTTTCTTCTAGGACCACAGAGAATATTGTTCTCCTTTCATTGTCTCTCTTGTATTCTGGCAGTTCAGTATAATTTGCGTCTGCTTTGGAGTTAATGAAGTAGTTTTTTCCTGCCTGGAGCGGTGCCTTCACAGTGTAATTCCAGTCAAACCTATAGCTTTGCCCTGCAGCAATCTTTGTTGGGCCTAAATAAACAGAAGGCCCGGCAATACTGTTTCCTGATTCATCCGAAATATAAAAATTCAGGTCTACTTCCACTTCCCCTTCATACAAATTCTTCACTGTCGAAGTGAAGAGAATGTTTTCATCCATTTTAAGTTTTCTTGGAACCGCATCCATTTCAATTATGTTAATTATATTTTGTGATATTGAAGGGCCTGGTCCAACATAAACTTTGCCGCACCCCCTTTTGTCTATTTCCCCTGTACTTGTGTTTCTTGCAAAACCATTTACATCAAAAGAGCCTTCAATGGCATACTTCTTTTTATCCCAGTTATTGGGGTTGTTTGGATTACTGCACAAATCAGAGTCAGTCCATTGAAAGCAGTATCTGTAAGTGCCTGGCGAGTTCATGGTCATGGTTGCTGTAAACCAGTCAAAATTTGCATTTCCTTGTGTTTTGTCTAAACTGCAACTGAAATCTATTGCAGCCGCAGCAAAACTTAGTTGAATTGTTATTACAGTAATTAAAATTAATGCTTTTGTCGGGTTATTCATTAAAGCACCGTTGAATTGCTGTTTTTATTATTATAAAGGGTTCATCTGCATTTAAGCTTTTGCACGCCCC